>NZ_PSVF01000018.1:0-75169 GCF_002931975.1 Rathayibacter sp. AY1F3 | reverse complement strand
CCCCCCCCCTCGTCTGCGGCCGGTCCTCCGGCCCGATGCGAGCGGCTCCTCCTCCGGCGCTGCAGCGGCGTCCGGCAGCCCCGCGGTGTCCGTCAGCCCAGCAGCGGCAGCCGCCCGACGATCCTGTCGATCCGGTTCCTCGGCCCCACCAGGCTGACCGCGAGGTACTGCAGCTCGTCGGAGCCGCTCGCCGCGACCGCCTCCCGGTACTCGTCGTACACCCGGGTGGCCTGCGCGGATGCGGGCATGTCGGCGACGAACGTCCTGTCGTGCGCCTCGGCCTTGGCGCGGATCGCGAGCAGGGTGGCCGCGTCGGCGGCGAGGACCGTGCAGCCGGCCCACGGCAGACCGGGATGCAGCGATCCGGACGCGTCGGCGGGGCTCGGTCCGAGCAGTCCCGCGACGTGCGCGGCCGTCGCGGCGCCCACGCAGATCGCGGCGTTCACGGCGCGGCCGGCGGGGAGGGACTCGTCGACGACGACCACCCACTTGAGGCGGGCCGAGCGGGTGGGCGCGGCGGTGTCGATCTCGTCGGGGTGGAAGCCGACGGCGTCGGGGGCGGGGATGGTCATGCTGCTCCTCGGTTCGTGCGAAGTGACGTCACGAAGAGTAGGCAGGAGGGGTCCCCTGCGGCAGGATCTCCGTATGAACGACCAGCAGAACGGCCCAGGAGCGGCACTCGACGAACTCGACGTCCGGATCCTGCAGGTCCTGCAGTCGGATGCACGGATCACGAACCGGGACCTCGCAGCCGCCGTGCACGTCTCGCCCACCACCGCCCTCGACCGAACGAGGAGCCTCCGGCGCCGCGGCGTCATCACCGGCGCGACGCTCACCCTCGACTTCGCGGCCCTCGGGCGCGGCGTGCAGGCGCTGATCGCGGTCCGCATCCGTCCGCCGTCGCGCGAGATCATCGAGGCCTTCCGCGACTGGGTCGCCGGCCTCGACGAGACGGTCGGCGTGTTCGTCACCTCCGGCTCGGAGGACTTCATCATCCACGTCGCCGTCCGCGACAACCAGGACCTCTACGCCTTCGTCATCGACGAGCTGACGCAGCGCCGCGAGGTCGCCGACGTGCGCACCTCAGTCGTCTACGAGCACCTGCGCGAGCAGGTCGTCCTGCCGCTGGAGCCGCACGGCCGCGCGGAGCGGTGAGGCGCCCGAGCGGCGTTCCGACGCGACACGCCGGGCGGATCAGTGGCAGCGCGCGGGATCGCGGGACGCAGAGGGCAGGGTGGAGGGGTGACAGAGCTCGTCCAGATCCCGTCGCCGGGCGTCGCCCTCGAGTACGGGCACCCCGGCCGGCCCGTGGTGGTCGTGCTGCACGACGTCTTCGGGCGCCTGCCGTGGCTGGAGCCGTTCGCCGAGGCCGTGGCGAAGCACGGCTACCACGTGCTCGTGCCCGACCTCTACGACGGCTGGGCCACGCTCGCCCCGGAGGACGCGCGCGACCTCGCCGCGATGGCCGCGCAGGACCGCACCCTCGCCGCTGTCGCCGAGGCGGTCGGCACCGGAGTCGCGGCCGGGGCACCGCGCAGCGCCGTCATCGGCTTCGGCTTCGGCGGCCGCCTCGGGCTGCTCGCCGCGGGCACCGGGCTCGTGGACGCGGTGGTCGCGTACTACGCCACCCTCGGTGCGGAGGAGCACGTGCTGGTCCCGTGCCCCACCCTCCTGCACTACGCGCAGAGCGACGAGTGGCCCGCGGGCGACGACCCGGAGTCGTTCGTCGGACGGCTGAAGGAGTCGGGGACGCCGGTCACGGCGCACACCTACCCGGACACGCAGCGGCACTTCGCGAACGGCAACCTGCGCGACGCGGTCAGCCCCGCCTCCGCGGCGCTCGCCTACGCGCGGACGCTCTCGTTCCTCAATCCACAGCTCATCGACACCTGAGCTCAGCCCTGCACGTCGTGCAGGTGGTGCTGGACGTCGTGCAGGTAGTAGCGGGCGATCGTGTCGACCGTGAACGCCGCGCCGTCGCTGCGGCGGCCTCGGCGCTGCCACTGGGCGCCGGCGACGGAGTCGAACACCTCGGCGATGCGCTCGGCCGCCTCGACCAGCTCGCGGCCGACCGTCGCGGGGTCCTGCTGGTCGTAGCGCTCCTCCACGGCGGTGACGTCCTGGTCCCAGTTGGGGTAGAGCGGGTCGTCGCCGGCGAGCATCAGCTGCACGCGGGTGCGGTAGATGCGGTGCACGTCGCGCACGTGCGCGGCGTACTCGAGCGGCGACCAGGTCTCGTCGTCGGGCCGGCCCGCCGCGTCGTCGCGGTCGAGCACGTAGGGCCAGGCGGCGGCGTTCTCGCGGATGAGCTCGGCGACCTCGTCGGCGTCGACGAGCGAGGCGTCGAAACCGCACTCGAGGCAGGGGCGCTCGAGGACCCAGGTCCAGTCCTTGGTGTCGGGAGTGATCGGCATGGCACCAGAGTAGGGCGCCGCCGGATCAGCAGCGCGTCGGGGTCCCCTGCACGGCGCCGCGCTCGCCGTCGGCCGTCCACGGGAGCCGGGGCAGGCCCTCGGCTCCCGCCGCGGCTCCCTGCTCGACCGCGATGGCGGCCAGGGTGCGGGCGACCGTTGCGGCGAAGTCGCCGCCGGGCGTCGAGCTGTTGATCGAGACGGCCACGGTCAGGCCCGAGACCGGGTCGGAGTAGGCCGCGGTGACGAAGCCGGGCGCGAGGCCCGAGAAGCCGCGGAGGGGTCCCGCCTCGTGCCCGCCGAGCCCGGCGCGGAGGTAGTCGGCGCGGCCCTGGCCCTGGACGACCGGGTCCTGCCACATGGCGTCGCCCGCGGGATCGGCCGCGAGACCCGTCGCCAGCCGCCGGAGGTCCTCCAGATCGGTCAGCGCCCCGCCCGCGGCGCCGAGCGCGGACGGGGACGCGGCGGTGACGTCGAGGCGCACGTCGCAGCGCTTCTCCCCGGTCGCCGGGTCCAGCGCGACCGCGTAGCCGCGGGGGGACGGAGCGGGCAGGTCGACCTCGGAGGCGCCGGGCAGCTCCGTGCTGCGCAGCCCGTACCGCGGCACCACGTACTGGTCGTAGAGCTCCCCGATGCTCCGACCGGTCACCTGCGCGGCGACGATGCCGGCGAGCAGCGGACCGGTGGCGGAGTCGGACCACGCCGCTCCGGGCTCGGCCGAGGCGCCGCGCACCTGGGCCGCGGCGAGCAGCTCGAGCGTCGGCCACTGCCGCGGGGGGTTCTGGAGCACGGTCGGCCAGAGCGCCGAGCGGAAGTCGGCCAGGCCGGAGGTGTGCGCGCAGAGCTCGCGCAGCGTGAGGCCGTCGATGCCGGGCAGGGAGCGCAGCGTCTCGCCGACGTCGGCGTCGAGGTCGACCCGGCCGGAGTCGGCGAGGGCGAGGACCACGTCGCAGGTCATCGCCTCGGTGCCGCCGGTGCCGAGCCGCAGGTGCGCGTCGGTGGTGAGGGCGGTGGTGCGCTCGTCCGACTCCCAGCCGACCGCGCCCTCCCAGCTGCCGCCCCATGGCGACCAGACCCCGGCGACCGCTCCGGTCGCGCCGGCGACGCCGACCGTCTCGTCGAGGAACCCCGACAGGGCGGAGGCGAGCTCCTCCGACGCCGCCTGCGCGGGAGCCTCCGCCACGCGCGAGGCGGCGGCGGGCGTGCAGCCGGCCAGTGCGAGCACGAGGACCGGGACGACGAGCAGTCCCGTCCGCGTCCGTCTGCGAGATCCCATGCCGTGCGACTCCCCCGTCGTCTGCGAACGGCACCACTGTACGGGGGCTCCGTCGGGCCGGAGAGGGCCGCTGAGCGCGCGATCGCGATTCGTGTCCTGACCGTGACCGGCGGAGTCCACCCCGTTCCCAAACCGGCAGGCGCCGGGTTACGAAGAGAGGGAGTACAGCGCAGAGGCGCTGCTCGAAGGAGGTAAGAGACCATGCGCAGATCCCCCAATCGACTGCTGGCGACTCTCTTCGGAGCCGTCTACGTCGTCGTCGGGCTCCTCGGCTTCGTCGTGACCGGAGGCGTGCAGTTCCTCTCGACCGAAGGCGGGCTCCTGCTCGGCGTCTTCGAGGTGAACCCGCTGCACAACATCGCCCACCTGCTCATCGGAGGCGCGCTGCTGATCGCGGGCCTGTCGACCGTCGCCGCGGCGAAGACCGTCAACGTGACCGTCGGAGCGGTGTACCTGCTGCTCGGCATCGTCGGCTTCTTCCTGGTCGACACCGCCCTGAACGTGCTGGCGCTGAACACCGCCGACCACTTCCTGCACCTGGCCAGCGCGCTGGTGCTCCTGGGAGTCGGACTCGGCACCGAGAAGACGGCGAGGACTCGCACCGCCGCGACCGCCTGACCCGGGCGGCACCCGCCGCCCCCCTCTACTCCGTCCGCCGTGGGCCCGCCGTTTTCCGCGGCGGACGGACTGAACGGCCCCGGACGACACGATGCGGTGTGTCGATCCGGGGCCTCCTCTTCTTCCCCGATCCAGCGAAGGAGCCGCCATGACCACCGTGGCCCGATGCAACGCCGCTTTCGCCGGACTCGGCGCCGGGCTCGTCCACCTCTCGCTCGCCGCCGGCGGCGAGGGCGTGCAGGCCCCGGTGATCGGAGTGCTCGGTGCTGTCGAGATCCTCTGGGCGGTCCTCGTCCTGGCACGCGGCCGGATCGTCGTGCCGCGCTCCGCGCTGGTCGTCGCGGTCGCCTCCCTCGCGGCGTTCACCCTCGCTCTGGCCCTCGGCGCACTCGCCGAGACCCTCCCCGCGCTGGCGGCCGCGGTCCTCCAGCTGATCGCGGTCGCCGTGGTGGCCGTCTCGCTCCGCTCTCCGCGCGTCGAGGAGAAGGCCGTCTCGCCGTCGCGAGCTCTCGTCGGACTCCTGGCCGGCGCGCTCACCGTCTCCGCCCTCGCCACCCCCGCCATGGCCGCCTCCTCGGGCGGGTCGGGCGACATGGGCGGGATGATGCACTCCGTCGTCGACGGCGGACACGGGCACTGACGCCCTCTGGTCCCGGCGGCCCCGCTCGGCTAAGGTAAGGCAGACCTCAGTCGCCGAGGGAGGCCACCGTGTCGAACGTCATCCCGTTCTCCGAGGCCCTGCGCCTGCGCATCGGGCAGTCCGGCGCGGACGACGAGGGCGCCGCCTTCATGACCTCGCTGATGACCGGCTCCGGCAGCCGCGACGACTACATCGCGCTCATCTCGCAGCACTACTTCGTCTACGAGGCCCTCGAGGCCGTGGCGGAGGACATGGCCGGCGATCCGGTCGCGGAGCCCTTCCTCTCGGCCAAGCTCACCCGGCTCCCCGCGATCGCGGAGGACCTGCGCTTCCTCGTCGGTGAGGACTGGCGGGAGCGCATCCGCCCGCTGCCCTCGACCAGCGCCTACGTCGACCGGATCCGCACCGTGGCCGCGGGCTGGAGCGGCGGCTTCGTCGCCCACCACTACACGCGCTACCTCGGCGACCTCTCCGGCTGCGCGATCGTCCGCGGGCTGCTGCAGCGGCGGTTCGGCTTCGAGACCAACGGCGTCGGCTTCTTCCTCTTCGGCGAGATCGCCGCACCGTCGGCCTTCCGCGCCACCTACCGCGAGCAGCTCGACGCCGCGGGCTGGGACGAGGAGGAGCGCGAGCGGGTCATCGCGGAGGTCGCGGAGGCGTACCGGCTGACGACGGAGCTGTTCCGCGATCTCGCCCGGACCTGCGCGGCGGCCTGAGGCCCCTGCTCCCACGTCCTCCGCGGGGCGTCAGTCCGCGGACGCCTCCGCGACGGCGGCCGGCTCGGCTCGCCGTTCGGACATGAAGCGCAGCACGTCCTTGTCGACGATGATGTCGCTCGGCCGGAGCGGCCGCGTCAGGTAGAGCCCCTCGAGGCTCGTGATGCGGCTGAGCGCCACGTAGGTCTGCCCGGGGGCGAAGGCGCGCTGCCCGAGGTCGACCACGGCGGAGTCGTAGGTCTTGCCCTGCGACTTGTGGATCGTGACCGCCCACGCCAGGCGGAGCGGGAACTGCGCGAACTCGGCGACGATCTCGCGGGTGAGCTTCTTCGTCGCGGCGGAGTAGGAGTAGCGGTAGCGCTCCCAGGTCGCGGGCTCGACCTCGTGGACCTCGCCGTCCACCTCGACCCAGACCGTCCCCGCGACCTTCGTCACCCGGCCGATCGTGCCGTTCACCCAGCGCTGCTCGGAGTCGTTGCGCAGGAACATCACGTGCGCGCCGATCTTGAGCTCGAGGTTCTGGTCCGCGGGATAGGCGCGCCCGCCGAAGTCGCCGCTGATCTCGGCCGACGCGGTCTTCAGCGGGCCCTTCAGCCGCGCGAGCGCCGCCTGGTTGATGCGGTTGACCGTGTCGTTGCGGGTCGCGAGCGTGATCGCGTCGTCGGCCGGAGGCGTCCGCGCGCCCGCCGCGTTCAGCACGTCGGCGATCTCCTTCGTCACCATGCCGAAGCGGACCGCGTTGAGCATCCACTTGAAGCGCTCGTCGCTCTGCCGGTGGATCCGGCCGAGCTCGACGATCCGCAGCGGCGCCTCCTGCCAGACGAGAGCGTCGAAGAACCACAGCGAGCGGTAGCGGTCGGCGAAGTAGGCGCGCTCCTCCGGATCGCCGGGAACGGGTGCGAGCTGGAACGGGTCGCCGAAGAGGACGACCTGCACGCCCCCGAACGGCTCGGAGCGCCGCTGCCGCGCCTGCCGGAGGCTGCGGTCGATCCCGTCGAGCAGGTCGGCGTTGACCATGGAGATCTCGTCGATGACGAGCGTGTCGATGGTGTTGAGGAGCTTGCGCAGCTCGGGCGGCTGGTCGAGGTCGGAGTCGGCGATGACGCCGATCGGCAGTCGGAAGAGCGAGTGGATGGTCTGGCCGCCGACGTTCAGCGCGGCGACGCCGGTGGGGGCGCAGATGACGATCTGCTTGTCGGTGTTCCAGCTCAGGTGGTTGAGCAGGGTGGACTTGCCCGTGCCCGCGCGACCCGTGACGAACAGGTGCTCGCGCGTGTTCTCGATGAGGTCGAAGACCCGCTGCTGCTCGTCGGAGAGGGTCGGCTGAGTCACCGCTCCACTGTACCCGCGGGCCGCCGGGACCCCGGGGCCCGGGCGCGGATCAGCCGCGCTTCTGGAGGGCGGCCAGGCGGTCGTTGTAGGCCGTGAGCTCGGCCTCTCCGGTGCGGTCGGCCTGGCGGTCGCGGCGCTTGGTCTCGCGGGCGTCGGAGCGGCTCCACATCATCGCGACGACGATCGCGAGCGCGAGGGTGGGGATCTCGCCGATGCTCCACGCGATACCGCCGGCCGCCTGCTGATCGGCGAGCGCGGAGGTGCCCCAGCCCATCGCTCCGTACCAGTCGGCCAGGAGCAGCCCCTCCCCCGTCATCAGCGCGAGGCCGAAGAAGGCGTGGAACGCCATGGTGCCCAGCAGCAGCAGGAGGCGCATCGCGTAGGGCACGCGGTGCACGCTCGGGTCCACTCCGATCAGGACGCTGACGAAGAGGTAGCCGGTGATCAGGAAGTGGACGATCATCCACTCGTGGCCGATGTGGTCCGTGGTGGCCCAGCGGAACAGCGGGGAGTAGTAGAAGCCCCAGAGCGACCCGACGAACAGCAGCGCGGCGACGATCGGGTGCGAGATCGCGGTGGCGAAGCGCGAGTGCACGGCGAGCAGCACCCACTCGCGGGCACCGCGGGAGCCGTCGGTGCGGCGGGCGGCGGCGCGGGCGATGAGCGTGACCGGTGCCGCCGGGACGAGCAGCAGCGGCACCGCCATGGTGAGGACCATGTGCGAGAGCATGTGGGCGCTGAACAGGTACTTCTCGTACGCGTTCACCCCGCCGTTCGTGATGTAGGCCAGGAGGAGCATGCCCGCGATCCAGAGGATCGTGCGGTGCAGGGGCCAGCGGTCGCCGCGGCGGTGCAGGCGCACCACTCCGGCGACGTAGAACGCGATGGCGAAGGAGCAGACCAGGAGCCAGACCAGGTCGATGTTCCAGAGCGTGAGGAAGTTCATCGCGCTCGCTGGCGGCGGCAGGGGCTCGCCCGTCAGCAGCTGGGCCGGGGTCGGATCCGTGAGCTGGCTCGCGGCGATCTGGTCGACCGGGGTCGCTGTGCGCGCGAGAGCCGCGGCGACTCCGGACGCGATCCCCATGAAGGCGATCTCGGCGCCGACGAGCCACCAGAAGCTGCGGCCGCCGACACCGCCGGCCTTCCGCATCCGCTCGATGAGGTAGCGGCGCTGCAGAACGCCGAACAGGCCCAGCGCGACCAGCGCCGCGACCTTGACCAGCACGAGGATCCCGTAGCCGGTCAGCAGGTTGTCGAGAGTGGCGAGCCGGAGCTCGGCGCTGACGTACCCGGACGCCGCGACCACGACGAAGCTCACGAGCGCGAGGCTGGAGTAGCGCTCGATCACGGGCAGCAGGCGGGAGCCGCCGAGCAGGGGCCGCAGGGCGACGACGGTGATGAGGCCGCCCAGCCAGATCGCCGCGAAGACGAGGTGGAGGCCCAGCGCCGTGACGGCGGCGTCGTGCCCGCTCGCTCCGGCCGCGTGCCCCTGCTGCGCCATCGGCAGCAGCGTGAGCAGGGCCAGGCCCGTGACGAAGACGAGCGCGGTCTGGTTGCGGACGGCGAAGCAGAGGACGGTGACGACGGCCGCGAGCAGGGTCGTGATGAGCCAGGCCTGGCCGACCTCGATGCTGCCGATGAAGTAGCTGAGCTTGGTGCCGAAGTCGCGGTCGAGGCTCAGGGGCGTCTGCGTGACGTTGAGGAAGGTGAGGAACCCGGTCACCGCGCTGGCCGCCGCGAAGAAGGCGGCGCTGGCGGCGGCGACGTCGAGGGCGATCGAGAACTCGGTGCGCGGCTCGGGCGCGGCCTCGGCGGGCGCGGGGCGCGCGGGGGCGACCGCGGTGCGCGTCGATCCGGCGCGGGAGGAGGACTGGCCGCCGCGCGAGGACTGGCCGCCGCGCGAGGAGGCGTGAGCGGTCGAGGCGCGGGACGAGGATCGGGCGTCGCGGGCGGCGGCGGCGCGGGGGCTCAGCGCGAACAGCGTCAGCACGAGCGAGCCGATCATCCCCGCGGCGCCGAGATTGACGGCCAGCTTGGCGATAGGGAGGCCGTACCGGACCACGGGGCCGGGATCGTTCAGCAGCGGAGCCGCGGCTCCCCCGCCGAAGGCCAGGGCCGCGAGGAGGGCGACGAGCGCTGCGGCGACGAGCACGAGCGCAGGGCCGACGATCCGGACGGTTCGATTCACCGGTCCAGCCTACGTTCCGCGGCTGATCGGCAGCCGCGTCCGCGGACGATCGGCGGCCGCGTCCGCGGACGACGACGGCCCCGGCGCAGTGCCGGGGCCGTGTCGGAGGGCGCGACTACTTCGCGGCGGCCTTGAGCTTGGTGCCCGCGGAGACCTTGACCGAGTGGCCGGCGGCGATCTGGATGGTCTCGCCGGTCTGCGGGTTGCGGCCGGTGCGCGCGGCGCGGGAGGTGCGCTCGACGGCGATCCAGCCGGGGATGGTGACCTTCACGTCGTTCGACACGGAGTCGGCGAGGGTGGTGAAGAGCGAGTCGAGGACGCCGTTGACGGCGGCCTGGCTCTGGCCGGAGTCGGCGGCGATCTTCGCGACGAGCTCGGTGCGGTTGAGCGACTTGTCAGCCATGGAGTGTCCTCCCAGGACGTTCTCGCTGTCGGAACAGCTGGTTTCGATGGATCGTCCTCGGCCGGGGACGGACGTCCTCAACCGGTCGGACCGTCGGTAACCTACCAGCCCCGCCCCGGATCTCCGGCGATTCCGGCCCCGAGACGCCCGGAACGACGCCGATCGCGCCGGTCGGTCCCTCCACAGGAGGCGCTCGGCGCCTCTCGTCCACCGATCCGCCGATCGCCTCTCCGCAGAGTCCGCCGCCTGACGAGGATCGGCTCATGACGACGACGGCACTCCTCCCTGCACCTGCTCCGGCCGACGCGGCCCTCCCCCGGCCGCCCCGGCGGCACCCTCCCGCACGCCGGCCGTACGAGCCCGGCCTCGCCGCGGTCGCGCTGGGCCTGCTCGCGCTCGCGTCCTCCGTGCATCCGCTCTGGGCCCTCCCCGCCGTCGCCGTGGCGGTCGCCGCGGTGATCGCGTCCGTACGGGCGCTGCGGTGGGCGGGCGAGCGGAGGAGCGCGGTGGCCGGGCTCGCCTGCGCGGCTCTCGCGCTGCTCATCTGCTCCGTCACGGCTCCCGCCTCGGTGCGGGCGGGCCTGGCCGTGCTGGCCTGGATCACCGCCCTGCGGCCCGGCCCGTGAGCGGGCGCGGCTCCGGTCCAGCCCGCCTCGCTACAGTGACGGCGGCCCGCGCCCGAGCGGGCCGGGAGGACGGCCACGATGGCTCAGACGGACGGTTGGATCTCGACGGCGATCTGGTGGCACGTCTACCCGCTCGGCTTCACGGGCGCCGAGGCGAGCGCCTCGGAGGGTCCGGGTCCGGACGACGAGCCGCAGCACCGCCTCCGCGCCCTGCTCCCCTGGCTCGACGACCTGCTGGCGCTGGGCTGCAACGGGCTGCTGCTGGGGCCGGTCTTCGCCTCCTCCACCCACGGCTACGACACGGTCGACCACTTCCGGGTCGATCCCCGCCTCGGCGACGAGGCCGACCTCGACGCGCTGATCGCCGCGTGCCGCGAGCGCGGGATCCGGGTGCTGCTCGACGGGGTCTTCAACCACGTGGGACGGGAGCACCCCTGGTGGCGTGCCGCGGTCGCGGCCGGCGAGGGCTCCCCCGAGGCGGCGCGCTTCTCCCGCAGTGAGCGGTCGCAGGAGGTCGACGGCCTCCGCGTCGACGTGTTCGAGGGGCACGACGCCCTGGTCGAGCTCGACAACGGGAACCCCGAGGTCGCGGAGCACGTGTCCTCCGTGCTCGCGCACTGGCTCGAGCGGGGCATCGACGGCTGGCGGCTCGACGCGGCGTACGCGGTCGCGCCGGCGGCCTGGCACGCGGCGATCGACCCGGTGCGGCAGCGCTTCCCCGACGCGTGGTTCGTCGGCGAGGTCATCCACGGCGACTACACCGGCTACGTGCGGGAGTCCGGGCTCGACTCGGTCACGCAGTACGAGCTCTGGAAGGCCGTCCGCAACTCCCTCGAGGAGGCGAACCTCTTCGAGCTGGCCTGGTCCCTGAAGCGCCACGACGACTTCGTCCGCGAGTTCCTGCCCTTGACCTTCGTCGGCAACCACGACGTGACCCGGATCGCCAGCGCCGTCAGCGACGAGCGCCACCTCGGCCACGCCACGGCGATCCTCGGCTTCGTCGCCGGCGTGCCGAGCATCTACTCCGGCGACGAGCGGGGCCTGCGCGGCGTCAAGGAGGAGCGGATCGGCGGCGACGACGCGATCCGCCCGGAGTTCCCGGCCGATCCCGCCGAGTGGCCGGGCGGGGAGGCCTACCGGGCCCACCAGGAGGTCGTCGCGTTCCGCCGACGGAACCCGTGGCTGGTCGGCGCGAGCACCCGCACGGTCGACCTCTCCAACACCGCCGTGATGCTCGTGGCGGAGGGCCCGGAGGGACGCACCGCGCGGCTCGCGCTGAACATCGGCGACGAGACGGCGACCGTCGGCGGCGTCCAGGTCGCTCCCCACTCCTGGTCGCTGCACGACTGACCCGGCGCGCAGGCGGCCCGGCAGTGCGCGACGGAGCGTCGACCTCCGGGGGCCCGTCCTCTACGCTCGGGCGCATGCCGAGACCTGCACGAGGACCCTCCGACGGACGAGCCGACTCGATCGACGACGCCGGGATGCCGGCGTCCGGACTCGAGCAGGCGTTCGCCGCCCCCGTCGACCCGGAGAGCGACCCCGGACCGGGCGAGAGGAGCGGCCTCTCGAGCCGCATCGCCCAGGAGCTGCTCGAGGACGGCTTCGGCCTCGACGCGAGCGACGAGGAGGCCCCGTCCCGCGCCGTCGAGATCGACGATCCTGCCCGCGCCGTCGGGGACGATCCCGCCCACCCCGTGCACGGCTCGATGTCCGGCGAGTTCGAGCGCCGCTGAGCCCGGCCGCCCTCGGTCGGTCGTCGACAGCCCGGCGGCACCGCTCCGCCCGCCGGCCGTCGTCACCCCGCCGGTACCGCGCCGCCGGCCGCCGGAGCCGGGTCCGGGCCGCCCGCCTGCAGCTCGGCGAGGAATCCGGGCCGGAGCACGCGTGCCTCGATCGACGCGGCTCCCGAGGTCCAGCCGTCGCCGAGCGGACGCTCGGGCGTGAGCAGCACGTGGCCCGGCGTCCCCGCTCGGCCGAGGGCGGCGGCGACGCGGCCCTCCGGATCGTAGAGGGCGTGGTCGACGAGCGGCCCGTAGACGGCGTGCACCGCGAAGTCCTCGCGGCTGCCGAGGAGGACGGGGAGCAGCTCCTCGGCCGGGCGCAGGCCGTGGGGCCACCAGCGGAAGCGCTCGACGAGCTCGTGGCAGGCGGCGCACGAGGGCGAGAAGAAGACGAGGTGCGTCGCCGGGCGGGACAGCTCCTCGAGCGTCAGGAGCTCGCCGGCCACCGTGACGAACGCGAGGTCGGCGGCCGAGAGGTCGCCCTCGGGCGCGCGCCCCGGCGCGGACTCCCTGTCGGCTGCGGACAGGCGGGCGGCCGCCCGGACGCGAGCGGCCGTCGACGCCGCACGGCGGTCGCGCACCAGCACGAGCGAGACCGCGGCGAGAGCGGCGGCGAGCCCGGACGCCGCCGCCGAGGCACCGCCGCCGCCGAGCAGCGCGGCCGGAGCGAGCCCGCCGAGGGCCCCGGCGACCGCGAGCGCGAGCAGCACCGCGTTCCTCGCGACGGTGCGTCCGGTCATCCGCGCCGAGCCCAGCCCGCCGAAGCACTCGCAGTCGACGTCCTCCGTCGCGCGGACCGCGCGGACGGCGACGACGAGGAACACGGCGTCGAGGAGCGCCACCGGCACGAGGGCGGCACGGTGCGCCGGAGCGGGCGCCAGCACCGCCGCGGCGCCCAGCGCGATCTCGACGACGGGGAAGGCGGCCGCGAACCAGCCGCGGCGCCGGAGGAGGAGGGGGACCCCGAGCGCCTCGAGGCTCGCCCGGAACCGCTCCGTGCGGCCGAGCTTCAGGGCGCCGCTGACGACGAGCACCGCGCCCGCGCACCACGCGGCGATCGCGAGAACCGCCTCCAGCATCCGTCGCCCTCCTCGCTCGGCATCGACCCGCGCGACGCTACCGGCGCGGACCGGCCTCCCGCGGCCGAGGCGGGGAACGGGGCGGAGACGGCGCGATCCGGCGCGTTCCGCCCTCCGGACGAGCCGCTGCCGGCGCATCCGGCGCCCCGATCCGGCCAGGCGCGGCGCCCCCGGGCTCCCTCCCGGTCCCGGACGGCCGCTCGGCCGTACACTGCGAGAGGATCGGAGGGGTCATGCGGGAACGGCGAGCGCGCGACGAGCGACACGGCACGGCGACGACCCCGCCTGCGGACGCCGCTCCCCCGGCAGCGGTCCCGGCTCCGGCCCTCGCGGACTCGCCGGACGACGCCTCGGGCGACGTCTCGACCGGGATGCGGATCGCCGCCGCCTGGTCGTGGCGCTTCCTCGCCGTCGCCGGGCTCCTCTACCTCCTCGTGCGCCTCGTCTCGCTGCTGCCCGTGATCGTCGTGCCGGTGCTGATCGCGCTGCTGCTCACCGCGCTCCTCACTCCGCTGCGGAACCGGCTCGAGCGCCTGCGGCTCCCCCGCCCGCTCGCGGTCCTGGTCTCGATCGTCCTGATGCTCCTCCTGCTGACCGGCCTCGTCGGGCTGGTGGTCGTGCAGTCCCGCTCCGGCTTCAGCGGAGTGGGGCAGCGCGCCCTCGACGCGGTCGACGGCGTCGAGGCGTGGCTGCGGAGCCCGCCGCTGTCGTTCTCGGACGTGCAGCTCTCGGACTGGGCGCAGCGCGCGGTCGACTGGGCCGACGCGCAGGCGTCGACGATCGCGTCCGGCGCCCTCGCCGTCGGCTCCCAGCTGGCCGAGGTCTTCGCAGGGACCCTCCTCACCCTGTTCTCGCTGATCTTCCTGCTCCTCGACGGCCGCCGGATCTGGCACTGGTTCCTCCGCCTCCTCCCCCGCCGCGCGCGCCCCGCGATGGAGCGCGGCGGCGCCGCCGGCTGGCGGACCCTCAGCCAGTTCGTGATCGCGCAGCTCGGCGTCGCCGGGATCAATGCGGTCGGCATCGGCATCGGCGCGCTCGCGCTGCAGCTGCCGCTCGTCGTGCCGATCGCGATCGTGGTGTTCCTCGGCTCGTTCGTCCCGATCCTCGGCGCGATCGTGACCGGTGCGCTCGCCGCACTGGTCGCTCTGCTGTTCAGCGGGCCCGTCGCCGCGCTGGTGATGGTCGGCGTCGTGATCCTGGTGCACCTGCTCGAGGGGCACGTGCTGCAGCCGCTCATCCTCGGGACCGCCGTGAAGGTGCATCCGCTCGCCGTGGTGCTCGGAGTCGCGACCGGGCTCGAGGTGGCCGGGCTCGCCGGGGCGCTGTTCGCGGTGCCGACCATCGCGACGCTGAACGCGGCGGTCACCGCCATGCGGGCGCGCGCGCCCGGCGCGGAGTGAGCGCGTTCGATCCGGCCGCCCGACCCGGATCGACGGTGCTGCCCGCCCTCGCCTGCCCGGTCTGCGGCGGCGCGCTCGCCCCCGACGCGCTCCCCCGCCCCTCCTCGCTCCGCTGCCCCCTCGGGCACAGCGCCGACCTCGCGCGTCAGGGCTACGCCTCGCTGCTGCGCGGGAGGCACGCGACCTCGGGCGACACCGCGGCGATGGTGCAGGCCCGCGCCGACCTGCTCGGCTCCGGCCACTACCGGGTGATCCAGGACGCGGTCGCCGCGGCCGTCCCCGCCGACGCGCGGCTCGTGGTCGACCTCGGCTGCGGCACCGGGGCGTACCTCGCGGCCGTGCTCGAGGCGCATCCGGCGGCGGACGGGCTGGGCCTGGACCTCTCGGCCCCGGCCGCCCGCCGCGCCGCCCGCGCGCACCCCCGGGCGGCGATCGCGACCGCCGACCTCTGGCAGCCCCTCCCGCTGGCCGACGCCTCCGCCGACGCGCTGCTCACCGTCTTCGCGCCGCGGAACGCCCCGGAGATGCGGCGGGTGCTCCGTCTGGGCGGCGTCGCCGTCGTCGTCACTCCGCGCGAGAGGCACCTGCACGAGATCCGCGAGCGGTTCGGGATGCTCGGCATCGACGCCGGCAAGGCGGAGCGGCTCGACGAGCAGCTGGCGGGGTTCGCGCTCGAGGAGCGCATCGAGCTCGACACGACGGTGCTGATGAGCGTCGACGAGCTGCGCGCCGAGGTGCTGATGGGGCCGAGTGCCCACCACGTGGATCCCGAGGCGCTGGACGCGCGGCTCGCGGCGGTGGACGGGACGACCGCGGTGACGGTCGCGGTCACCGTGTCGCGCTTCGTGCGCGCGGAGTAGCGGCGGGCGCGCCGCCGGCCCCGCGTCAGTACGTCTCGCGCAGGCGCTCCTGGTCGACCACCGCTTCGCGGTCCGCGAGGCGGCGCAGGCCCGCGAGGGGCTGGGCCATCCGGTGGTTGCCGCGGAGGACCGGCTCGGCCCGGTCGAGGAAGGCCCAGTACCCGGCGGTCACCGGGCAGGCGTTCTCGCCCAGGCGCACCTTCGGGTCGAAGCGGCAGCCGCCGCAGTAGTCGGACATCCGGTTGATGTAGGCGCCGCCCGAGGCGTACGGCTTCGTCGCGACGACGCCGCCGTCGGCGTGCTGGGACATCCCGATCACGTTCGCCGGCATCACCCACTCCGTGCCGTCGACGAAGACGTCCACGAACCAGTCGTTGAGCTCCGCCGGATCCCACCCCCGCTGCAGTCCCCAGTTGCCGAGCACCATCAGGCGCTGGATGTGGTGCGCCCAGCCGTGCCGGTGCACGTCGTCGAGCGTCTCGTGCAGGCAGTTCGCCTCGATGCCGCTCGGGTCGAGAGCGAGCAGCTCCGCGGGCAGCGGTGTGGAGGCGCCGAGCGCGCGGCTGCGGTTCCGGTACTCCGGCCCGAGGTGCCAGAACAGGTTCCAGACGTAGTCGCGCCAGCCGAGGATCTGGCGGATGAACCCCTCCGTCGCCGCGATCGGCGCGCCCCCGGCGGCGTACTCCGCCTCGGCCGCCTCGACGACCGTCCGCGGATCGAGCACGCCGAGGTTCATCGGGGCGCTGAGCAGCGAGTGCGCCATCGTCCAGTCGCCCGAGAGCATCGCGTCCTCGTAGGTCCCGAAGTCGCCCAGGCGCGACGACACGAAGTCGGCGAGCGCCGCTTCGGCCTCGGCGGGCGTCGCGGCGAAGCGGCGCGGACCGTCGGCGCCGACCAGGCGGACCGCCCCCTCGGCCTCCCAGCGCGCGAGGTCGGCGCGCACCTCCTCGTCGATGTCGTCCTCCTCCGGCCACCACGGGTCGGGCAGGCCGAGCCGGGAGGCGCCCTTGGGCGGAGGCTGGCGGTTGTCGTGGTCGTAGTTCCAGCGGCCGCCCTCGGGCTGGTCGCCGCGCATCAGGACGCCGGTGCGCTCGCGGCTCCACCGGTAGAAGTCCTCCAGCAGCAGGCGCTTGCCCGAGCGGGAGAGCGCCCACTCGCGGAAGTCCTCCTCGGCCGTGATGAAGCCGCGGCTGGGCAGAACGCTCATGCCGAGCCTGCGGGCGAGGCGGCGGCCGCCGCGGGTCGGCGGGTCGATCACCTCGAGGTCGTCGCGCCCGGCGAGGGCCTCGCCGAAGGTCTCGGAGCGGACGTACTCGGCGCGGTCCCCGAGCTCGCGGGCGCGGTGGCGGAGCGCCGACAGCAGCAGCTGCGCCTTGGCGCGGTGCATCGGGCGGCGCCCGAACGCCGATCGGGCCTCGACCAGCAGCATCGGACCGCCGTCGTCGAAGGCAGGGCCGAGCTGGCCGATGACGCTCCAGCGGGTGCGAGGGGGTCTGCTCATCCTCGGAGGCTAGGCGGACGGATCCGGCGCCGGTAGGAGTTGCGCGGCACGGATGTGCAGCCGCCACGTCTTGCACCCCCGCCCCCGATGCAGAAGTCTCGGAGCGAGCGCGGCCGATCCGACCGCGCACCGACGCGACGAAGCGAGGAGGCCGCCATGGCCCACCACGACCACGACAACGAGCACCACGAGGGTCACGAGCACCACGACCACCACGAGGGTCACGACGAGCACACCGCCGGCCACGGCCGTCACGTCGCCGAGGGCACGAGCACCGAGGACACCGAGGGCGGCGAGTACACCTCGACGGAGGGCGTCTCGCACACCGCCGGCGAGGCCGAGGGCAGCTACGTCGACACCTCGGTGAACGAGCAGAGCACCGCCGACAAGGGCAGCTACGTCGACACCAGCGCCGCGGGCACCTCCGCCGAGGGCGAGGGCGAGTACACCGACCGCGACGAGTGACCCGCGCCCGGGCGCCGCGCGTCCCGCCGGGACACCGCGCTCCGGCCGGTGTCCCGGCGGGGAACCGGCGCCTCGGCGGGACGCGGTGGTCCGTCGGCGCTTCAGGCGGGCTTCAGCGGGGCCGCGGCTAGCCTGGGCTCGCGCGGGCCCCCGCGCGCCGAGCCCGGGGAGGCCGCCATCCGCATCCTGGTCGTCGACGACGAGATCAACCTGCTCCGCGCCCTCGAGACGGGCCTGGAGGCCGAGGGCTTCGCCGTGGACACCGCCACCACCGGCACCGACGCCCTCTGGTACGCGCAGGAGGCCGACTACGCCGCCATCGTCCTCGACCTGATGCTCCCGGACGTCAGCGGCTTCCGCGTCTGCGAGCGGCTGCGCGCCGCCGAGGACTGGACCCCGATCCTGATGCTCACGGCGAAGGACGGCGACCTCGACCAGGTCGAGGCCCTCGACACCGGCGCCGACGACTACCTCACCAAGCCGTTCTCGTTCCCGGTGCTCGTCGCGCGGCTGCGCGCCCTCATCCGCCGCGGAGCCGCCGAGCGGCCCACGGTGCGCGTCGTCGGCGATCTCGTGCTGGATCCGGCGTCCCGGACCGTCGAGCGGGGCGGAGTCGCCGTGCCGCTGACCGCGCGCGAGTTCAGCGTCCTCGAGTACTTCGTCTCGCGGGCGGGCGAGGTCGTCTCCAAACGCGACGTCCTCGGAGCCGTCTGGGACTTCGACTACGACGGCGACCCGAACATCGTCGAGGTCTACGTCCGCACCCTGCGCAACAAGATCGACCGGCCCTTCGGCCGCGACACCCTCCGCACCCGGCGCGGGGCGGGCTACACGCTGGTGGCCGGGTGAGCCGCCGGAGCCTGCGGACCCGCATCACCGCGGCCGCGACCGCCGTGGTGGCCGCCGCCGCGCTCCTCGGGGGCGTGCTCTTCGTCCTGGTCCTCTCCTCCGTGCTCGCCTCGAGCGCCGCCTCCGCCGCCGACGCCGAGGCGGAGCGGGTCGCGGCGCTGGTCGAGCAGGGCGGCCCGGAAGCCGTCCGCGGCTCGGAGGGACTGGTCCAGCTCGTGGTCGACGGGCGGGTCGCCGCCGCGGGCGAGGACGCGGAGGACCTCCCTCCGCTCGCGCTGGCCGAGAGCGACGACCCGGTCACGGTCGACGTTTACGACGAGGGGCCGGTGGTGGTCGCCGCCCGCGAGCTCGACGACGACTCCCTCGTCGTGGTCGGCGTGCCCGACGAGGGCCGCGAGGAGGCGGTGTCCACGACGATCGGGCTGCTCGCGGTCGCCGTCCCGCTGCTGATCGCGCTGGTGGCGGTGGTGTGCGCCGTCGTCGTCGGCCGGGCGCTGCGCCCCGTGGAGCGGATGCGCGAGGAGGCCGAGGCGGTCACCTCCTCCGCCCTGGACCGCCGGATCGCCGCTCCCGGCTCCGGCGACGAGGTCGACCGGCTGGCGCACACCCTCAACCGGATGCTCGATCGGCTGCAGAGCGGGCAGGAGCGGCAGCGGCGCTTCGTCTCGGACGCCTCGCACGAGCTGCGCTCCCCCGTCGCGGCGCTGCGCCAGACCGCGGAGGTGGCGCTCGCGCACCCGGACCGGCTCGACTCCGCCCGGCTGGCGAGGACGGTCGCGGAGGAGTCGGTGCGGCTCGGCGGGCTGATCGAGGGCCTGCTGCTGCTCGCCCGGGCGGACGAGGCGCGCCTGGCCGTGGCGGCGGCTCCCGTGGACCTCGACGACCTCGCCCTCGGCGAGGTGCGGCGCCTGCGCGACTCCGGGGCCCGGGTCGACGCGAGCGGGATCTCGCCCGTGCAGGCGGTGGCCGACGAGGCCCTGCTCTCGCGGGCGCTGCGCAACCTGGTCGACAACGCGGTGCGGCACCGCTCCTCGCAGCTGGCGCTCTCGACCCGGATCGACGGAGCGGAGGCGGTGCTCGCGGTGGACGACGACGGGCCGGGGATCCCGGCGGCGGAGCGCGAGCGGGTGCTCGAGCGCTTCGTCCGCCTCGACGAGGGCCGGGCGCGCGACGCCGGAGGCTCGGGCCTCGGCCTGGCGATCGTCGCCGGGATCGCCCGGGCGCACGGCGGACGGGTCGTCGTCGGCGACTCGGCGCTGGGCGGCGCCCGGGTCGAGGTGCGGGTGCCGCTCGTCCGCTGAGCGGGCGCTTCAGGCCTGCTTCAGCGCCCGACCGCGAGAGTGCTGGAGGCGTCGACGAGCGGCGCCGGGACGGAGCCATCGTGCAGAAGAAGACGAAGATCATCGCCGGGATCGCCGGAGCGGTCGTGCTGATCGGAGCCGGGACGGGCATCGCCTACGCCGCGACCGACGGCTTCGAGGGATCCGACTCCCTCACCGGCAGCGACCTGGACCGCGCGAGCGAGGCAGCGCTCGCCGAGATCGGCGGCGGGACCGTCACCTCGGCCGAGCGCGACGACGACGGCGCCACCGGCTACGAGCTGGACCTGACCGACCGCGCCGGCCTCGAGTACGAGGTGCGCCTCGACGACTCCTTCGCCGTCGTGTCCGTGGACCCCGACGACCGCGCTCTCCAGGCCGGCTCCGGCGACGACGGCGTGCCTGCCGGCGACCCGACCGCGGCCGCCGTGGACCCGGACGACCTCACCGGCGACGACCTCGCCCGCGCGAGCGAGGCGGCGCTGGGCGCCGTCGGCTCCGGGACCGTCACCGAGGCCGAGCGCAGCGACGACGCCGACCACGCCTTCGAGGTGGAGGTCACCCGCGAGGACGGCACGGACGTGGACGTCGAGCTCGACGCGGCGTTCGCCGTGCTCTCGACGCAGGAGTAGCGCTCTAGCGGCCGCCGGGGCCCTTCGCGGCCCCGGGCGCGGCACCGCTGCCCGCGGGGGCGCCGACTCCGGTCGCCGCACCGCGAGCGCCGGGGCCGTTGCCGTTGCCGCCCGCGTTGCCGTTGCCGTTGCCGTTGCCGCCCGCGTTGCCGTTGCCGTTGCCGTTGCCGTTGCCGTTGCCGTTGCCGTTGCCGGGAGCGTTCCCGCTGTTGCCGGGTGCGCCACCGCTGTTCCCCGGAGCGTCGCCGCTGTTCCCCGGAGCGTCGTCGCCGGGAGCGGCCGGGGTCTCCTCCGCGGGCTCCTCCGGCTCGGTCGGCGTCTCCTCCGGCTCCGACTCCTCGGGCGAGGGGGCGGGGTCGTTCTCGGTCTCGACCGGAGCCGGCGTGTCCTCCGGCTCCTCCTCGACCGGGGTCGTCTCCTCGGGAGCCGGGGCGGTGGTCTCGGCCGGCGCCGGCTCCGAGGCTCCCGCGATCAGGGCCTCGAGGTCGGCGCGGACGACGTCGACCTGCGCCTGCACCGTCGCTGCGCGGTCGGAGCTGACGGAGTCCTCGGCGAGCGCGGCGTCCAGCGCCGACTGCAGCGAGGCGAGCTCGGTGAGAGCGCCCTGGTAGTCGTCGGCCGAGGCCTTCTCGGCGACGGCCACCACCGCGTCGTCGAGGGTCTGGGCGGTGCCCTCGTCGATGCCCTGCGGCGCGGAGGAGCATCCGCTCAGCAGCAGGACCGAGGCGAGCACGGCGCCGGCGGCGCGCAGTCGGAGGCCCCTCACGAGCGGATGCTCTCGCGCAGCTGACGGAGGTGGTCGCCCAGCTCGCCGTCCACCTGCGGCAGAGGCGACTGGGGACCGTCGATCAGGATGATCGCGAGCCCGACGGCGACCGCGACCAGCGCGAGCACCAGCACGATCAGCCACGGGCTCGGGCCGCGGCGCCGCGGAGGGGCCGCCGCGGGGCGGAGCGGAGCCGTGCGCGGCGACGGAGCGGTCTGCGGCGCCGGAGCGGTCCGCGGTGCCGGTGCGATCCGCTCGGTCGCGGTGAAGCGCTGCGTCGGAGCGATCGCCTCCGTGGCCGGGTACGCGTCGGCCGCGAGCCGGCGGGTCGGGTCGAGCGCCTCCGTCCGCGTGATCGGCTCGGTCTCGGCGAGCGGCTCCGTCGACATCACCCGGGTGGCGGGGACGTCGGGGACGACGATGGCCGCCGGCGGGGAGTCGCGCCGCGGATCGATCAGGCGGCGCGCCGACTCCGCCACCTGCAGCGCGGCGGGACGCTCGCCGGGCTCGCGCCGCGTCATCGCGGTCAGGAGCGAGGTCCAGCCGCTGCCGAGCGACTCCGACACCTCGGGGTCGCGGAGCAGACGGGCGAGCGTGACCTCGATCGCCGAGCCCGTGAACGGGCGGCGGCCGGTCAGCGACTCCAGGAGCACCAGGCCGAGGGAGTAGATGTCGCTCGCCGAGGTGACCGGGTCGCCGTGCGCCTGCTCGGGGCTGAGGTAGGCGGCGGTGCCGATGAGGGTGCCGGGCGCGGTGATCCGCGTCGCGTCGATGAGGGAGGCGATGCCGAAGTCGGCCAGCTTCGGGCGGAACTCGCGGCTCGTCAGCGGGCTCGGGACGAGCAGCACGTTCGACGGCTTCACGTCGCGGTGCACGACTCCGGCCGCATGGACCGTGTGCAGGGCCTCGCCGAGGTCGCCCGCCATCGAGGCGACGTCGTTCGGCGCGACCGGGCCCTCGGCGAGCCGCTCGGACAGGCTCGGGCCCTCGGCGAGCTCCATCACCATGTAGGCCTGGCCGTTGGTGTCGTCGCCGCCGTCGTGCGCGTCGTAGAGGGTGACGAGGGCGGGGTGATTGAGCGCCGCGAGCAGCCGGATCTCGGACGCCTTGCGCTGCAGGTCCTGCGCGTCGTCGATGCCGGGGGCGAACATCTTCAGCGCGACGGAGCGGCCGAGGACGCCGTCTCGCGCCCGGTAGACCGTGGCCATGCCGCCGCGGCCGATGAGCTCCTCGATCGTGTACCGGCCGTCGACCGTCGTCCCGACGATGCGGGTGTCGCCTGTCCGGTGGGATGCCACGGGTCCTCCTCGCGGTCGGCGGCGGGTGTGCCGCGCCCCCCGGTGCGACCGTCGACCCAGGGTAGTACGTCGACCCTGCACGCCGCCCTCCCCCGGCCGGGCTGTCAAGCGGGTGCCCCCGCGCGCGCCCCGACGTAGCGTCGGAGGTCCCGACGAAAGGCGACGACATGGACCAGGACCGCACGGAGCAGGACGACCAGGGCTCGACCATCGGCAAGCCGGACGGGGCGGCGCCCGCCACCTCCTCCGAGAGCGAGACCATCGAGAAGGACATCTCGGAGTCGCCCGGCAGCGAGCGCGAGACCGAGGCCAAGCAGGACTCGGATCCGGCGGAGAGCCGCACCGAGGTCTCCGGCTCCGCCGAGGTGAAGGCCGTGCCCGGCACGGGCGGCCCGGACGACGTGGGCGACGTCGAGGTCGACCCCGACGAGGTCTCGCTGAACGGCAAGCCGTTCCCGGGTCACGCCGGCACGAAGTAGGACGCCCGGGAGGGGCGGGGCCGCGGCTCCGCCCCTCCCGTGCTCTCCGGTCCACCCACCACCGGTCGTCCGCCCTTTCCGGAGGTTCCGCGGACCGCGCGGATCGTCCCGCGCCTGTCAGGCGAGCGGCGTCAGGCGATCGGCGTCAGCAGGCCCGGGTCGCGGCGGTCGACGGTGCGGGAGTTGTTCACGCGGCGGTCGACCGGGTGGGCCGTGACGGTCGAGGCCATCGCGACGGACGCCCGGTCGAGGGTGGCGAGCATCTCCTCGGCGGAGGCGAGCGGAGCCGGGTCGAGCCAGGAGTCGCGCACGTCGGGCGTGAGGAACACGGGCATCCGGTCGTGCACCTCGCCGGAGGCGTCGCGCGCCTCGCGGGTGATGATCGTGAAGGAGACGCGCCAGTCGTCGCCCTCCTTGCGGGCCGTGTAGAGGCCGGCCGCGGCGAGGATCGGCTCCTCGCCCTGCAGGAACCAGGGCTGCTTGCCGTCGGCGCGGGTCTCCCACTCGTAGTACCCGCGCATCGGCACGATCGCGCGCTGCTTGGCGAACGCCCCGCGGAACAGGCCGTTCGTCGCGACCGACTCGAGGCGCGCGTTGATCGGCGAGGGCCCCCTGCCCTTCGACCAGGACGGGGTGAAGCCCCAGGACGCGAGCTCCAGCTCGCGCTCCCGCTCGCCGTCGTGGAGCCGCTCGCGCACGATCGGCGCGACATCGGTGGGAGCGACGCTGTAGTCGGGCGCCCAGTCCTCGGCGCGCCCGCCCGCGGCGACGAACTCGCGGATCAGCTCATCGGTCTCGGAGTCCATCGCGAAGCGGCCGCACATGCGGGACAGGCTACGCCGCACCTCCGACGCCGCGCGAGGCGCCCGGTCCGACCACCCGGGACTTCGCGGACCAGAAGCGCATCAGCGCGCCGGCGAGGATCGAGCCCAGCGCACCGGCGGCGAGATCCCCGAGCGTGTCCTCGTAGCCGACGAAGATCGAGGAGTCGATGAAGCGGTGCCCCGCCCACTCGCCCCACTCCCACAGGACGCCCGCCGTCGTCCCGAAGCAGGCGCAGAGCACGACCGCCGGGAGCAGCGGCCCGCGATCGCCCGCGACGGCCGGCACGACTCCGGCCCGCGCGGCGACGATGTAGGCCACCGCGGCGATCAGCCCGTTGAGCACGCAGTGCACGACCAGGTCCCACTGCGGCCACGCCTCGTACAGGCCGAGGACGCTGCTCCAGGACGCCACGAGCAGCGCGAGCCCGAAGAGGGCGTCGAGCGCCGGACGGATGCCGAGGAAGCGCGGCAGAACCAGCCCGATCGCCGCGAGCGCGAGCACCGCCACATCCACCAGGTCCCAGCCGATCGCGGCCGCCACGATGCTCGCCGCCCCGATCGCGCGGATGCCGTCGGCCGTCCACTCCCCGCGGGTGCGCGGGGGCTCGAGGAAGGTCTCGACGAGGGCGGAGCCGCTCACGGGTTCGTGAAGCGCAGCACGGCCTGGACCGGCTCGTGGTCGGAGGGCGCCGCTCCCCCGTAGCGGACGGCGTTGATCCCCGCGGAGACGACCTCGAAGGCGCCCTCGCTGACGAGCAGCCAGTCGATCCGCTTGCCCGGCGCCGGCGCGCGGTAGTTCGAGAAGGTGCTCCACGAGTGGGTGAGGTGCTTCTCCGCCGTCTCCCACGCGTCCGCGAGGCGGCCCTCCTCGAGGATCGTCCGGTAGGGGACGGTGTCGACGTCGGTGTTGGTGTCGCCCATCACGATCGCGGGGCGTCCGAGCTCGAGGACGCGGCGGGCGATCAGCTCGGCGGAGCGCTGGCGCGAGCGCCGCGAGATGTGGTCGAAGTGGGTCGAGACCACGGTGAGCTCGCGGCTGGTCGCGTGATCGGTCAGCTCCGCGATCACGGCGGTGCGCGGGATGCGGTTGCCCCAGCTGCGCGAGCCGGCGACGTCCGGGGTGTCCGAGAGGGCGATCTGGGTCCAGTGCCGGACGGCGTAGCGGCTGCGGTCGACGAAGAGCATCACGCGCTCGCCGCCGCGGTCCGCGTCCCGGCCGAAGCCCATCGCCTCGAAGGAGGAGCCCAGCGCCTCGTGCACGGCGGCCGACTGGTCCGGCAGCGCCTCCTGCACGGCGAGGATCGAGGGGCGCTCCTGCTCCAGCACCCGCTGGACGAGCGGGCGGCGCCGGTCCCACTGGTCGACGGCGCGGGAGGTGAGGCGCGGCATGCGGCGGCGGATGTTGTAGGTCATCACGTGCAGATCGGGCGCCTCGGTCGGGCCGATCAGAGGCGTCGCGTCGGTCATCACTCCACCCTACGGGGGCGGATCGAGGTGCCACGGAGGCTTGCGGTGACCGCTCCCGGCCGCTCTACTTCGGACATGCCCCTCTCCCAGGACCTCACCGCTCTCGCCGACGAGCGCTTCGTCTCGCTCACCACGTTCCGGAAGTCCGGGGACGCCGTCTCGACCCCGGTCTGGATCGCCCGCGACGGCGACGAGCTGATCGTCACCACTCCCCGCCGCAGCGGCAAGGTGAAGCGCCTCCGCAACGACGCGCGGGTGACCCTCGTCCCGTGCGACCGCCGCGGCCGCGTCTCCGACTACGCGGTGCCGGTCGAGGCCGCCGCGGAGATCGACGCCGACCCCGGCGAGGTCGAGCGCCTGGGCCGCGTGTTCCTGGCGAAGTACCGGCTCGAGTACCGCGTGTTCCTCCTGATCGAGGGCCTGGTCACCCGGGCCGACCGCACCCGCGTGATGCTCCGCGTCTCCGACCGCTGACCCGGCTCCGCCCTACACCCCCGGAGGCTCCCGCCGGAAGGCCTGGGGGCCGCCGGACCCGGGGTCTACCGTGGGGCGATCGCCGGTGCCCCTGCGCGCTTCCCGCGCGCGCTCCGGCGGCAGTCAGAAGGAGCACGCAATGAGCATCGGAGCAGGGATCTTCCTCCTCGTCGTCGGCGCGGTCCTCGCCTTCGCGGTGGACGTGCAGGTGTCCGGGATCGACCTGAAGCTGGTCGGCTACATCCTCATGGCGGCCGGAGCGGTCGGCCTGATCCTCGGGCTGGTCCTGCTGACGCGCCGCCGCCAGGCCGTCTCGACCACGCGCTCGGCCGTCGACCCGGCCAGCGGCGAGCAGGTCACCCGCCGCTCGAGTGAGAGCGACGGCCCGCTGATCTGATCGGCGGAACGACGAAGGGCGGGACCTCGCGGTCCCGCCCTTCGTCGTTCACGGCCCTACTCGGCGGGCTCGTCCGGCTCGCCGCCGGAGACGGTGTCGGTGTCGCCGCCACCGGAGGAGGTGTCCGTCCCGGTGCCGTCGGGGAGGTCCTCGGTCTTCTCGGTGTCCTCACCCGTGGTGCGGTCGGTGCTCATGGCGCTCTCCCTTCGCGTCGGCGACCTGCCGACCCTCCCACTCTGCTCCGCCCGCGCCTCGCGGGGCAGGGGGTAGCGGAGGCGGAGGGCGGCGTGGAAGGCGCCTACTCCTCGACGACGATGGTGGTGATGACCGGGTTCCGGCGGTGGCGGCGGGTCAGCCAGCGGCCGAGGGTGCGCGTGATCAGCGCCTCCATGGCCTCGAGCTCGACCGGCTTGCCCGCGGCCTGCAGGACGGCGTCGTCGATCGCCTTGCTCGCGTTGGCCTTCCAGCCCGGCTCCTCGACGAAGCCGCGGGTGAAGAACTCGACCGGCTCGCCGAGCGTGCCGCGGTCGAGGTCGGCGATGGCGAGGACCGTGATGGCCCCCTCCTCGGCGAGGACGATGCGGTCGTTCATCGCGTCCTCGGTGGCGACGCCCATCGTGGTGCCGTCGACCAGGATCTGGTCGGCCGGGATGCGCCCGCTGATGCGCGAACGGCCCTTCACCAGGTCGATCGAGACGCCGTCCTCGATGACGAAGACGTCCTTCTCGTCGATCCCGGTGCGCGTCGCGATCGCCGCGTTCGCGGTGAGGTGGCGCCACTCGCCGTGCACGGGGAGCACCGCGGTGGGGCGCAGGATGTTGTAGCAGTAGGCGAGCTCGCCCGCGCTGGCGTGACCCGAGACGTGCACCTTGGCGTTGCCCTTGTGCACGACGGTGGCGCCCCAGCGGGTGAAGGCGTTGATGATCCGGTAGATCGCGTTCTCGTTGCCGGGGATCAGCGAGCTGGCCAGCAGCACGGTGTCGCCGGGGCCGATGTCGATGATGTGGTCCTTGTTGGCCATGCGCGAGAGCGCCGCCATCGGCTCGCCCTGCGAACCGGTGCAGATCATCACGATCTCGGTCGCGGGGAGCTTCTCGAGCACCTTCATGTCGACGACGAGGCCGGCCGGGATCTTGAGGTAGCCCAGGTCGGCGGCGATGCCCATGTTGCGGACCATCGAGCGGCCGACGAAGGCGACCTTGCGGCCGTGGCGCTGCGCGGCGTCGAGGACCTGCTGGATGCGGTGCACGTGGCTCGCGAAGCTGGACACGACGATGCGGCGCGGCGCGGTGCGGAACACCTGGTCGATCGCGGGGGCGAGGTCGCCCTCCGAGATCGCGAAGCCGGGGACGTCGGCGTTCGTGGAGTCGACCAGGAACAGGTCGACGCCCTCGTCGCCGAGGCGCGCGAAGCCGGGGAGGTCGGTGGTGCGCCCGTCGAGCGGGAACTGGTCCATCTTGAAGTCGCCCGTGTGCAGCACGAGGCCGGCCTCGGTGCGGATCGCGACGGCGAGCCCGTCCGGGATGGAGTGGTTCACGGCGAGGAACTCGAGGTCGAAGACGCCGGCGTCGATCCGGTCGCCCTCCTTCACCGGGCGCGTGCGCGGCGTGATGCGGTGCTCCTGCAGCTTCGCGCTGATCAGCGCGAGGGTGAAGGTCGAGGCGATGATCGGGATGTCGCCGCGCTCCTTGAGGAGGTACGGCACGCCGCCGATGTGGTCCTCGTGGCCGTGGGTGAGGACGATGGCCTCGATGTCCTTCAGGCGCGAGCGGATCGCGGCGAAGTCGGGGAGGATCACGTCGATGCCGGGCTGGTTCTCCTCGGGGAAGAGGACGCCGCAGTCGACGATGAGCAGCTTGCCCTTGTGCTCGAAGACGGTCATGTTGCGGCCGATCTCGCCGAGGCCGCCGAGCGGAGTGATCCGCATGGCGCCCTTCTCGAGGGGCTTGGGCTTGGGGAGCTCGAGGTGGTGGCGGGCGGGCTTGGCGGTTCTGGCGTTTCTCATGCGGTTCTTCCGGGAGGGAGTGGCTGGACGCGGGCGCGCGGCTCAGGGTCCGACCGCGCGCCCGGTCGGGCCGCGGTGATGTGTCGCTCCGGCGCTGTGAGCGCTGTCGGGAGCGGGTGGAGGTGTGCGGGACGGGGCCGGGCGGGGCCGCTCTCAGCGGGCGGTGCCGTCCGTGCGGCGCGCTCTCGCGCACCGACCGTCCCGTACATCCTGCCAGCGTTCCCTGGGTCGCGGGTCCAGGAGGCGGGATCCGGGCCTCGCAGGCGCTCAGGCGCGCGCGTCCTCCGGGGTCTCGGCGGCCTCCTCCGCCGCGCGGAGCACGCGCAGGGTGTTGCGTCCGGCGAGGTCGAGCAGCTCCGCGTCGCTCCAGCCGCGGTCGGCCAGCTCGGCCAGCAGGCGCGGGTAGCCCGAGACGTCGCCGAGCCCCTCGGGCAGGTCGGCGACGCCGTCGAAGTCGCTGCCGAGGCCGACGTGCCGGGACCCGACGGCCTCGCGGGCGGCGTCGACGTGGTCGGCGACCTGCGCGACGGTGACGAGCGGCGCCGGATGCGCGCGGCGCCACTGCTCGAAGGCGGCGAGCGCGGCGGGCTCGGCCACCGGGAACGCGGCCCGGTTCGCCCGCGCGGCGTCCTCGGGCGCCTCGGCGGGGCGGGGGGCGCGGGGCCAGGGCATCGACGTGGTGATCCCGAGCCCGGCGCGGGCGGCGTCGGCCTCGGCCGACCAGTCGGCGAAGGCGCGCGAGACGAACTGCGCGACGAAGGCGATCTGCAGCACTCCTCCGTTCGCGGCGAGCGCCGCGAGGGCCCGGGCGGAGACGTTGCGCGGATGCGCGGCGACGTCCGCGACTCCGGAGTGGGAGTAGAGGACGGGAGCGGAGGTGGCGGCGAGCGCGGCGAGCTGGGTGCGCTCGGAGGTGTGCGAGAGGTCGACGACGACGCCGAGCCGGTTCAGCTCGTGGACGACGGCCACCCCGTCCGCCGTGAGCCCGCCCTCGACCGGGGTGCCGGTGGCGGCCTCCGCCCAGTCGAGGGAGCTGTTGTGCGTGAGCGTCATCGTCCGCACGCCCAGCCGGGCGAGCATCCGGAGCACGCCGAGGGAGGAGGCGACGGAGTGGCCGCCCTCGATCCCGAGGAAGGAGGCGATCCGGCCGGAGGCGACCGCCTGCTCCGCCTCCCGCACCGTGGTCACGATGCGCAGGTCGCGCGGGTGGGCGGCGGCGAACCGGTACGCGGCGTCGATCTGCTCCAGCGTCGCGGCCACCGCGTCGCCCTCGCTCTGCAGCGCCGAGACGAAGACCGACCAGACCTGCGCCGAGACGCCTCCCGCGCGCAGCCGCGGCAGGTCGGTGTGGAACTCCGGGCGGGGCCGGTCGAAGCCCTCGACGCGGTACCCCTCGTAGCGCCGCAGCCCGCAGAGCAGGTCGTTGTGCGTGTCGAGCAGCACCTCGCCCTCGAGGAGCCGGCGGAGGCGCTCGGCGCTCACGCGTCGTCGTCGGTGGGGATCGGCCCGACGCCGCGCCAGCGGGAGAACACCAGGGTCGTGTAGGTGTCGGCGACCACCGGGTCGGAGGTGACGCAGTCGAGGACGAAGTCGCTCAGCTCGTCGGGGCTCGCGGCGACCACCTCGATCAGGTAGTCGTCCTCGCCCGCGACCAGCCACAGGTTCACCACCTGGGGCAGCTTCGACATCGCCTCGGCGAAGCGGGCGTTCTCGGCTCGGGAGTGCTCGCGCAGCTGGACGCGGAGGATCGCGCGGATGCCCTTGCCGAGCAGGCGCGCGTCGACCTCGGCGTGGAAGCCCGAGATGACTCCGCTCTCGATCAGCGCCCGCACCCGGGCCAGCGAGGAGGAGGGCGCGAGGCCGATCCGGTCGGCCAGCTCCTTGTTCGGGATGCGCCCGTCCTGCACCAGGACGTTGATGATCGCGCGGTCGACCTCGTCGAGCCGGACCGGCCTAATTATGTTCGGCAAGGGAGACACCTTTCGCGGGGGTGAGCCGCTTCTGTGCGGCCAGAGTAGGAATCGCTGTACAGGATACAGACCGTTTGCCTCAACGGGCATCGACGTGCAGACTTTCTGCGAGATCACCGAACGCATGCGCCAGTCCCCTCGATGACGCCGCACCCTCCCGACTCCCCCGAGTCTCCCGATGCACCACACACGAAGGGGTACCTCCTCCCATGAAACGGCTCCCGAAGCTCCTGATGGCGGCGGTCGCGATGACCGCGGCCGTCGGCCTGCTGTCCGCCTGCGGCACCGACGCGACGTCGTCGAGTCAGGCCGGCACGTCCTCCCACGTCCTCACCGTCGGCAAGCTGCTCCCCCTGCAGGCCGTCGATCCGCACAAGGTGAACGACGGCATGTCGAACGAGGTGCTCACCGCCGTCTTCGACGGCCTCTACACGCTCGACGCAGACGGTCAGATCGACCCGCTGATGGCGGAGAGCGTCGAGAAGTCCGACGACGGCCTGACCTACACCTTCACGATCCGCGACGCGTCGTGGAGCAACGGGACGCCGGTCACCGCGCAGGACTTCGAGTACTCGTGGAAGCGCCTGGTGAACCCGGCCACCGCGGCCCCGAACAGCAACGAGGCGGTCGCCGCGGGCATCAAGAACGCGAACGAGATCGTCAACGAGGGGATGGACTACACCCAGCTCGGCGTCACGGCGCTCGACGACAAGACCCTGCAGGTGCAGCTCGCCGCGGACGTGCCCTACTTCCAGGCGCTGCTGGTGCGGCCGGCGTTCCTCCCGGTGAACCAGGCCTACCTGGAGAGCGTGGGCGACACCTACGGCCAGACCCCCGAGACGACGATCTACAACGGGCCCTTCGTCTGGGACTCGTGGGACTTCGCGAACAACTTCTCGGTCGCCAAGAACGCCGACTACTGGAACGCCTCCGGCATCGACCTGGACGCGATCAAGTGGCAGGTCGTGAAGGACTCGCAGACCGCGGCGCTCCTCCAGGAGAGCGGCGACCTCGACTTCACCGAGATCTCCGGAAGCCTGATCGACCGCTACACCGACTCCCCCGAGCTGACCACGGCGCTCGAGGTGCACATGTGGTACTTCTACCCCAACCTCCAGAACCCGGCGCTCGCGAACGAGGACATCCGCACCGCGCTGGCCACCTCCTTCGACAAGGAGGCGCTCGCCGACGAGGTGCTGAAGAACGGCGCCCAGCCGGCCGACTACTTCGTCGGTCAGAACCTGGCGGTCGGACCCGACGGGAAGCAGTTCCGCGACACGGGCGGCAGCTACCTCGCCTACGACCTCGACGCGGCGCAGGCCGCCTGGACGAAGGGCCTCGCCGCCCTGGGCACCGACTCCGTGAGCCTCACGCTCTCGTACTGGGACGACGAGGCCTCGATCGCGCAGGCCGAGTACGTCGCCTCGCAGTGGGAGGCGAACCTGCCCGGTCTGAGCATCGAGCTCACCAGCCAGCCCAAGGCGACGGCGAACGAGCAGGCCACGGCCGGCGACTTCGACCTCTACCTCTTCCGCTGGGGCCCCGACTACAAGGATCCGATGGCGTTCCTGGAGCTGCTGTCCTCCACCTCCGCCCGCGACTTCGGCGGCTACGCGAACCCGGAGTACGACTCGATCATCGCCGCGGCCCGCACCGCCGACATGCTCTCCCAGCCGGAGGCGCGCTGGCAGAGCCTGCACGACGCGGAGGACATCCTGATGGGCGACGTGGCGGTGATCCCGACCGTGCAGAACGGCATCGCGATGCTGATCAACCCCGCCGTGCAGGGCATGGAGGTCCGCAACGTGAGCCTGACCTGGAACTACCGCCTCGTCACGAAGGACGACTGATGCGCACCACCCCCCGAGAGGAGACGGCACGATGACCGCGACGAGGACCCTGCGCGAGCTGATGGAGTCCGGGAGCGTCCTGGCCCCCTGCGTCTTCGACTGCTCCTCCGCCCGAGCGGTCGAGCTGGCCGGCTTCGAGGCGATGCTGCTGAGCGGATCGGAGGTGTCGATGTCGATGAAGGGCATCCCCGACCTCGGACTGCTCTCGCTGGAGGAGCTCCTCTGGGCGGTGGAGCGGATCGTCGACATGTCGCCGCTGCCGCTCGCGGTCGACATCGAGGACGGCTTCGGCGCCAGTCCCCTGCAGGTCTACGAGACCTGCAGGCGGGTGGCCAAGGCCGGCGCGATGGCGGTGCTGATGGAGGACGAGTTCGAGCCCGGCTACGCCCGGGACGTCTCGGCCGACAACATGATCCCCCGCGAGGAGTACTACGCGAAGGTGCGGGCCGCCGTCCGCGCCGTCGAGGGCACCGACTGCATGGTGATCGCGCGCAGCAACTACGGCAGCGCGAACCTGGAGGAGGGCATCCAGCGGATGATCGACTGCGTCGCCCTCGGAGCGCACGCGACGGTCGTGGTCAACGTCACGACCCTCGCGGACGCCGCCGAGGTGGCCCGCCGGGTGCCGGGGCTGAAGATGTTCGCCGACATCAACGCCAAGCGCGGCCTCGAGCAGATGTCGTTCGCGCAGCTGGCGGAGCTGGGCTTCCAGCTGGTCACGATGCACTTCACGATGAAGGCGTCCATGGCCGGGATGATCGAGGCCGGCCGGGCGAACCTCGCCGAGATGGGCAACACCTACTCGAACGAGCTGATGCCGGAGGAATACCCGGGCCACAGCGGCATGGCGTTCTTCGCCGCGCAGGAGCTGCTCGACCTCGAGTCGGAGTTCTCGGGCCGCGTCCAGTCGTTCAACGACCCGCGGACCGTGCACACGGCCCCGGCCGGCTGAGCGCGCCCGCACCACTGCAGGGCCGTCCGCCCGCGCCTCGAGCGCGGCGGGCGGCCCTTCGTCGTGCGCGGGACGCGCGGGGCGCGGCGCCGAACATCGTTCGGCCGAGAGCCCTCACTGCCGCACGCGGCCGAATCCGCTTCGGTAGCAGCGTTGCTCTGGCGCTTCTGTTCGGCTGACTTGCCGCTCACCCGCGTTCTATGCAGACTTAAGCCACTACCACCGAACGACCGAGGCTCCGAAGCCGGATCAACGAAAGAGACTCACTCCCATGACTGAACTGGCACAGACGAGCGGAACCGCCACGATCGGCTCCTCTCAGCCCGACTTCGTCGAGATCGACGGCTTCACGCTCACGATCGAGGACATCGCCCTCGTCGCCCGCGGGCTCTCGGACGGCACGTTCCCCGAGGTCGTCCTCAGCGACGAGGCCCGCCGGGTCACGAACGAGGCCCGCGCCTACGTCGACGAGCACTTCCTCGCCCCCGACGCCCCCGCCATCTACGGCATCAACACCGGGCTCGGCCGGCTGATGGACGTCCGCGTCCCGGCCGAGGACCAGGCCCGCTTCCAGCGCCTGGTCATCAACTCCCACTCCGCCGGCGTCGGCGAGCCGCTCCCTCTCGACGAGACCCGCGCGCTCCTGCTGCTGCGCACCAACGCGATCGCCAAGGGCATGTCGGGCGTGCGGATCGAGTGCATCGACCGCCTGATCGCGATGCTCAACGCCGACGTCCTCCCGGTCATCCCGGGCCAGGGCTCGGTCGGCGCCTCGGGCGACCTCGCCCCCCTCGCGCACATGGTCAGCGTGATGGTCGGCCACGAGAAGGCCGAGGCCTACCACCGCGGCGTGCGGATGCCCGCCGTCGAGGCCCTCACGGCCGCCGGGCTCGCCACCGAGTTCGAGCTCAAGCCCAAGGACGTCCTCGCCCTGATCAACGGCTCGACCATCTCGCTCGCCACTGCCTGCCTCGCCCTGCACGACGCGTGGAGCCTCACCCGCCAGGCGGACGTGGCCCTCTCGCTCTCGCTCGAGGCGATCCGCGGCGAGCTCGACGCGTTCGACGAGCGCATCCACCTCGCCCGCAACGCCCCCGGCCAGGTCGACGTGGCCGCGAACGTCCGCGCCCTCACCGCGGGCAGCGAGCGCACCGTCGAGGAGGCGCGCCGCCTCCGCCTCCCGGACGAGCAGCGCGTCGGCGGCGTCTACAAGCCGCGCGTGCAGGACGCCTACTCGCTGCGCTGCGCGCCGCAGGTGCACGGCACGACCCGCGAGTCGCTCCTGTTCGCGCAGACGCTGCTGGTGCGCGAGGCCAACGCCGCGACCGACAACCCGCTGGTGCTCCCGGACGGCGAGGGCGGCTACGACGTCCTCTCCGGCGGCAACTTCCACGGTGAGCCGATCGGCGTCGCGGCCGACCTCATCGCGATCGCGGTCGCCGAGATCGGCGCCATCTCGGAGCGCCGCTCGTTCCGCCTCACCGATCCCAACCTCAGCTACGGCCTGCCGCTCAACCTCGTCGGCGGCCAGCTCGGCCTCAACACGGGCTTCTCGATCGTGCACTGCGCGGCGGCCGCCATCGCCTCCGAGAACAAGGTGCTGTGCTTCCCCTCCGTCGTCGACTCGATCCCGACGAAGGCGAACCAGGAGGACCACGTCTCGATGTGCACCTTCTCCTCGCGGAAGGCGCGCAGCATCATCCACAACACGCAGGTGATCCTCGGAGTGGAGTTCATCCTCGCTACCCAGGGCATCGACCTCGCGTCGCCGCACCTGGAGGACCGGGCGCTCGGCGAGGGCAGCACGGCCGCCTACGAGGCGGTCCGCTCGATCGTGCCGATGACCCGCGAGGACATCTACCAGTCGGAGCAGATGATCAACGCGCAGGCGATGGTCGTGCTCGGCACCGTCCTCACCGCCGTCGAGGCGCGCATCGGAGCCGTGCGGTGACCGCGGGCGGGACGGTCGTCCACGGCCGCGTCGTCACGCCGGGCGCCGTGATCGAGGACGGGGCGGTGGTCGTCGAGGACGGCCGTATCGCCGCCGTGCTCGGCGGACGCGAAGCGGCGCGCGCCCTCGCGGAGGCCTCGGTCGTGATCGGCGGCGCGGGGATGCTCGTCCTGCCCGGCGCGGTCGACGCGCACGTCCACGCCTTCTCGGAGCCGGCCGAGACGTTCACCGGCGCGACCTCGGCCGCCGCCGCGGGCGGGGTGACCACGATCCTCGACATGCCCTACGACGCGGGCAGCCCGGTGAACACGGCCGCCGCCGTCGTCGCCAAGCGCGAGCGCCTCGAGCGCGAGGCCGTCGTCGACGTCGCCCTGCACGGCACGGTCCGCCCCGGGGACGGCGCGCGGGATGTGGCCGGGATGATCGACGAGGGCGTCTGCGGATTCAAGGTCTCGCTGTTCGAGACCGACCCGATCCGCTTCCCCCGCATCCCCTCCGACCAGCTGCTCGAGGCCTTCGCGATCATGGCCGAGCGCGGCGTCCGCGTCGGCGTGCACGCGGAGGACGGCGAGATCATCGGCGCGCTCGTCGCGGCGGCGAGGGCCGCGGGCCGCACCGCCCCCCTCGACCACGTCCGCAGCCGCCCGCCCGTGTCCGAGACCTCCTCGGTGGCGCTCGGGCTCGAGCTCGCCTCGGCGGCCGGCGTGCCCTTCCACATCTTCCACGCGAGCCTCCCCGGCACCGTCGAGCTCGTGACGGCGAGCGCCGCCCGCGGGCTCGACGCGACGCTGGAGACCTGCCCGCACTACCTCGTCCTCACCGAGGACGACATGGAGCGGCTCGGCGCCCTCGGCAAGATCAACCCGCCGCTGCGCACCGCCGAGCACGCCCGCGGGATGTGGGAGGCGCTCGCCGACGGCCGCATCGGCCTGGTGACCTCCGACCACGCGCCGTGGCCGCTGGCGAAGAAGAGCGCCGACGTGATCTTCGACAACGCCTCCGGAGCGCCCGGCGTGCAGACCCTGCTGCCGATCGTGATCGGCGCCGGCTACCTCGGCGGCCGCCTCTCGCTGCTGCGCGCCGCCGAGGTCCTCGCGACGAACCCCGCCCGCGCGTTCGGTCTCGGGCACCGCAAGGGCGCGATCGAGGCGGGCCTGGACGCGGACTTCGCCGTCGTCGACCCGTCCGGCACGACCGTGATCGACGACACCCCGATGCTCTCGACCGCCACCTGGAGCCCCTACGCCGGGATGTCCTTCCCCGGCCGCCTCGAGACCACCGTCGTCCGCGGCACCCCCGTCTTCAGCCGGGCAGAGGGCCTGCTCGCGGAGCCGGGCGACGGACGCTTCGTCGCGAGGGCCGCCTGATGGGCGAGCAGTCCCTCCGCGCCTTCGTCGACGCGCTGCCCGCCGACGAGCTCGTCACCCTCGAGCGCACCGTCGACGCCCGCTTCGAGCTGGCGAGCGTGCTCGCGCTGCTGGACCGCGGCCCGGCCGTGCGCCTGACCTCGGTCGCCGGCTCGGCCCACCCGGTCGTCGGCAACGTGCTCTCCAGCCGCGAGCGGATCGCCCGCGCCGTCGGCTGCCGCGTCGACGAGCTGCTCGACCGGCTCACCGCCGCGGTCGCCGACCGCACCCCGGTGCGCGTGGTCGAGGACGCTCCGGTGCAGGCCGTGCGCCTGCCCGCCGCGTCCGTGTGGGAGGAGGTCGTCGCTCCGGTCTGGTTCGAGAAGGACTCCGGCGGCTACCTCACCGCCGGGCTCATCGTGGCGTTCGACCCGGTGACCGGGCACCGCAACGCCTCCTACGCGCGGATCAAGCCGCTCGACGCGACCACCGGCTTCGTCGGGATCGCGCCGAACCACCACCTCACCGCGCTCTCGCGCTCGGCCGCGGCCGTCGGCGGGCTCCCCGTCGCCGTGGTCCTCGGCGCGCACCCGGCCGTGCAGCTCGCCGCCTGCTGCTACCTCGCCCTGGGGGACGACGAGCTGGAGCACGCCGCCCACCTGCTCGGCGAGGAGGTGCGGGTCGCGCGGGCCACGACGAGCGACGTGCTCGTCCCCGCCGATGCGGAGATCGTGATCGAGGGGATCCTGCACGCCGACCGGCCGGTGCACGAGGGCCTCGTGAACGAGTACCACGGCATGTACGAGGACTACGGCGACGGGATCACCCTCGAGGTCACCGCCGTGACCCGCCGCGAGTCCCCCGAGGTCCAGGTGATCCTGCCCGGCCTCTCCTCGGAGCACAGCTACATCGCGGCGCTGCCCATCGCCGCCGGCATCCGGCACGCGCTGCGGAACGTCGGCTGCGACATCGTCGACGTGGCGGTCACGCACTCCGGCGGCGGCCGGGTCGACGTGGTGGTCGCGATCGCGAACGGCCGTCCGGGCACCGCCAAGCGCGTGATGTTCGGCGCTTTCGCGGCCGTCAGCATGGTCAAGCAGGTCACCGTCGTCGACTCCGACGTGGACGCCTGGGACATGGAGCACGTGCACTGGGCCCGGACGAGCCGGATGCGGTGGGACCGCGACCTGATGCTGGTCGACGGGGTCGCCACCGACCGCAACGTGCCGATGCAGGTCGGCGGCACCGTGACGAAGGTCGGGATGGACGCGACCCGCAAGGAGGGCGACCGCGCCCTCGGCGCCGAGCTGGCCGTCCCGCCCGGGGGCGTCCTCCGCCGCGTGCGCGACGCCCTCGTCGCCGACGGAGTCGCCCTCCGCCCCGCCGTCGTCGTGCACGGCTCCCTGGCCGACGACGGGGAGGACCCGCGATGACCCCCGACGTGCGCTTCCCCGACACCGGGCGGCTGGCCCTCGACCTCGACGAGATCGCCGGCCTCGTCGACTCCTCGCGCCCCGGCTGGAGCCGCGTGGCGATGACCGAGGTCGACACCGACTCCCGGCACTGGGTCGCCGAGCGGATGCGCTCCGCGGGCCTGGAGGTCCGGATCGACGGGATCGGCAACGTGATCGGCACCCTCGCCGGCACGGGAGCCGCCCGCCGCGCGATCGTGATCGGCTCGCACACGGACACGGTGGACGGCGGCGGGCGCTACGACGGCGTCGTCGGCGTGCTGGGCGCGATCGAGGTGGCGCGCCTGCTGCAGGAGTCGGGGATCCGGCTCCACCACGACCTGCGCGTCGTCGACTTCTACAACGAGGAGGCCAACCGCTTCGAGCTCTCCTGCCTGGGCAGCCGCGCGCTGGCCGGCTCCCTCACGGGCGAGCACCTCTCGGCGACCGACGACACCGGGCGCACCCTCGGCGCCGCCCTCGAAGCCGCCGGCTGGTCCGACCCGCTCTCGGGCACCCGCTGGAGCCCCGACGAAGTGCTCGGCTTCCTCGAGCTGCACATCGAGCAGGGCCCGGTCCTCGAGCGTGAGGGGCTGCCGCTCGGAGTCGTCACCTCGATCGCGGGCATCTCGCGGTTCCGCACCCTCTTCTCGGGCCGCCGCGACCACGCGGGCACCATGCCGATGGCGCTGCGGCACGACGCCGGCTGCGCCGCGGCCGGCGTGGTCCTCGCGGTCGAGCGCATCGCCTCCCGGGCCGCGGAGGCGGTCGGCACTGTCGGCTCCGTCACCTTCACTCCGGAGGCGACCAGCGTCGTCACGGAGAGCGCCCTGGTCACCGCGGAGTTCCGCAGCCCCGACCCCGGCTGGTTCACCCTGGCCCGCGAGCAGATCGCCGAGGCCGCGGTCTCCGAGGCGGCGGCGCGCGGCCTCGGCCACGAGGTGACGTGGCTGCCCTGGGAGCGCCCGACGGCCATCGACCCCCGCCTCGCGGACGGCATCGGCCGCTCCATCGAGCGCCTCGGCCACCCCGCCGCCCGCCTCTACAGCGGAGCCGGGCACGACGGGGTGCAGATGGCGAGACTGGGACCCATCGGCATGATCTTCATCCCCTCGCAGGACGGGCGCAGCCACTGCCCGGAGGAGTACACCGGGATCACGGACATCGCGGTGGGCGTGCACGCGCTCGCGCAGTCCGTGCTCACCCTCGACAAGGAAGGCCTCGCATGAACCGCACCCGCCAGGAGCCCCCCGGCCGCGTGATCGTCGCCATCACCGGCGCCTCCGGAGTCGGGATCGGGGTCCGCATCCTCGAGCTGCTGCGGATGGATCCGGGGCTGCGCAGCGACGTCATCGTCTCGAAGGCGGGCGCGATGACGCTCGACCAGGAGTGCGGCCTGACCCAGAAGCAGGTGGAGGCGCTCGCCGACACGGCCCACCGGCCCGCGCACATCGGCGCCTCCATCGCGTCGGGGTCCACGCCCGCCACGGCGATGGTGATCGCGCCCTGCACGATCAAGACCCTGAGCGGCATCGCCTACGGCCTCGCCGACAACCTGATCACGCGGGCGGCCGACGTCTGCCTGAAGGAGGGCGTGCCGACGCTCCTGATGGTGCGGGAGTCGCCGCTGCACCGCGGCCACCTCGCCGCGATGGACGCGGTGGCCCGCTCGGGCGGCATCATCGCGCCGCCGGTCCCCGCCTTCTACACGCGGCCCGCCTCGGTGGAGGAGATCATCGACTCCCTCGCCCGCCGCGCCCTGGTGCGCGTGGGGCTGACCCAGTTCCACGCCCGCTCCTGGGCCGGCATCCCCGAGGACGGCGAGCGCGCCGTGCTCGCCGAGGGGTCGAGCCGGTGACGAAATACGTCGCCACCCGGCTGCTCACCTCGGTCTTCACGATCGTCGCGATCGCGATCGTGATGTTCGCGCTGCTGCAGCTGCTCCCGGGCTCGCCCTTCAACAGCGAGAAGCTCGACGCGGTGCAGAAGGCGCTCCTCACGCAGAAGTACGGGCTCGACGAGCCGGTGCTGCTGCGGCTGGGCACCTACCTGGTGAACCTCGCCCGCGGCGACTTCGGCATCTCGTACAACCTCATCCCGGACTTCCCCGTCTCGGAGATGCTCGGCAGCCGGCTGCCCGTCACGATCCGCATCGGCCTGCAGGCCCTCGTCCTCGGCGTGGTGCTGGGCCTGCTGATCGGCATCGTCTCGGCGATCCGCCCGCGCGGCTGGTTCGACAACCTCTCGACGTTCGTCTCGGTGATCGCCTTCAGCGTCCCGTCGTTCGTCATCGCGCTGCTGCTGGTCTACTTCGTCGGCTTCGAGTGGAAGCTGCTGCCGATCCGGTACTCCGAGTCGGACCCCTTCACCTCGAGCGTGCTGCCGACGATCTCGCTCGCCGCCTACGTGATGGCGGTGACCGCACGCTACGCCCGCTCCGAGATGCTCGACTGCCTCGAGAGCGACTACATCCTCCTGGCGAAGGCGAAGGGCATCGGCCCCTCCAAGGTGATCGGCCGGCACGCGCTGCGCAACACCCTGGTCTCGATCATCACGGTGCTCTCGCCGCTGCTGATCGGCCTGATCACCGGCTCCGTCGTCATCGAGCAGATCTTCGGAGCGCCGGGCCTGGGCCAGCTGCTGCTCACGGCGATCCAGAACGTCGACTACAACATCGTCATCGCGATCAGCCTCGTCTACAGCATCATCTACATCCTCGTGATGCTGCTCGTCGACGTGCTCTACGGACTGATCGACCCCCGCATCCGACTGGCAGGACAGGCAGCATGAGCGACCGCGTCTCCCCCACGGCCGGCCTCGACGCCGGCGTCCCGCCCGAGGGCCTGCGCCTCGTCTCGCCGGGCGACCGGCCCGCCGGCCCGCCGACCACCTCCACCCGCATCATCCGCGGCGGCGGCCGCGACATCGTCCGGCGCTTCCGCGGCAACTGGCCCGCGATGGTCGGCCTGGTGCTGCTCGTGGTCATCGTCGTGCTGAGCCTGGTGGTCCCCTTCTTCCCCGCGGCCGGAGGAGGCGCGGACGTCGGCTCGCGCTTCCTCCCGCCGCGCGTGCCGCTGCTCGAGGGCCTCGGGATCCTCGACGGCACCCGCGACGGCCAGGACGCGTACGCCGCGGCGGGCCTGCCGCCCGGCACCTACTTCCTCTTCGGCACCGACGAGCTGGGCCGCGACGTGTGGTCGCGGGTCTGGAGCGGCACCCGCGTCTCGCTCCTGATCGCCGTGATCGCCTTCGCGATCGACGTGGTCATCGGCATGACCTACGGCCTGGTCTCGGGCTACTTCGGCGGTCGCACCGACTCGGCGATGCAGCGCGTGGTCGAGGTGCTCTCCGGCATCCCGCAGCTGGTGATCGTGACGCTCTTCGTGGTCGCCGTCGGGCCGGGCATCGGCGCCATCGTCTTCGGCCTGCTGCTGAGCAACTGGCTGGCGATGAGCCGCGTCAGCCGCGCGCAGGCGCTGCGCCAGAAGACGGAGGAGTACGTGCTCGCCTCGCGCACCCTCGGAGCGCGGGACAGCCGGATCGTGTTCGTCGAGATCCTCCCGAACATCATCGGCCCGATCGTGACGATGAGCATGTTCTCGATCCCGTCGGCGATCTTCACCGAGTCGTACCTGTCGTTCGTGGGCCTGGGCGTCCAGGCGCCGATGGCCTCGCTCGGCTCGCTCGTCAGCGTCGGCTACAAGTCGTTCCTCTCCTATCCGTTCCTCGTGATCGTCCCCGTGGTCGTGCTGGGCCTGCTCATGGTGGCGTTCACGCTCGTCGCCGACGGGCTGAAAGAGGCCACCGATCCGCGACTGTCCCACTCGAGAGGCCACTGACATGACCGAGAGCAGCACGGGCACGACCCGTCAGGACACGGCCGGACCGGAGCGCGGCAGGGTCCTCCTGTCGGTGCGCGATCTGGCGATCTCGTTCGACAACGAGGGCGGCAGCGTCGAGGCGATCCGCGGACTGGGCTTCGACCTGCACGAGGGCGAGGTGGTCGCGATCGTCGGCGAGTCCGGCAGCGGCAAGTCGGTGACGGCGCGCGCGATCCTCGGCCTGATGGCCCGCAACCAGCGGATCACCGCGGGCAGCATCGAGTTCTCGCACCGGAGCGACGACGGCACGGTGACCACGAAGGACATCGCGGCGATGCCCGAGTCGGCGATCCGCCGTGAGATCTGCGGGCGCCGCATCGCGATGGTGTTCCAGGACGCCCTGACCTGCCTCGACCCGACGATGTCGGTCGGCAAGCAGGTGATGGAGGGGATCCAGGAGCACTTCGGGTTCGGCCGTCGCGAGGCGCGCGCCCGGGCCGTGGAGCTGCTCGGCGAGGTCGGCATCGACGATCCGGAGCGGCGGTTCAAGCAGTACCCCCATCAGCTCTCCGGAGGCATGTGCCAGCGGGTCAACATCGCCATCGCGCTGTCGTGCAACCCGGACGTGCTGATCTGCGACGAGCCGACGACCGCGCTCGACGTGACGATCCAGCTGCGGATCCTCGAGCTGCTGAAGCGCCTGCAGGCGGACCGCGGGCTCTCGGTGATCTTCATCACCCACGACCTCGGAGTCGTCGCGACCGTCGCCGACCACGTCAGCGTGATGTACGCCGGACGGATCATCGAGCAGGGCACCGCCGAGCAGGTCTTCTACGACCCGCGGCACCCCTACACCTGGGGCCTGCTCTCCGCGATGCCGGACCTGACCACCGACTCCCCCGAGCTGTTCGCCATCCCCGGCAGCCCGGCGAGCCTGGTGAACCGCGCGCCGGGCGACCCCTTCGCTCCGAGGAACCCGTTCGCGCTCGAGATCGACTTCGTCGAGGAGCCGCCCCTCTTCGACGTGGGCGGCGGACACCGGGTCGCCTCGTGGCTCTGCCACCCCTCCGCTCCCCCGGTCGAGATGCCGGCGCCGCTGCGCGCCAAGATCGACGCCATGCTCGCCCCCAGTGAAGGACCGACCCCGTGACCGCACTCGCTCCGACGCCCGACTCCGCGCCCGCCCTGCTCTCGGTGCGCGGCCTCACCCAGGTGTTCCGGCTGGGCCGGCGGCACCACGTGACCGCGATCGGCGGCGTCGACTTCGAGATCCGGCGCGGCGAGACCTTCGGGCTGGTCGGCGAGTCCGGCAGCGGCAAGTCCACGATCGGCCGCTCGATCATCCGGCTGATCGACCCGACCGACGGCCAGGTCGTGCTCGCGGGCCGCACGATCAGCGGCCGGCTCGACGCCGCCCAGCGCGACCACCTGCGCTCCAGCATCCAGATGATCTTCCAGAACCCGATGTCGAGCCTCAATCCGCGGAAGACCGTCTTCGACATCGTCGCGCAGGGACTCACCACCCAGCGCCGGTACTCCTCGGCGGCCGAGCGCGACGAGAAGGTCTACGCGATCCTCGAGAAGGTCGGCCTCGACCGCTCCCACGCCGACCGCTACCCGCACCAGTTCTCGGGCGGCCAGCGGCAGCGCATCGGCATCGCCCGCGCGCTCGTGATGCAGCCCGACCTCGTGATCGCGGACGAGTGCGTCTCGGCGCTCGACGTCTCGATCCAGGCGCAGGTCGTGAACCTGATGCGCGCGCTCCAGGAGGAGCTCGGCACCGCGTACCTCTTCATCGCCCACGACCTCGCGATGGTGAAGTACATCTCCGACCGGATCGGCGTCATGCACAAGGGCCACCTGGTCGAGACGGGCACGACCGCCGAGATCTTCTCCGGCCCCGTGCACCCCTACACCCGCTCGCTGCTGCGCGCCGTGCTCTCGGCGGACCCGCGCGCGATGCGCCGCCGCGCCCCCTCCGAGCCGTACGACCCGGTCGCGCTCAGGATCGACTACTCGGCCGGGAGCGTCCACGAGCTCTCGCCGACCCACCGCGTCCTGGCGACCCCGGAGGAGCTGGCGGCCTGGCGCGCGTGACGGCCGCCCGGCGTCAGGACTCGTCGGCCTCGAACCGCAGGGGCCGGTCGGCCACCGGCAGCCCGGAGTCGCGCACGGCCGCCTCGATCGCGGCGTGCCCGCCGTCGGGCGCGACGATCCGCAGGCCGTCCTCGGTCGCCCAGTAGGCGGTGACGCCGTGCTCCCCGACGAGGGTCGTGAGCAGCGCGGCAATCCGCTCCTGCTCGCCGGGACCGACGGTGATCGCGGCCCACGGGCCGGAGATCTCGACCGGGGCGCCCCGCTCCGCGCCCGCAGCGTCCCGCAGGTCCTCCGCCGCCCGGACGATCGGGAGCAGCGCGGGCAGCCCGCCGGAGACGTCCTCGAAGGAGTCGAGGGCGAAGGACCCCTCGCGGAGCGACGCGTGCAGCTCCAGGTCGCGGCCGAGCCCGTCGATCCGCTCGAGCAGGGCCGACGCGTCGACGGCGGGAGCGGGGCACGCGGCGGTCGGCTCCTCCGCGCCCGCGAAGGAGAGGGTGTTCCCGCCTGCGGACGTCGCCCGGAACGACCACAGCACCGGATCCGCGTACTCGGTCGCGCAGGCCGCCGCGAGGGCGTCGGCGAGCGCCGGCTCCTCGACCGCGACCCCGACCCAGGAGGTCGGCGGGCCGAACGCCGGCGCCTCGACCCAGCGCTCGGCGCCGTCGAGGGAGACTCCGGGCACCGCGGCGACCTCGCTCGTCAGACGGTCGAAGCCGGCGTCGGGCCGTGCGAACGGCGTCTCGTCGATCGTCCAGACGAGGAGCGTCAGCCCGCCGGCGGCGAGGGCCGCGGCGAGGACGCCGGCGACGGGGAGGAGGAGGCGACGGGACACGCCCCCATCCTCGCTCCCCTCCTCCGCGGCGTCACGTGGACATCGGGTGAACGGACGGTGCGCCGGCGACGACGGCTCCCGCCCGCGGCCCGGCCCGCGCCGCTACTGCCCGGCGCCCATCCCGCCGTCGATCCGGTACTGGGCGCCCGTGATGAACGAGCTCTCGTCCGAGGCGAGGAAGAGCACCAGCGCGGCGATGTCCGAGGCCTCGGCGTAGCGTCCGAGCGGGATCCCGGCCTCGTAGGCGGCACGCTGCTTCTCGGCGTCGCCGCCGCCCGCCTCGATCGAGCGCATCATCCGCGTGTTCACGGGCGACGGGTGGATCGAGTTGACCCGGACGCCGGTGCCCGCGACCTCGAGGGCCGCGCTCTTGGTGAGCCCGGCGACCCCGTGCTTCGAGGCGACGTAGGGGCTGAGGCCCGGGGCGCCGTCGAGCCCGGCGACGGAGGAGGTGTTGATCACGCTGCCCCGCCCCTGCTCGATCATCCGCGGCAGCACGGAGCGGAGCCCGAGGAAGGCACCGCGCAGGTTGATGCCGATGACGCGGTCGAAGTCCTCGGGGGCCGTGTCGACGATCGACGCCACCTTCCCCTCGATGCCGGCGTTGTTGAAGAAGACGTCGATCCCGCCGAAGGCGTCGACGGTCGCGCTCACGTAGCGGTCGACGTCGTCGGGGTCGGAGACGTCGGCGCGGACGGTGAGGACGCGCCCCTCCGCCTCGAGGCCCGCGGCCGCCTCGTCGAGCGCCGACTGGTCGATGTCGACCAGCACGACGCGGGCTCCGGCGTCCAGGAGCGCGCGGGCGGTCGCGAGGCCGATGCCCCCGGCGCCGCCGGTGATGATCGCGGTGCGGTCGGTGAAGTCGGTCATGGTGATTCCCTTCGTCGTCCGTGGTGCGGGGCGGCGGCGGTGCCGGCCCGCTCCCAGCACGCTAGGCGGCGGCCGACCGCCTGCCACGGGGGTCGACCTCCGCGGGGGTCAGGGGTTAACGGCGCAGTCCCGAGACGAGCGCGAGGAGCCCGTCCATCGACTCGACGACGAGGGGCGGGAGGTCGCCGCGCTCGGCGACGAAGGCGATCGGGGTGGTCGCGACGACGTGCCCGGCGAGCTCGCCGTCGACGTGCACGACCAGGAGGCCCGCCCCCTCGGCCTCGGGGGTGCCGACCACGACCTCCCGCTCGCCGAGGAAGCCGGTGCGCGGTTCCCTCCGGGCGGTGCGGATCCACGCGGGCAGCGGCTCCTCGGCGACGTACCTCGAGAGCGCATCCTCGAGCGACGGGCAGGTCACGTCCTCCTGCGGCAGCCCGAGGCGGTGCGCCTCGAAGCCGCCGTCGACCGGCGTGATGAAGCCGAGCACGGCCTCCGGCTCCCGCGGGTCCTCGGTGCGGGCGCGGACCCGCCAGCCGTCGTCGCCGACCGGGTCGAGCTCCACGTCGTCGACGGTCGCGGGCAGTGCTGTGCGGATCACGGGTGGTCCTTCCTCGAGGGACCGTCCAGTCCACCGGACGGCGGAGGGCGCGTCACCGGGGTTGACGACGGTCGCACCACCCGCATCGAGCACGCCCGCTCCGGACGCGTCCGACTGCTCCCGCTCCGGCACAAGGCCCAGCGCGCGGGCCGCCGTCTCCGCTTGACTGGGGGCGACGCGCCGACCCTCGGCGCACCCGGGAGGCGACATGGCGAACCACCGTTTCGAGCTGCGGTCCGGCCGCGGGATGGGCGTCTCGGCGGCGGGCGATCCCGTCGCCGACCGGCTGGTGGTGTTCTGCCACCCCACTCCCGGAGCGGGCGGCTTCGACCCCGACCCGACCGTCACCGGTCCGTGGGGCCTGCACCTGCTGATCCTCGACCGCCCCGGCTACGGCGCCTCGGACCCGGTCGACGCCGCTCACGGCCGCGTCGAGGACCGCGCGGACGACCTCGCCGAGTACCTGCGCCGCTCCGAGCGCACCGCCCGCATGGTCGAGGGCGCCCGCTTCGGCAGCGTCGGCGTGGTCGGCTGGGGCTCCGGCGGCGCGTTCGCGCTCTCGCTCGCGGCACGGCACCCCGACCTCGTGGACCGCCTCGCGCTGGTCGGCACCCCCGCGCCCCCGCAGGCCGGCGTGATCGTGCACCCCACCAGCGCGTGGGAGCGGCGCGAGACCCTCCGCGGGGAGGACGCCGACGCGATCGCCGCCGCCCTCCCGCAGACGCAGCCGGGCCTGGACGCGCTCGGGATCGACTCCGACGACCCGGTGCTCGCCACCCACGGCGGACTGCGCAACCGGCTGGAGCGGATGCTCTCCGAGGGCTGGCGGCAGGGCCCGAGCGGCGCCGCGACCGACCTCGCGGCGCTCCGCGACGGCTCCTGGGCCGACGACCTCGACCGGGTGACCGCCGAGACGCTCCTGGTCCACGGCGACGCGGACCCGGTGGCGAGCGCCGAGGACGGCCGCTGGTACCGCGGCCGCCTCGCGCGGGCGCGCACCGTGACCGTCGACGGAGCCGGCCGGCTGGCGCTCGTGCGCGAGTGGCGCCGGATCCTCGACCACGTCGCTCCGCTCGAGCGCGGGGCGGAGGGCCGATGAGCCGCCTGGGCGCGGGCCCGCTCGTGCTCGTGTCGGCGATGGCGGTCTCGGGAGTCGTGCACCTGGTGCACCCGCGGACCTTCGACGCGGTCGTCCCGCGGGGGATGCCCGGCTCGGCGCGCGGATGGGTCCTCGTCTCGGGAGCGGCGGAGCTGGTCTGCGCGGCCGCGACGCTGCACCCGCGGACCCGCGCGGCCGGCGGTCTCGCCTCCGCCGCCCTGATGGCCGCCGTCCTCCCCGGCAACGTGCAGATGGCGCGGGACGCCCGTCGGCCGCGGACCCGGGCGATCACGCTGCTGCGCCTCCCGCTCCAGATCCCGCTCGTGCTCTGGGGTCTCCAGGCGGCGCGCGGCCGCTGACGCAAGCCCGCGCGGGCGCCGATCGCCCGCTGCTACCGTCCAGGCATGACCGACCAGAGCGCGGACGACCGCCACGACCAGCTGACCAGCGCCCCGAAGGCGACGGAGGCCGACGCGGCCCCCCGCATCGAGGTCTCGACCACCGAGGCCGGCGATACCCGCATCGACATCCGCGAGGACGCCGCCGTGCGACCGGGCCGTGTCGACGAGAACGGCGACGAGCTCGACGAGAGCCGCGACGATGCCTGAGCGCCGCCGTGCCGCGCTCGTCTACAACCCCGTCAAGGTCGACCTGGAGTCGGTGAAGGCCGCGGTGAAGCGCGCCGAGGAGGCCGCCGGCTGGGAGGAGACGCTCTGGTACGAGACCTCCGTCGAGGACCCCGGGGCCGGTCAGACGAAGGAGGCCCTCGCCGCGGGCGCCGACGTCGTGATCGCGGCCGGCGGCGACGGGACGGTCCGCGTCGTGGCGGAGGCCCTCCGAGGCTCCAACGCCTCGCTCGCGCTGCTGCCCTCCGGCACCGGCAACCTGCTCGCGCGCAACCTGAACCTCACGCTCGACGACATCGACAACTCCCTGACCGTCGCGTTCTCCGGACAGGACCGGGCGATCGACGTCGGGATGATCGACATCGAGACCTCCACGGGCCGCGACCGCCACGCCTACGTCGTGATGGCGGGCCTCGGGATCGACGCGAAGATGCTCGCCAACACCGACGACGACCTCAAGAAGCGGGCCGGCTGGCTCGCCTACGTGGACGCGCTGCGGAAGGCCCTGCTCGACAAGAACCAGCTCGAGTTCCGCTACCGCCTCGACGGCTCGAAGACCCGCAAGGTGCGCGCGCACACGATCATCGTGGGCAACTGCGGCGCCCTGCCGGCGAACATCCTCCTGCTGCCGGACGCGGCCGTCGACGACGGCGAGTTCGACATCGTCCTGCTGCGCCCCGAGGGCTTCTTCGGCTGGGTGCAGATCATCTTCAAGGTGGTGTGGGAGAACGGCGTGCTCCGCCGCAGCGGCATCGTCGGCAAGAAGCTGATGGGCCTGACCAAGGAGGTGTCGGCCCTGCGGTACGTGAAGGGCCGCGACCTCACGGTCCGCCTCGAGCACGCGCAGGAGATCGAGCTCGACGGCGACCCGTTCGGCTCGACCTCGGCGTTCCGCACCTGGATCGAGCCCGGCGGGCTGACGGTGCGCGTCCCGGCCTAGCGCCGGCGGCGGCCGGGCGGATCCGCCCGGTCCGCCTCCCGCCGGGAGAGAGGATCGTCATCCCTCCCGGCGGAGGCGTCTGCTCCGAGCAGGGCGGTGCAGTGCGGCTTCGGGTACCGCACCCCATGCACCTGCATGAACACGGCGACTGTAGTGCGGAATCCGTCGCCGCCGCAACGATCCGCGGGGCACCGGCGGCTCGAATGGGTAATTCCACCGTGCGATGCTCCGCGGCCGCGACGGATTCCGCAGCTGACTCACCCCGGCAGGAACGGGATCGCCCGTCCGTCGATCGACGGGGCTTCTCCTCGGCACGGCGCCGACACGCGCACGAAACGCCCGCCCGCTAGCGTGCGGACATGACATTCCGTGCGTCAGCCGCGCTCAGCGCGCTCGTGGCCTCCTCCCTCCTCCTCGCACCCGCCGCCATCGCCTCCCCCGCCGCCCGCGCGGGCGCCGTCGACGGGGGCACCAGCGCCGGCGATCCGTACTTCCCCGGCCTCGGCAGCAGCGGCTTCGACGCCCTCACCTACAGCCTCGTCCTGAAGTACGATCCGGCGACCCGGGCCCTCGGCGGCAGGGCCGTGGTCACCCTCGCGCCCCAGAAGGACCTGCGCTCGCTCTCCTTCGACCTGACCGGCCTCACCGTCTCGAAGGTCACCGTCAACGCCGGGGGCGCCCGGTTCTCGCAGTCGGGGGACGAGCTGACCGTCACGCCCGCCCGGACCCTCCGGAAGGGCCTGCCCGCGCTGGTGAGCATCGACTACGCCGGGACCACCGGGAACCCCGTCGACGGCACCGGGGCCCCCTTCGGCTGGTGGTCGACGGACGACGGCGCCCTGGTCGCCAGCGAGCCGGACGGCGCCTCGACCTGGTACCCCGTCAACGACTCGCCCGCCGACAAGGCGCGCTACACCTTCAGCATCACGGTCCCGGAGGGCCGGACGGTGGTCGCGAACGGCCTGCCGGTCGGCTCCCCCACCACGTCGAAGGGGTGGACGACCTCCCGCTGGGTCGAGACCAGCCCGATGGCGAGCTACCTCGCCATGGTGAACATCGGCGACTACGACCTGGTCCGCTCCACCCAGGGCGGCGTGACGACCATCGACGCGATCGACCGGGACATCACCGGCGACACCCGCGCCCGCACCGAGGCGGCGCTCGCGAAGCAGGGCGCGATCATCGACTACTTCTCCTCCGTCTTCGGCCCGTACCCGTTCCGCTCGGCCGGAGCCGTGGTCGACGACGAGCGGATCGGCTACGCCCTCGAGACCCAGGGCCGCTCGTTCTACTCCGGCGGCGCGGACGAGTCGACCGTCGCGCACGAGACCGCGCACCAGTGGTACGGCGACAGCGTCACGCCGGAGACCTGGTCCGACATCTGGCTGAACGAGGGCTTCGCGACCTACGCCGAGTGGCTCTGGGAGGAGCACACCGGCGGCGCGAGCGTCACCGAGTCCGCCGCCCGGGTCGCCGCCGCTCCCGCCGACGACCCGTTCTGGTCGACCGCCGTCGCCGACCCCGGAGCCGCGGGCCTCTTCGACGCGCCCGTCTACGCCCGCGGCGGCCTGACGCTCGTCGCCCTCCGCGACCGGATCGGCGCGGACGCGTTCGGCGTGCTGCTGAAGCGCTGGGCCTCCGAGAACCGCTACTCGAACGCGACGACCGCCGACTTCCAGGCCCTGGCCGAGAACGTCTCCGGCTCCGACCTGGCGGACTTCTTCGACACCTGGCTGCGCACGCCGGAGAAGCCCGCCGGTCTCTGACCCCCGCATCGCCGCGGCGCGGGCGGGGTGTCAAGGAGGGACGGCAGGTCGGCCCGAGCCGATACCGTCCCTCCATGGGCTTCTTCGACCGCAACGACTCCTCGACCAGCGCCGCCGCGCCGCAGCCGAGCGCACCCGATCCGCAGCGGCGGGTCTGGAGCGACGGCCTCGGCCGGTTCGCGACCCGCTGCCTCCAGGTGGTCATCGTCCTCCTGCTCGCCTCGGTGCTCGTCTTCGCGATGACGCAGCTCACACTGGTGCTCATCCCCGTGATGATCGCGCTCATCCTCGCCGCGGCGATCCACCCGGTCCTGGCGTGGATGCGGCGCAAGGGCGTGCCGTCGATCCTCGCGACCTGGCTGGCGCTGATCGGGCTGCTCGCGGTCCTCGGCGCGGTCGGCTGGCTGATCACGGTCGCGGTCCGCAACCAGTGGGACGAGCTGGTCAGCAGCGCCTCCGACGGCATCACCTCGCTGCAGGACTACGTGCAGCACCTGCCGTTCCAGATCACCGACGAGCAGATCGAGTCCGCCCGCCAGTCGGTCGTCGACTTCCTCACCTCCAGCTCGTTCGGCAACGGCGCGCTCGCGGGCGTCTCCGCAGCGGCGAACTTCATCACCGGCCTCGTGCTGATGATCGTGGTGCTCTTCTTCTTCATGAAGGACGGCCCGAAGATCTGGGAGTTCCTCCTGCGCCCCTTCACCGGCTCGGGCTACGAGCGCGCCAAGCGCGTCGGGCACAAGACGGTCGACGTGCTGGGCGGCTACGTCCGCGGAACGGCGACCGTCGCGGCGGTCGACGCGATCGGCATCGGCGTCGCGCTGGCGATCATCCAGGTGCCGCTGGCGATCCCGCTGGCCGTCATCGTCTTCCTCACCGCGTTCATCCCGATCGTCGGAGCCACGGCCGCGGGCATCCTCGCCGCTCTCGTCGCCCTGGTCGCCAACGGCCCGGTCGCCGCGCTGATCGTGATCCTGGTCGTCATCGGGGTCAACCAGCTCGAGGGCAACTTCCTCCAGCCGGTCGTGATGGCGCGCTCGCTGAAGCTGCACCCGCTGATCGTCCTGATCGCCCTGACCGTGGGCACCGTCCTCGCCGGCATCGTCGGCGCCGTGCTGGCCGTGCCGATCGCGGCCGTCGTCTGGGGCATCGTCTCGATCTGGAACGGACCCTCCGACCCCGCCGAGCCCGCGCGGCAGAAGCGCGCAGAGACGGTCTGAGGCCGCGGGGTCCTCGAGCGCGCGTCTAGCGCTCGACGATCCCGTCGCGCAGCGCCTGGCGGCGGAGCGAGATCTTCGTGCTCACGGCGATCCCCTCCGCCCGGTACTTGCCCCGGGCGCTGCGCAGCGAGCTCCGCGCAGCGTCCAGGGTGATGCCCAGGAGCGTCGCGACCTGCTTCAACGGCATCCCGTCGACGAAGAGGCGGACGATCTCGCGCTCGCGGTGCGTGAGGGTGCCGGGACGGTCCGCCCCCAGCAGTTCCCGCGTCTGCGCCGTCAGGAAGCGCTCGTCGCGCGCCGCCGCCCGGATCGCCGCGAGGATCGTCTCGGTCCGCTCGCTCTTGACCACGTAGCCGTGCGCCCCGGCCTCGAGCGCCCGGCTGATCGTCCCCGGCTCGGAGTGCGTGCTGATGATGACTGTGGCGGCGCCGGCGGCCGCGATGATCCGGATCTTCATGGCGAGGTCGAGCTCGTCGCCGAGGTCGATGTCGAGCAGCACCACGTCGGTCGGGAAGGCCGGGTGAGCGAGCAGGTCCGTCCAGGTGCCGGCCGTCGCCGCCACGCGGATGTCCGTGCCCGAGCGGCGGATCCACTCCGCCAGCGCCGCCAGCAGGATCGGGTGGTCGTCGAGGATGGCCAGCGTGATCGCGGGCTCGTCGCTCATGTCGTCGTCCTCCTCCGGGGCCGGTGGGCGACGAGGATCCTCGTCGCGCCGTGGTCGGTCGTCGTGCGGTACTCGCCGAGCTCGCTGAGGATGCCCCAGACCGAGCGGTCGAGGTCGCGGGTGCGGATGCCCGCGGCGACCAGGGCGAGCTCCACCCCGCCGCCCTGGCCCGGCTCCAGGCGGACGGCGAGCGGAGTCCTCCCCGCGGGGGCGGTGAGCAGCCAGAGCACCGAGAGCAGGCGCGAGCGGTCGAGCGGGGGCAGCAGCGCGGCGGCACCTCCGGGATCGTCCACCGCGACCGCGGAGGACAGCAGCGCCGACTCCTCCACGGCGATGCGCAGCCAGGTGCGGTCGTGGCTGCGGGCGAGCGCCACCCGGAGCTCGTCTCCCAGCACGCGCGCCCGCTCGCCCAGCTCCTCGTCCAGGAGCCCGGGCGTCCGGACCCGTTCGAGGAGCTCCTCGATGCGCGCGTCCACCTGGGTGAACTCGTCGCCGTCGGCCGCGTGGACGGTGCTGTCGGCCAGGCTCCGGTCGAGCGTGCGCCGCACGTACTGGTCGAGCGCGGTCAGCACGACGACGCACACGGCCGCCGGCGCGGTGGCGAGGAGGACGTTGCCCACCGCGAGGGCGGCGCCTCCGTCGCCGAGCAGCGCCTGGCCGACGAGTCCGAGCGCCGCGAGCGCGACCAGGACCACGAGGGCGAAGAACGAGCGCGAGAGCGGCTGGAAGGTGATCAGCGCGATCACGCCCGCGCCCACTCCCACGCAGACCGACGGGTAGTACATCGGTGCCGGAGTGGGCAGCGCGTGGTCGGCGAACTCGAGCAGCAGCGCGATCACGTCGACGCCGAGGACGCCCGCGAAGGCCCGGCGCGGCAGCTCGCCGTGGCGGCGCAGGGCGATCGCGGCCCCCGCCGCGCTCGCGGCGATCACGAGCAGCCAGGAGAGACCGCTCACCCAGGTCGCGGACCGGGCGTCGAGGGACCAGAGGTACGAGATCAGTCCGCGGATGTCGAGCATCACCGCCATGGTGAGGAAGCCCAGCCCGAGGTAGCTCCCGCTCAGGCGGTTCGGCCGCGTCAGGCGCTCGCGGATGCTCCACAGCGCTCCGGGGCTCCGATCCGCCGCGCGGACCAGCTCGAGGAGCGTCCCGTCCTCCGGCCCCTCCTCCTGCCGCGTCCCGCTCACAGCGGCACGCTCAGCAGCGGCACGCTCAGCAGCACGGTCGCGCCGGATCCCGGCGCCGAGAAGACCCGGACCGTGCCGCCCACCGCCTCGACGCGGCCGACGACGGACTCCGCGAGGCCCAGGCGCCCCGGCGGCACCGCGGCCGGATCGAAGCCGCGCCCCTCGTCCGTGACGACGACGCGGAGCGAGCCCGCCTCCTCCGCGACGCTCACGTGCGCCAGCGCTGCCCCGGAGTGACGGCGCACGTTCTCGAGGCACTCCCCGGTCGCGCGCACCAGGGCGTCGAGCACCTCCGCACGGATCCGCGGCTGGGCACCGCCGTGCCAGCGCACCTCGACGCCGACCTCCGCCGACCGCCGACCGAGCGCGGCGAGCGGCTCGGGCAGCCGGACGCCGGAGGCCGGCTCCGGCTCGTCCACCGCCTCCACACCGCGCAGGAGCGCGAGGTCGGCGGCCGCCCGGTCGCGCAGCACCGGAGCCGGCACTCCCTCGCCCCGATGGGCCACGAGCGTCAGGGTCGCCAGGATGGTGTCGTGCATGAGCCGCGCGTCGGCGCGGTGCCGCGACTCGGTCTCGCTGGAGCGGCGCTCGGCGTCTTGGGCCCTCCGGAGACGGGCCGTGCCGACGTGGGCCCGCGCGACGCTGCCCGCGAGCCAGCGGGCGGCCGTCAGCAGCAGGGCCCAGCAGACGACGATCGAGAGGAGGACGAACGGCGCGCGCCCGGACGCCCCCGTCGTCGCCGCCCCGAGGACCAGGACCGGGAGCAGCGCCAGGACCGCGGCCCAGGGCAGGCCCCGCCAGGCGCCGACGGCGAGCATCGCGCACGGCAGCGCCATCGAGGTGAGCATCGTGATCCCGCTCAGGATGGCTCGGAGGGAGGCGTCGACGTCCGGCGAGAGGAACGCGACGAGCGCCGCGACGTCCAGCGCGAGCCCGAGGGCGACCGCCCTCGCCCCCGTCGCGACGGACCGGCTGGGCGCGAGCTGCACGAGCGCCGAGACGACGAGCAGCGCGGCGCTCGGCACCACCGTCAGCAGCTGGGCCGGAGTCAGGGCGAGCAGGTGCAGGGCTGAGGCGGCGGTGAGCACCCCGCCGGCCCGCCGAGCGCAGAGCACGCCGACCTCCCGCTGCTCGCGCAGCAGCACCGCGGCGTCGGCGGTGGGGTCGGCGCGTTCCGAGTCGTATCGTGGCACACCGCGACCCACTCCAGCGGGCCTTCCGGCCGTCCAGCGCACGCGGATCGGCGCGCCGTATGACGCGGGCGGTCGCGCTCGGGGGCCGTGATCCCGTAGAGTCGAGACATCTCCTGGGCGATCGCCCGAATTCCACGGCTGAGAAGTCGCACGACGACGAAGAGACTCAGCCCCTGATAGAGACCGCACCGACCGAGAGCATCGTCCTCGGTCGTCCGGTTCGAACGCCCGCCTCGCACGTGGGTACCGCCCTTCACAGGACGCCGCGGAAGCCGCGCCGTTCCTCGTTCGACCCCCGCTCCACCGGCTCGCCCGGTCCGCGGGACGTTCTCCCCCGCAGAGCCGCCCTCCCCCGGAGGCGCGAGCTCAGCCCCTAGACGACCCGGACGACTCCGGCAGACGCGTGTTTCACCCGCGGAGGCCGAGTCGAGCGGGTACCGCACACTCGTGCGGACTCTGACGACGCCGGCCCCGGTCGGCGTCATTAACACATAAGGAAAAGAAATGCCTACTGGCACCGTTAAGTGGTTCAACTCCGAAAAGGGCTTCGGCTTCATCGCTCCCGACGACGGAGGCGCCGACGTGTTCGCGCACTTCTCCGCCATCGCGAAGCAGGGCTACCGCGAGCTCGTCGAGAACCAGCACGTCGAGTACGACGTCGAGCAGGGCCGCAAGGGCCCGCAGGCCGCGAACATCCGCGGCGTCGGCGAGTAATCTCCGACTTCCGACGCCCCGTCGACCAGGATCCCCGGATCCGGTCGGCGGGGCGTCCGTCGTTGACGGGGTGATTCCGCCCCGCCGGCGGAGGCGAAAGCCGTGTCACCCCTCCGGGCCGCAGGATCGGTATCCTCTCCGTGGCGGCTCCCGAGCTCACGGAGCCCGCGACGCCGTCCGGGACTCCGGCGCGTCGGCACCACTTCACGGCGGAGACAATGGGACGACTGATCTACGGACCGCAATCACTCGAGATCGACTTCGAGGACCGGCTCCTCGCGCACCTCAAGGTCGCGATGTTCACCAAGATGCGGCGGAACGAGTCGTTCAGCCTCTCCTGGAGCGAGCCGGAGTCGTCCGGCTACGGCCGCAGCTCCGTCTGGGTGCACCCGACGACTCCGCTGCACTTCCGGTTCCACGGCAGCAAGCGGCCGTCGCTGAACCGCCTGTGGATCGAGCAGTTCATCGCGAGCGCGAACAACACCGGCGAGATGACCGTGGTGCCGGAGCCGGCCGAGGGCTCCTGACCCGCGACGCTCCTCAGACCACGAGCGGCCGGGCCGTGTGCACGAGCTCCTCGTGCGGCAGGGCCCGGAGGCGCTCGGCGATCTCGGCACGGGCGCCTGCGTCGACCGAGGCCCGGGCGTGCTCCTGCGGCCGCAGCGGCGTAAGGGTGACCAGGTCGGCGTGACCGGTCGCCAGGTCGAGCCGCTCGGGCAGGCCGGGGCTGCGCAGGCCCAGGAGGACACCGACGGTGCCCTGCTCATCGGTCCAGGCGGGCGGCGCCGCGACGTTCGCGAGCCGCGCCGTGTCGAGGGAGCTGCGGCAGCACACCCCCTGGAGGGCGGCCCGTCGGGCGGCCTCGTACAGCAGGCGGAAGTGCCAGTGGTTCCAGAGCTCGGCGGTGGGGACGCCGCGGACGGCGGACGTCTCGAGGCACAGCTCGAGGCCGAGACCTGTGCCGGGATGCGCGAGCCGGTCGAAGGGATCGCTCAGCCCGTCGGTAGCGAGCACCACGGAGGCGCCGCGGTCCACGCGCAGGAATGCACGGTGATCGGTGGGCCAGCGCGCGCCGCCGCGGACGCCGGGATCCTCGGTCGAGACGACGACGGTGCGATCGAGCGCACCCACTCCGCGCCAGGCGTCGGCCCGGTCCTCCGCCACCGCCTCGGCCAGCGCCCGCCTCTCGTCCTCGGTCCATCGGACCTCACGAGTGCGGTTCAGGAACAACGACATGGGACTCCCCGTCCGCGCGACCGGCGTGCCGCGCTCCCGGAACGCTACGGCGCCCACCCCTGCTCCTCCTCCGAGCAACCGGAACGCCAGCTGTGTTTGTTGCGCGGCGGTCCCCGCCCGCCGCGGCGCGGTCGGCTCCCAGGAGTGGCCGGGCAGGTGGAGCGGGTCGCGACCGGCTACGCCGAAACGCTGGAACGCGTTTCGACGGTTCGCCTCACGGCGGTGTTCACTCCCGCGGCGGTCCCCGCCCGCCGCGGCGCGGTCGGCTCCCAGGAGTGGCCGGGCAGGTGGAGCGAGTCGCGACCGGCTACGCCGAAACGCTGGAACGCGTTTCGACGGTTCGCCTCCGGCGGTGGTCGTTACCGCGGCGGTAGCCGGCCGCCGCGGAAGGAGGCTCAACCCAGCGGGTTGATGCCGTTGGTGCGCCAGCGCTCGTCGGCGAGCTGGCCGGGGGTGCCTGCGCTCGCGTTCTCGCCCAGGGGCTCGCCGCCCTCGACGGCGTCGGCGCCGAGCGCGGTGCCGGCTCCCTCGGCGGTGCTGCCGGGGGGAAGCAGGCCCTCCTCGTCCTCGCGGGGGCCGACCTCGTCCTCGGGGGCGTTCTCGGAGCCGCTCTCGCTCATCGGGTCGTAGCCGTGGTCCGGGTCGCGGCTCTCGTCGGCCGTCGTCTTCTCCTCGACCTCGGCGTCGGCGGGACGGACGTCGTCGGCCTTCTCCGCATCGGTGGAGGGGGTGGCCTCGAAGCCTGCGAACTCGGGGCTGTCGTCTGCGCTCATGGCCGCCACGGTAGCACCGGGCCCGCGGGCACCGGAGGGGGTTCCGCCGGGCTCCCGCGACGCCTCCGCTCAGCGGCCACGCCCTAGGCTCGGGGGGCTGGCACGGACGACGGGAGCGACATGCGACGACTCGGGTACGACAGGTTCGGCGGGCCCGATCTGCTCTCGTGGCGGGAAGCGCCGGTGCCCATGCCGGGTCGCGGCGAGGTCCTGGTGCGCACGCGCGCGGCGAGCATCAACGCGACCGACGAGAAGATCCTGTCCGGCTCCGCGCGGATCATGGCCGTCGGCCGCTCCCGTCCCTACGGGTTCGGCCTCGACATCGCCGGCACCGTCGAGGCGCTCGGCCCGGGGTCGCACTCGGTCGCGATCGGCGACCGCGTGGTGGGGATGACCCGCGACGGCGACGCCTTCGCCGACGCGTCCATCGCGCGCAGCCGCTCGCTCGTCCCGATGCCCGACTCCCTCGGCTTCGTCGAGGCCGTCACGCTCGCGATGTCGGGCGGCACCGCGGTGGGCCTGGTGGACGCACTGCACGTGCGCGCCGGCGAGCGCGTCCTCGTCAGCGGCGGCTCGGGAGCCATCGGCGATCCGACGATCCAGCTGCTGGTGCGGGCCGGCTGCACGGTCGCGGCCACCGGCTCGGCCGCCTCCGCCGACCTCCTCCGCTCGCTCGGCGCCGAGCCGCACGACTACCGCGCGCTCGACCTCGGCGTGCTGGGCGGCCGCTTCGACGTGGTCGTCGACGTCTCCGGCCACCTGCCGGTCGACGACGCGGCGATCCTCCTGGCCGAGGGCGGGCGCATCGCGACGCTGGTGCCGAGCGGTCCGGCGCTGGTCTCGCAGGCGACGGGCCTCGTCCGCCGCGACCGCCCGCGGGTGCGCAACATGATCGTGGTGGCGACGGCGGAGCGGATCGGGCGCGCGGTCTCGCTCGCCACCTCCGGCGAGCTGCGGCCCCGGCCGGGCGCCGTGCATCCGCTGGGCGACGTCGTCGACGTGCTGTCGCGCCGAGCGACCGGCGCCGACCGCACGATCGGCAAGATCGTCTTCACCGCCGACGACTCGGCTCCGCTGAGCTGACCTCCGGCTCCTCCTCCTCTGCCGGGCGGCCGAGCGAGAGCGTGGCCAGGAAGCCGACGGCGAGGAACCCGGCGGCGGCGAAGGCCGCGTAGCGGGTGCCGTCCGAGAACGCCTCGCCCGCCGCCCGGGCCGCGTCGGCGGTGGCCGGTGAGGCGGCCAGCCCCGCGATCGCCGCACCGGAGGAGTCGACCACCGCGTCGACGGTGCTCGCGACCTGCTCCGCGGGGAGGCCCTGCTGCTCGAGGGAGGTCGTAAGGACCCCCGCGGTCGAGGTGTAGAGGATCGTCCCGAGCACGGCGATGCCCAGCGCCGAGCCGACCTGCCGCGCGGTCGACTGCGTACCCGAGCCCTGCCCGCTGAGCTCGACGGGCACGTCCCGGAGCACGACCCCGGTCAGCTGCGCCGTCGCGAGGCCGACGCCGAAGCCGTAGACGGCGAGGAACGGGACGAGGGCCCACCACGGAGTGGAGTCGGAGACGACCAGGCCGATGCCCGCGACGCCGACGATCTCGGCCGCGAGGCCCACCCGCACGATCAGCACCGGCGCGACCCTGTTGCCGAAGGCGCCGGCGAAGCCCGAGGCGACGAAGGAGCCGAGCGCGAGCGCGAGGAGCACCAGGCCGGTCTGCACGGCCGTGTAGCCGAGGACGCTCTGGAGCCAGATCGGCAGCGCCAGGATGATCCCGAACTCGCCGAGGGAGACGATCATCGCGGCGAGGTTGCCGTTGCGGAACGAGGCGAGGCGGAAGAGCCCGATCGCGAGCATCGCCGAGCGCCCGGCGCGCTCGCGGGCCCGCGCCCAGAGGACGAAGGCGACCCCGGCGAGCACCGCGACGGCGAACGCGATCGGGACCGGCGAGAGGCCGAGCGGCCAGCTCCAGCCGCCGACGCTCAGGCGCTCGTCGACGCCCCACCAGCCGAGGGTGCGCCCCTCGATGAGGGCGAACACCAGGGAGGCGGAGGCGATGATCGAGAGCGCGGCGCCGACGAGGTCGACCCTCCGCCCGTCGGGCTGCCGCGACTCGTCGACGAACAGCAGCGCTCCGACCACGATGATCACGCCGAGCGGGATGTTGATGCCGAACGCCCAGCGCCAGGAGAAGTCGGTGGTGAGCCAGCCGCCGAGCAGCGGGCCGACCGCGGTCATGCCGCCGATGGTCGAGCCCCAGACGGCGAAGGCGATGGCGCGCTCGCGCCCGCGGAAGGTGGCGTTGATCAGCGAGAGGGTCGTCGGCAGCACCATCGCTCCTCCGACGCCCTGCACGACCCGGGAGAGGATCAGCAGGTCGCCGGTCGGAGCGAGGGCCGCCGCGACGGAGGAGAGCGCGAAGAGCGAGACGCCGACGATCAGCATCCGCCGCCGGCCCCAGCGGTCGGCGAGGGTGCCGAAGACGAGCAGGAGCGCGGCGAACACGAGCGTGTACGACTCCTGCACCCACTGCACCTGGGTCGAGGTGATCCCGAGATCGGCGACGATCGACGGGATGGCGACGTTGACGATGGTCGAGTCGACGATGATCGTCGCCACTCCGAGGCTGATGACGACCAGCCCGATCCACTTGCGGTTGCGCACGACGCTCTCCTCCGACGATTTAGTAAGCCAGCTGACTATATGCCCGCGGAGGGCGCCGTGTCGAAGGGAGGGCCTGGAAGATTAGCGGGAGGCGGGCGCGGCGACAAGGGCGCGAAGCTCCCGGAGCCGCCCGGTCAGGATGGACGCATGCCCGCATCCCCCCGTTCCTTCCCGTATCCCCTCGGCGTCTCCCTCCGCGGCGACGCCGGCGCCGACGTCGCCGTCTACTCCGAGACCGCGGACAGCGTCGAGGTCTGCCTCTTCGACGAGTCCGGAGCAGAGACCCGCGTCGCCCTCACCGAGCGGACCGGCCACGTCTTCCACGGCCTCGTCCCCGAGATGGGCATCGGCACCCGCTACGGACTGCGCGTCGACGGCCCCTGGGACCCCGCCAACGGCCTCCGCCACAACGCCGCCAAGCTCCTCCTCGACCCGCACGCCACTGCGATCGAGGGCTCGTACACCTGGTCCGAGGACGTCTTCGGCCAGTTCTACGAGGACGCCGACTCCCGCAATGACGCCGACTCCGCGCACGCGGTCCCCCGCTGCGTCGTCACCGACCCCGACTCCTTCGACTGGAGCGGCGACACCGCGCCGCGCATCCCGCTCGAGGAGACCGTCGTCTACGAGGTGCACGTGAAGGGCTTCACGAAGCTGCACCCCGACGTGCCCGAGGACATCCGCGGCACCTACCGCGGCCTCGCGCACCCCGCCGCGATCAAGCACTTCACCGACCTGGGCGTGACCTCGGTCGAGCTGCTCCCCGTGCACCAGTTCGTGCAGGACTCGCACCTCGAGGAGAAGGGCCTGCGCAACTACTGGGGCTACAACTCCCTCGGCTTCTTCGCGCCGCACAACGAGTACTCGCACGCCGGGGACGACGGCTCGCAGGTCGACGAGTTCAAGGCCATGGTCAAGGCGTTCCACGAGGCCGGCCTCGAGGTCATCCTCGACGTGGTCTACAACCACACCGCCGAGGGCAACGACAAGGGCCCCACCCTCTCGTTCAAGGGCATCGACAACGGCTCCTACTACCGACTGGTGGAGGAGGACCGCGCGAACTACTTCGACACCACCGGCACCGGCAACAGCCTCAACGTCGCGCACCCGGCCGCGCTCGGCCTGATCATGGACTCGCTGCGCTACTGGGTGAGCGAGATGCACATCGACGGCTTCCGCTTCGACCTCGCCACCACCCTCACCCGCCAGACCGGTGAGGCCGAGGTGCACAGCGCCTTCCTCGACCTGATCGCGCAGGACCCGGTGCTCGCGCCCGTCAAGATGATCGCCGAGCCGTGGGACACCGCCGGCTACCAGGTCGGCGGCTTCCCCGCGGACTGGTCGGAGTGGAACGGGAAGTTCCGCGACGACGTGCGCGACTTCTGGAACGGCGCCGACTCGGTGCTCGGCACGACCGCGCAGCGCGTCCTCGGCTCCCCCGACGTGTACGAGGCCGACCGCCGCTCGCCGGTCTCCAGCATCAACTTCGTCACCGCGCACGACGGCTTCACCCTCGCCGACCTCACCGCGTACTCGCGCAAGCACAACGCGGCCAACGGCGAGGACAACAACGACGGCGAGAGCGACAACCGCTCCTCCAACAACGGCGCCGAGGGCCCGACCGAGAACGAGGCGGTCAACGAGCGCCGCGACCGCATGCGCCGCAACTTCCTCGCGACGCTGCTGCTCTCGGCCGGCGTGCCGATGATCCTGGGCGGCGACGAGATCGCCCGCACGCAGGGCGGCAACAACAACGCCTACTGCCAGGACGACGAGATCTCGTGGTTCGACTGGGAGAACGCGGACCGCGAGCTGATCGCCTTCACCCGCGAGCTGATCGCCCTCCGCGCCGCGGAGCCGGCGCTGCGCCCGAAGTGGTTCCGCCGCGCCCCCGGCGACGGCGGCCCCGACACGGTCGACATCCTCCGCTCCGACGCGCAGGGCTTCGCCGACGAGGACTGGGACAACCCCGACGCCCGCTCGATCACGTTCGTGTTCGAGCACGAGGGCAGCGCGAGCTTCGCCCTGCTGCTGAACGCGGCGGAGAACGGCGTCGAGTTCACCGTTCCCGAGGCGCCCGGCGCCGAGTGGACGCTGGCCGCCTCGAGCGACCCGGAGCAGGTCGTCGAGGGCGAGGTCACCACGCTGATCGTCCGCGACGGCTCGTTCACGCTGCTGCGCTCGGCCTCCTGATGACCGGCCGGACCCCGCGGCTCCTCCGCTTCGGCGGGCGCATCGCGGGGTTCGGCACGTCCTCGGGCACGAGGATCGTGCTGGGCCTCTGGGTGGACACCCCCTTCGGCCCGTTCGCGGACGCGATGGTCGAGGACGGCGACGGCCACCGCCTCCTGATCGCACCGACCCGCGAGGTCGCGGACTTCATCGGGTCGACGTACGCGTTCGACGAGGTGCGGATCGCGCCGGTGTCGTGGCGGAGGATCGCGGGCGGCCTGTCCGTCTCGGCCGGACCGCTCGCGGTGCGCCTGGAGCTCGGCGGTCTCACTCCGCTCGGCCGGCTGCTGCGGATCGTTCCGCGGCCGCTCGCCGAGCACCCGGCATGGCTGACCGCGATCTCGCCGGTCGCCTCCCTGCTCGTCCGCGGGGTCGGCACGGCCGGGTCGGCCGGGCACGGACGCCGCGAGTACTACGGCGTGCGGGCGATCCGCCGCGTCGAGGGCGTCCACGCGGTGCTGGCGGAGGAGGACCTCGGCCCGTTGCGCCCGCTCTCGCCGCCCGTGCGGTTCGGCTTCTCGTCGGCGCCCGCCGCTCCGGCGATCGTCGACGTCACCACCACCATCGCGCTTCCGCGCGAGGGGACCACCGCGCTCCGGCGCGACCGAGAGAGAGGAGCCGCCTCGTGAAGAAGGGCGACAAGATCAGCTGGAACACCTCGCAGGGCGAGACCCACGGCGAGCTGGTCGAGAAGAAGACGAAGGAGTTCCAGTTCGAGGGGCAGAAGTTCAACGCCTCGGACGACGAGCCCTACTGGATCGTGCAGAGCGACAAGACCGACGCGAAGGCCGCGCACAAGGAGTCGTCGCTGACGAAGAAGTGAGCGGGCGCAGGCCGAGCGGCTGCGGGCCGGGCTCCGGATCGACTCCGGGGCCCGGCCCGCGCCCGTCTCACGCGATGCGGATGAGCTTCTTGTTCACGAACTCCTCGAGGGCGGGGCGGCCCATCTCGCGGCCGGTGCCCGAGCGCTTCACGCCGCCGAAGGGCAGCTCGGCCGCGTCGCCGAGGACGAGGTTGATCCAGACCATCCCCGCGTCGATCCGGTCCGCCAGGCGCAGCGCCTGCTCCTGGTCGGTCGTGTAGAGGTAGGAGCCGAGGCCGTAGGGGGTGTCGTTCGCGAGGGCGATCGCCTCGTCCTCGTCGCGGACGCGGTAGAGCGCGGCGACGGGGCCGAAGAACTCCTCGCGGTAGGCGTCCATCTCGGGCGTGACGCCCTCGAGCACGGCGGGCGGGAAGAAGTTGCCGGTCACCTCGCCGCTGGCGCGGACGGTGGCCCCCTGCTCGCGCGCGGCCGCCAGCTGCGCCTCGAGTCGCTCCGTCGCGGCGGAGGAGGAGAGCGGGCCGAGGAGGGTGCCCTCCGCGAACGGATCGGCCGGCTGGGCGCGGGTGAACGCCTCCGTGAACTTCTCGGCGAACGCGTCGTACAGCTCGTCGATCACGATGAAGCGCTTCGCGGCGTTGCAGGACTGGCCGTTGTTGTCCAGGCGCGCGGCGACCGCGTCCTCGACCGCCTTGTCGAGGTCGTCGGTCGACAGGAGCACGAACGGGTCGGAGCCGCCGAGCTCGAGCACGACCTTCTTCAGATGGCGGCCCGCGAGCTCCGCGACGGCCGCGCCGGCCCGCTCGGAACCGGTGACGGAGACGCCCTGGACCCGGGGGTCGGCGATGACGGTCGCGGCCTGCTCGTTCGTGGCGTAGAGGTTCACGTAGACGCCGGCGGGCGCACCCAGCTCCTCGGCCGCGGTGCGGAACATGTCGGCGATGGCGGCGGCCGACTCCGGGCACTGCGGCGCGTGCTTGAGCAGGATCGTGTTGCCCGCGACCACGTTCGGGCCGGCGAAGCGGGCCACCTGGTAGTAGGGGAAGTTCCACGGCATGATGCCCAGCAGCACGCCCAGCCCGGCGCGGCGGATCAGCGCGGAGCCGGTGCCCTCGGCGAGCTCGATCGGCTCGTCGGCGAGGAAGGCCTCGCCGTTCTCGGCGTAGTAGCGGTAGATGTCGGCGGCGAAGCCGACCTCGCCCTGCGCCTGGTCGAGCGGCTTGCCCATCTCGCGGACGATGATCGCCGCGAGCTCGTCGGCGCGCTCGACGTGCAGCTCTGCCACGCGGGCGATCAGCGCCGCGCGGGTCGCGACGGGCACGGTTCGCGACCACGAGGAGTAGGCGTCCTGCGCCGAGCCGATCGCCGCGGTCAGCTCGGCGTCGCCGAGGGTCGGGTACTCGCGGAGGGTCTCCCCCGTGGCCGGGTCGATCACGGCGTAGTGGGTGCTCATGCGGGCTGTGCTCCTTCGCGCTGGGGGGCCGGTGCGGTCGCGCCGTCCTCGTCGATGATCTCCTGTGCCAGGCGCCTGCCGACGCGGATGGCGCCGTCGACGTGCTGGTAGCCCTCGGCGGCGAGGTCGCTCGTGCCGAAGCGGAGCGGACCCACCGGCTCCAGCTGCAGCGCGCCGTACCGGGTCAGCCCGCCCAGGTCGAAGCTCGCGGCGTACGCGCCCTGCGTCCACTCCTCGGATGCCCAGTCGCTCTCGTAGTAGACGACCGGATCGAGCGCGGCCGGGCCGAAGTAGGCGGCGAGCGAGTCGAGGATCGCGGCCTTCCGCACCGCCTCGTCGAGCGCGAGCACGCGGTCGGCCTTCTCGTCCGAGACGAAGCCGACCAGGGTGCCGCGCTCCTCCCCGTGGTTCGAGTTGTCGTAGGCCTCGTGCACGAGCGAGTGCGGGCTGAACGCGGTGCCGGAGAGGCCGTCGGCGCGCCAGAAGGGCGTGGCGTAGGTGGCGTGCACCTTGATCACGAGGCCGAGCGACTGGTGCTGCAGGGCCTGCTGCCGCAGGCGCGGGAGCGGCGGGTCGAACGAGATGCGGCCGACGAGGTTCGGCGGCACGGCGACGATCGCGCGGCGGGCGCGGAGGACGACGCCGTCGGCGCGCACCTCGACCCCGTCGTCGCCGTAGCGGACGGAGCGGACCGGGTGCCCGAGCAGGACGCGCTCGGCGCCGAGGCGCTCGGCGAGCCGCTCCGGGACCTGCTGGAGGCCGCCGATCACGCGCTTGTCGAGGATGAAGTCGGCGTCGACCAGGTTGCTGAAGCTCCCCGCGCTCGCGGCCATGAGGAGCGCCTGGAGGAGGGAGAAGGCGTGCGCCGGCTTGGTGAGCATGGCGTCGGCGAGGAAGAGGGCGATGTTGGCCCATGCCTCCTCGTCGTCGCTCTGCTGCTCCAGCCATGCGGCGAAGGTGATGCGGTCGTAGTCGCGGGCGAGCGGGTGCGTCCACGGCGCCGCCGGATCCGTCTCGGCGACGAGGCGGTCGAGCACCTCGATCAGGCGGGAGATCTCGGACTCGGTGCGCTCGCTCCCCGGGAAGATGTCGCCGGTGAAGCGGCGGGCGGAGCCGTCGGCGCCGATGTAGACGCTCTCGCCCTCGCGGTAGCGGGAGTAGGTGCCGAGGCCGAGCTCGTCGAGGGTCTCGAGGAGCGCCGTCTGGTCCGGCGAGACCCACTGGCCGCCGAGCTCGAGGAGCTGCCCGTCGACCACGCGGGTCTCGAGCCGACCGCCCACCCGCTCGCGCGCCTCGACGACGACGACGTCGAGGCCGTGCTGCTGCAGCCGGAGCGCCGCGGTGAGTCCGGTGGCACCGGCTCCGATCACGACGACGTCGTGCTCGCTGGGGGACATGACTTCTCTTTCCGTCGGTGATCGCGGGAGTGGACGCGCGAATACGGACGATCCTGTCACAGAAGCGGAGGAGAACGTCAGTGAGTGCGCCCGATGGAGGGTGGACTCGAAGCGCCCTCGACCGAACTACATAGGCGTGCTATATTGTTTCTCGTGCCCGATCCCAGTGCCCCCGTGCGTCTCGCCTCCGCCGCCACCGCCCTCACGCGGTTCGCGGGCCGGGCGAGCGGCGCGACCGGGCTCGGCGCGCAGTCCGGAGCCGTCTGGTCGACGCTCGCCGAGCTGCGCACCGCCTCCCCCTCCCGCCTCGGCGAGCTCGCCGAGCGGGTCCGCGTCACCCAGCCGACGATGACCGGCATCATCGCCCGGCTCGACGAGGCCGGCTGGATCCGCCGCGTCCACGACGCCGGCGACGGCCGCGCCTGGCTGATCGAGGGCACTCCCGCCGGCTTCGACGCCCTCGCCGAGCACCGGCTCCGCCTCGAGGCCGCCCTGGCCCCGCTGTTCGAGGACCTCGACGAGGACGACCGCCTCGCCCTCGAGCGCGCCGCGACCCTCGTCGAGGCCCGCGTCGCCCGGATCGCCGGCACCCCCGTCCCCTCCTCCCCCGAGAAAGGCTCCACGCCGTGACCACCTCCCCCCACTCGCCCGCCCAGGGCTCGATCCTGAAGCAGCCGCTGGCCGTCTGGGCCGTCGCCTTCGCCGCGGTGATCGCCTTCATGGGGATCGGCCTGGTCGACCCGATCCTCCCGGCCATCGCCGAGAGCCTGCAGGCGACTCCGACCGAGACCTCGCTGCTCTTCACGAGCTACCTCGTCATCACCGGCGTCGTGATGTTCTTCACCAGCTGGCTCTCCAGCCGCATCGGCGCCAAGAAGACCCTCATGATCGGCCTGGTGCTGATCGTGGTGTTCGCCGCGCTCGCCGGCACGGCGGGCAGCGTCGAGGGCGTCATCGGCTTCCGCGCGGGCTGGGGCTTCGGCAACGCCCTGTTCATCTCGACCGCCCTGTCGACCATCGTCGGCGCAGCGAGCGGAGGCTCCTCCGCGGCGATCGTGCTCTACGAGGCCGCACTGGGCATCGGCATCGCCGTCGGCCCGCTGCTCGGCGGGCTCCTCGGCAGCGTCTCGTGGCGCGGTCCGTTCTTCGGGACCGCCGTGCTGATGGCCGTCGGCTTCATCGCCATCGCGACGCTCCTGCGCGAGGACGGCCCCAAGCCCGCTCCGACTCCGCTCTCGGCGCCCTTCGCGGCCCTCAAGGTCCCGGCCATCCGCACGCTGGCGGGTGCCGCCCTGTTCTACAACATCGGCTTCTTCGTGCTGCTCGCCTACACGCCCTACCCGCTCGGGCTGGATGAGATGGGCCTCGGCTTCACGTTCTTCGGCTGGGGCCTGGGCGTGGCGATCACCTCCGTGTTCGTCGCTCCGCTGCTCACCCGGCGCCTCCCGCGCACCGTCGTGCTGCGCTCGGTGCTGCTTCTGCTCGCGCTCGACCTGATCGCCGGCGGCCTCGTGATCTCGTCCCGTGTCGGCCTGATCGTCTGCATCATCGTCGGCGGCCTGCTGCTCGGAGTCGTCAACACGGTGCTCACCGAGTGCGTGATGGAGGCGACCGACCTGCCCCGCTCCGTCGCCTCGTCCGCCTACTCCGGCGTCCGCTTCCTCGGCGGCGCGATCGCCCCGCCCGCCGCCTCCGCCCTGGCCGCCGCGATCTCGCCGGCCTTCCCGATGTACGCCGCAGCCGGAGCCGTCGCCGTCGCCGCGCTGATCGTGCTGCTGGGACGCCGCACCCTGGCCCGCGCCGACGCCCACGAGCCCGAGCCCGAGCTCGTCGAGGCGCAGGCGATCACGCTCGGCGAGTGACGCGCCCGGCAGGCTTCAGGGGCCCGCCGAGGGGTCACGAACGGTCGTCATCCGGGCAGGGTGACGGCCGTTCGTGACGCCTGGACGCGGTCGAGCGGGAAGGGCGCAGGATCCGACCTGTGGAGAACCGGTTCACGAGGATCGGGAGGCGGGACAGTGGCCGGATGCACGATCCCTCGCCCCTTCCGATCGGACTCCGCGGCCGCGCCTTCACCGTCGCTGACGCTCGCGCGAGCGGACTGAGCCGCGGGCGGCTCCGCAGCTCCGACCTCCACCGGCCCTTCCACGGGGTCCGCACCGCCGACCCCGACCCCGACCTGCGCCTGCGCGCGCAGGCGCTCCTCGCGCTGGTCGGTCCGCAGGCTCTCCTGAGCCACCTGACGGCGGCGCGGCTCTGGCCGCTCGACCTCCCGCCCGCCGCTGCGGACGAGCCGGTGCACGTCAGCGTCCGCCGGCCGGGACGCGCTCCCCGGCACCGGAACGTCGTCGGCCACGCCCTCGCCGATCCCGACGTCCGCCGCGTCCTGCGCCGCGGACTGCCCCTCACCGATCCGGCCTCGCTCTTCTGCCATCTCTCCGCGCTCCTCGAGCCGGACGACCTCGTCGCGGTGGGCGACGCGCTGGTGCGCACGCCGGTCGTCGGCGATCCGGCCGATCGACGGCCCTGGGTGCCGCTGCCCGACCTGCGGGAGCGCGTGTCGTCCTTCCGCGGTCGGGGCTCGGTGCGGCTCCGCGCCGCGCTCGCTCTGGTGCGGGACGGGGCGGACTCGCGGCAGGAGTCGCGGTTCCGGCTCGCCTCGGTGCGGGCGGGCCTCCCGGAGCCGGTGCTGCAGGAGCCGCTGTTCGACTCCGACGGGGTCTTCGTCGGGCGGCCGGACGGCTGGTACCCTGCGGAGCGGGTCGCGTGGGAGTACGAGGGCGACGGTCACCGCACCAGCAACCGGCGCTTCGCGCGCGACCTCGGCCGCTACGACGACCTCGCCTCGATCGGCGTCCGCGTCGTCCGCATCGTCGGCGCCGAGTTCGTCCCCCACCCCGAGCGCTCCGTCGAGCGCCTGCGACGAGCACTCGCCGAACGGTCCCCGCATCGACGACCGCCGAGGGGTCGCGAACGGTCGTCATCCGAGCGGGATGACGACCGTTCGTGACGCCTCACGGGAGGGCGCGCGCTCAGGAGTCAGGGCGCGACCTCGAAGAGGCGCGGGCGCAGCGCGGACGTGCGCGGGTCGGCGGCGCAGGCGGCGAGCGCCGCCGCGAGGACGCCGCGGGCCGGGTGCGGCTCGCGGACGTACACGTCGACGCCGGCGGGCGTGAACGGCGTCCGGGCGAAGCGGGTGAGGGCCCAGCCCGCCTCCTCGTCGGCGGCCACGAACGACCAGCGGCTGCGGGCGAGGAGGGTCAGCGGCTCGACGCCGCGCCAGCGGAAGCCGGACGGATCGTGCGGGTCGGGGGTGTCGATCCCGACCACGTAGTGCGAGCGCGTGCGGCCGCGCCAGCTGACGACGTCGCCGATCCCGCCGGTCGGGAGCGGCGCGTACGTGATCGCCACCCCCGACCGCGAGCGCCAGAGCGGCAGCGAGGAGCCCCGGACGAACCAGGTGCCGCTCGCGAGCGCCCGGGCGTCGATCATCGGAGGGCGTGCTTGATGTTGGTGCGGGCCAGCGCGACGGCCTCGCCCGCTCCTCCGTTCATCACGATCTTCGAGACCGCCAGCGCGAAGCCCTTCACCTGCGCGCCCGTGATCGTGGGCGGGAGCGAGAGGGCGAGCGGATCCGTCACCACGTCGACGAGGACCGGGCCGCCGTCGGCGAGAGCCGAGCGGAGGGCCTCCTCCACGTCGCGCGGGTCCTCGACGCGGATGCCGCGGATGCCGATCGCCTCCGCCACCTTCGCGTAGTCGACCATCGGCACGTCGACAGCGAAGTCCGGGAAGCCGTCGACCAGCATCTCGACCTTCACCAGCCCGAGCGTGGAGTTGTTGAACACGACGATCGTCACGGGCAGCCGGTAGGCGGCGACCGTGACCAGCTCGCCCATCAGCATCGAGAGCCCGCCGTCGCCGCTCAGCGAGACGACCTGGCGCCCCGGGTGAGAGAGCTGCGCGCCGACCGCCTGCGGCAGCGCGTTCGCCATCGAGCCGTGCATGTACGAGCCGAGCAGGCGCCGCTTCCCGTTGGGGGTGATGTAGCGGGCCTGCCAGACGTTGCCCATGCCGGTGTCGGCGGTGACGATCGCGTCCTCGGAGAGCAGGCCGTCGAGCGTGGACGCGACGAGCTCGGGGTGGATCGGGCTGCGCGTGCCGACCTCGGTGTACTTCCCGACGACTCCGGTGACCAGCTTCTCGTGCTTCTTCAGCGTCTTGTCGAGGAAGCGGTGGTCCTTCCGCTGCACGAGCGGGGTCAGCGCGGTGAGGGTCGCCGCCACGTCGCCGTGGACGGGGTGCGCGACGCTGACGCGGCGCCCGAGCTTCGAGGCGTCGCTGTCGACCTGAGCGATCACGACCTTCGAGGCGTCGGGGAGGAACTGCTCGTAGGGGAAGTCGGTGCCGAGGAGGAGGAGCAGGTCGGCGTCGTGCATGCCGGCGTGCGCCGCTCCGTAGCCGAGGAGGCCCGTCATGCCGACGTCGTAGGGGTTGTCGTACTGGATCCACTCCTTGCCGCGCAGGCTGTGCCCGACGGGCGCGCCCACCAGCTCGGCGAAGGCGACGACCTCGTCGTGCGCGTTCTGCACTCCGGCGCCCGCGAAGATCGCGACGGTCCGCGCCTGGTCGATCGCGGCCGCGAGGGCGCGGACGTCGGCGTCGGCGGGGACCAGGACGGGCGTCGACGGCAGCACGAACGCGGGGAAGCCGTCCACCGCTTCCAGCTCGGCGATGTCGCCGGGGAGGGTGACCACGGCGACTCCGCGGAGCGCCACCGCGCTGCGCATCGCGGCGTTGACGACCCGCGGGGCCTGGGCGGCGGTCGAGATCAGCTCGCGGTAGTTCGAGCACTCGACGAAGAGCCTGTCCGGGTGCGTCTCCTGGAAGTAGGACGAGCCGATCTCGTTGCTCGGGATGTGGCTCGCGATGGCGAGCACCGGGGCGGAGGAGCGGTGCGCGTCGTAGAGGCCGTTGATGAGGTGCAGGTTGCCGGGGCCGCAGCTGCCGGCACAGACGGCGAGGCGCCCGGTGAGCTGCGCCTCCGCGCCGGCGGCGAAGGCGGCCGCCTCCTCGTTGCGCACGTGGATCCAGTCGATGCCTCCCTTCTCGGAGCCGCCGCTGCGGCGCACCGCGTCGACGATCGGATTCAGCGAGTCGCCGACGATCCCGTAGATGCGGGAGACGCCGGCGTCGATGAGCTGAGCGATGAGCTGGTCTGCGACCGTCTTCTGAGCCATGACCCCATTCGACCGGACCGGGCTGAGCGTCCGCTACTCCGGAAAGTGGAGATCCGGATCGAGTGCATCCCCCTCGGGACGGATGCCCTGCACCCCTAGCCTGGGAGCCGTCACAGGAACACCTCCGTGCAGCAGATCCCGGGAGTCGTCATGAACCGCCGCAGAACCGCCCTCGTCCTGGCCGCCGGCGCAGCCCTCACCCTCGGCCTGACCGGCTGCTCGGGCCTGAACGGCCTGATGGGAGGCGAGACCCGCGACGACGAGACCGGGGAGATCACCGAGGGCGGGACGACCGACGTCTTCCAGCTGCGCGTGGGCGACTGCCTGAACGGCGAGCTCAGCGAGGAGGCGACCGAGGTCACCGATGTGCCGACCGTGCCCTGCACCGACCCGCACGTCTACGAGGTGTTCCAGAACCTGACGATGGCCGACGCCGACGAGTACCCGGGCGAGTCCGTCGCGACGGAGCAGGCCGAGACCGACTGCGTCACGGCGTTCGAGTCGTTCACCGGGATCGGCTACCAGGACTCGGCGTACGACTTCAGCTACTACTACCCGACCGCCGAGAGCTGGGGCACGGGCGACCGCACGATCAACTGCATGATCACCGACCCGAACGGGCCGAGCACGGGCACGCTGGCGGGCGTCGCGGCCTGATCGCGATCCCCGCGCGCGGCGGTGCCGGTCCCGCCGAGCGCTCCGCGCGCGGCCGGTGTCAGTCGCGGTCGCGCGCGGGGAACAGGCGCAGCAGCAGGCCGGAGCCGATCCAGACCACGGCGATCCCCGCGACGAGCCAGGAGGCTCCGAGGCCGGACGCCGCTCCCGCCAGCACGGCGCCGACGGCCGCGGCGGCGGAGCGCAGCCCCGCGCCGATCGTGAACACCTGCGAGCGGACGGCGGCGGGGCTCTCCTGGTCGCGCAGCAGCAGCATCGCGGCGTTCGAGGGGGCCGTGAAGACGCCGGCGACCGCGAAGGCGGCGACCGCCACGACGATGCCCAGGTCGGGGACGGCGACCAGGAGGACGGCGCCGGTCGCGATGTAGGCGGCGCCCATGGTCCACGCCGGCGGACGGCGGGTCCAGCGGCGGGCCGCCACGGCGAGGGCGCCGAGCAGGCCGCCCACGGCGAAGGCGGTCAGGATCCACGCGGCGGCGTCGGTGCTGCCCAGCCGCTCCACCGAGAGGCTGATCGCCGCGACTCCCGCCGCTCCGCCCGCGACCTGGCTGAGGGTGCCCGCCGAGGTGACCACCGCGATCGGACGGTGCCGCACGAGGTGGGTGACGCCCGCGACGATCGTCCGCAGCACGCCGACGGTCGGCGCCGGACGGGCCTCCATCGCCAGGCCGAGCGACCCGACGACGCCGATGAGGGCGAGGACCGCCATGGCGAGCATCGCGGTCCGCGCTCCCCCGACTCCGACCGCGAGGCCCACGATCGCCGGCCCGCTGATCGAGGCGACCGTGTACGAGAGCGAGTCCTGCGCGTAGGCGCGGCGCGGCTCCGGGATGGCGCTCGTGACGAAGCTCGACATGCCGCCCATGTAGACGGGCGTCGCGAGCCCCGCGAGGAGCAGCAGCACCACGATGAGCGGCGTCGGCACCTCGCCGAGGAAGGCGGCGACCGCGAAGGCGACGGCGGTCGTGAGCGCGGCGCCGACCAGGAGCCGGCGGGGGCGGCAGACCCGGTCGAGCACCGTGCCGACGAGCGGCGCGGCGATCACGGCGGGGAAGAGCGCCGCTCCGGTCAGGGCACCGCCGAGCGCGACGTCGCCGAGACGCTCGACGGCGAGGACGGGGAGGGCGACGACCATGCCGGCGCTGGCCAGGCGGAGGGGGATCGACGCGGCCTGGTAGCTGACCGCGCTCATGCGGGACCGGGGATCGACATCACCTCCGATGGTGCCACGGCTTTGGAGCGGGGTCGTTCGGAGAGGCAGGCCACCGGCCTCTGAGCGGCCTGCGGCGGCGCGCCCTAGGCGATCGGCGTCCGCGCCGCGAGCTCGGCCGCCGCCGCGACACCCAGGCGCCAGGGCGCGCCGTGGCCGGGGAGGAGGGTCCGCGCCCCGGTCCCGGCGAGGACCCGCAGCGAGTCGAGGGACTGCGCCGTGTCGGCGGTGGCGGCGCGCGCGACCAGGTGCGGGCCGGTGCGCGCGGAGTAGGGGTCGAGCGTGACCAGCGCGTCTCCGCCGATCACCGCGTCGCGCTCGGGCAGGTGCAGCGAGACGTGCCCGTCGGTGTGCCCCGGAGTCGCGAGCACGCGGGGCGACCCGGGCACGTCGAGCACCGCTCCGGCGGTCAGCGGCAGGGTCCCGTGCACGGGCGGCACCGCGAGCGCGCCCGCACGGGCCATCGCTCCGAGCACCGGGATCGCGGAGGGGTGCAGCAGCGGGTACACGAACGGCGTGCGCTGGCGGCGGTAGGAGTAGGGCTGCGCGGCGAGCGGCTGGTCGGCCGCGTGCAGGTGCACGGGGACGCCCCGCCGGACGAGGCTGCGGGCGACGCCGAGGTGGTCGAAGTGCGCGTGGGTCAGCACGAGGGCGTCGATGTCGCCGAGCGAGCGGCCGAGCACCTCCAGCGCGCGGACCAGGTGCGGCCACGTCCTCGGGAGTCCGGCGTCGACGACGGTCAGCCGGCCGGCCTCCTCGATCAGGTAGAGGTTCGTCCAGGCGTGCTCGAGCCGGTGCACTCCGGGTGCGACGTCCCGGTGCAGGCTCGCGCCGCCCCCTCGCCGCTGCTGCCGGCCCTGCTGCTCGCGCTGCTGCTGCTCCATCGTGCTCCCGCCCCTCCGGGCCCGCGCCCGATCGCGACGACGCTACGAGCGTCTGCGACGGATCGGACAGGGCGTTGACGGCGGGGGTCCGCGTCGTGCAGGGCTCAGCGGCGCCGCCCGCGGAGGGCGAGCTGCACCGCGGCGAGCAGGAGGAGGACCGCGAAGAGGATCCCGGACACGCGCGCCGGCAGGAGGAAGGAGAGCGCCACTCCGGCGAAGGAGAACGCCGTGGCGGTGAGCCCGACCACGAGACCCGCCCGCACGTCGAGCAGGCCGCGCCGGGCGTTCGCGATCGAGCCGGTGACCGCCGTCGGGATCATCGCGGCGAGCGAGGTGCCCTTGGCCAGGAGGTCCGCGAGCCCGAAGGCGCCGACCAGGACCGGCACGGCGATCGCTCCGCCGCCGATGCCGAAGAGGCCGGAGGCGACGCCCATCCCGATGCCGAGCCCGGCGAATCCGGGCCACACGCCCCAGCCCTCGGCGACGTCGCCGGTGTCGTTCGAGCCGAACACGGCCATCCGCACCGCCGCGGCCACGAGCAGCGCCACGAACATCCAGCGCAGCACGCCGAGGGGCAGCCGCGCGAGCAGCCAGGATCCGGCCACCGCCCCGAGCATCGCCGCGGCCGCGATCACCGCCGCCGGGACCCAGGCGACCTGACCGGCGAGGGCGTAGCCGAACGCTCCGGCGACCGAGGTCGGAGCGATCGCGAGCAGCGAGGTGGCGGAGGCGCGGCGCTGGTCCATCCCGGCCCACGCGATCAGCATCGGCACCATCACGATCCCGCCGCCGACGCCGAACGCGCCCGACAGGGTCCCGCCGACCGCGCCGATCAGGGCCAGGACGAGCAGGGCGCGCGGGCGCATGCGCGCGGCCGTCCGATCGGGGAGGGGCGCCTGCGGGGCGGTCGCGTCGGTCACGGCTCCATGCCACCACAGCACCGGGCCGAGGGCGAATCGACGGGCGTCGACCGCGTTCCTGAGAGGACCGGCCCGGCCCGGCCCGCCTCTCTGGCAGTTGCCTGGGCGGGCCGGATCCGACCGTGACGTTCGGCGTCGACGGAGCGTCCTACCTGCATACCCCGCCTGATCGAGCGATCGGGCCCCGAGCGAAAGAGGAGACCATGGCCGAGACCACCGCGACCACCACCCGTCAGACCAGCACCGGATCCGGACGCACCGTGATCGAGGACGGCGTCATCGCCAAGGTCGCCGGCATCGCCGCGCGCGAGGTCCCGGGCGTCCACGCCCTCGGCGGAGGAGCGGCCCGAGCGATCGGCGCCATCCGCAACGCGATCGGCAACGACGACCGCGGCCAGGGCGTCAAGGTCGAGGTCGGCGAGCGCCAGGTCGCCGCCGACATCACCATCGTCGCCGAGTACCCCGCGCCGCTGCAGAAGGTCGCCGAGGACGTGCGCTCCGCCGTCGCCGACGCCATCCAGCACATCGCCGGCATGGAGGTCGCCGAGATCAACGTGACCGTCCAGGACGTCCACATCCCCGAGGACGACACCCAGGAGTCCGACCCGCGCGTCGTCTGACCCGTTCCCCCCGCACCGACGCCCCGGGCCGGACGGCACCGGGGCGTCGGTGCGGGGGGAACGGGTCAGACGACGCGCGGGTCGGACTCCTGGGTGT
>NZ_PSVF01000017.1:0-79089 GCF_002931975.1 Rathayibacter sp. AY1F3 | reverse complement strand
TCCCCCGCCCCATCGACCCTACTAATCGCTCGCGAAGCCCTCGGCCAGAGCGATCAGCGCGCGCACCTAGACTCCCGTGGCGCCGGCTCCGGTGAAGCCGTAGCCGCCGCCTCCCCGGAGCCCACCGACTCCAACCCCGGCTACGTCACCCCGCTCGTGCGCAAGCTCGCCGGCGAGAACGGCATCGACCTCTCCACCCTCACGGGAACCGGAGTCGGCGGCCGCATCCGCAAGCAGGACGTCCTCGACGCGGTCGAGGCCGCCAAGTCGGCTCCGGCCGCCCCGGTCTCGGCGCCCGCCGCCGCAGCCGCCAAGGCCGCGCGCACCCCGCTCGAGACGTCGCCGCTCCGCGGCACCACGCAGCCGATGTCGCGCCTGCGCAAGGTCCTCGCGCAGCGCGCCGTCGAGTCGATGCAGACGAGCGCCCAGCTCACCTCGGTCATCGAGGTCGACGTCACGGCGGTCGCCCGCTTCCGCGACTCGGTCAAGAAGAGCTTCCAGGAGAAGACCGGCGCCAAGCTGTCCTTCCTCCCGTTCTTCGCCCTCGCGGCGGCCGAGGCGCTCAAGGCCTACCCGGTGATCAACTCGACCCTCGACGGCGAGTCGATCGTCTACCCGGACCACGAGAACATCAGCATCGCCGTCGACACCGAGCGCGGCCTGCTGACCCCTGTCCTCAAGAACGCGTCCGAGCTGAACCTCGCGCAGATCGCCTCCACCATCGGAGACCTGGCCGAGCGCACCCGCAACAACAAGCTGAAGCCCGACGAGCTCGCCGGCGGCACCTTCACGCTGACCAACACCGGTTCGCGCGGGGCCCTGTTCGACACTCCCGTCGTGTTCCTGCCGCAGACCGCGATCCTCGGCACCGGCATCGTCACCAAGAAGCCGGCCGTCGTGCAGGTGGACGGTGCTGACGCCATCGCGATCCGCTCGACCGTCTTCCTCGCGCTCTCGTACGACCACCGCACGGTCGACGGAGCCGACGCGGCGCGCTTCCTGGTCGCGATCAAGGAGCGCCTCGAGGAGGGCTCGTTCGAGAACGACCTCGGCATCTGAGACGCTCCCCCTGAGCGCGCCTCTCACGAGGCCGCTCCGGTGTAGACGTCGCGGATGAGCCAGCCGGCCTCCGTCCTGATGATCAGGACGGAGGCCGCTGTCGTCCCCGGGGCCGTCCGGAGGTGCACGACCGCCGATGCCCCGTTCACGTCGACGAGGACGGCCGAGGCCTCCCCCGTCTCCGGGACAATGGAGAAGGGGCCGTCCGCTGCGTCGCCGAGCGGCGAGTCCGCCGTGACCAGCCCGCGGGCGCACTCCCGGTCCCCGCACGCGCGCACCGCGTCGATCAGCACCTCCGCCGCCTGCTCGGCGTCGCGCGAGGCCGCCGCGACCGGAGCCGGCGGCGCCGCGGTCGCCACAGCCGGCGGAGCCGACCGAGCCGGAACGGGCGCGGCTGCGGTCGACGCCTGCGCATCCTGCACCTGCCGACCGGGCCCGCCCGCGAGCGGACCGGCGAGCACCGCTCCCAGCACGATCGCCGTCCCGACGGAGAGCGGTCCCCGACGCCGGACGACGAACGCCCGGAGGCGGTCCTGCCAGCCGTCGAGCGGATGGACCCGCCTGTGCCGGGCAGCCGGAGCAGGCACCGCCTCCCGACCCCGTGCATCCGCGCCGGACGTCGGCAGCGCCCGCACCGCCTCGCCTATCCCCTGCGGATCAGCGAGTCCGTAGAGGTTGCCCTCCAGCGCCAGCAGGTCGCGGTGCCGCGCGAGGGCGGCGACCGGCAGCTCCGGGCAGAGCATCCCGAGGCGCTCCAGGACCCGCTGCAGCGCGTCGCGCGCCGCACGTGGGGTGTCGACGACGGGCGTCGTCAGCAGCAGCAGCGGCCGACCCTCCTCCGTCAGGCCGATGTCGTCCGTCGTCGGAGCCAGCCATGCTCCCTCGAGCGCGGCCGAGCGGACCGCGCCCACCACGGGGGCGAGGAGGGTGACCGCGGCGCCGAGTCCGATCCCCCGCTCGACCCGCAGGAACCTCTCGAGCGTGGCGACGACGGGAGGGGCGGTCGAGACGATGCACCTCCTCGGAGAGGACTCCACCCGGACGATGCGCTCGCGGTGGCGGTGCTCGGCGAGCCGAGCCACCGGCGACGCCTGCAGCGACTCGGCCTCCCGCGGTCGCATCGTCCGCTCGGCCGGCGATGCGGCGTCCGGCGCAGGCGTCCGCCGCCTCCCCGTCCGCGCTCCGCCGATCCTCCGGCCCTGGACCGTCCCGCTGCTCGTCATGAGGCGAGCCTGACCGCAGGCCGAGGCGGAGGACGCCCGCCGATCCCGATCGGTGGAGGGATCGGCGCACGTGCCCTCTGTGGAGGAGTCGGATCCGCGTCCGGGGTCCGCCGCCGCGCTCCCGCTCGGTATCCTTGACGTCATGGCACGCAGCACGGAACCGTCGACGAAGGCGGTCAAGGAACCCGGACGTCTCAAGCAGATGTGGCAGGTGTTCCAGATGACCCGCCGCTACGACAGCAGCGCCGTCTGGATCATCCTCCTCGCGCTCCTGCTCCCGATCCTGCTCGGCGTGCTCCTCGGCATCCTGCTCGGCAACGGCAACGGCTTCGTGATCGCGCTGTGGATCATCGTGGGCGTGATGGCCGGCCTGGTCGCCGGACTCGCCGTGCTCTCGCGCCGCGCCGAGCGCGCCGCCTACGGGCAGATCGCCGGGCAGCCCGGCGCGGTCGGCGCCGTCCTGCGAAGCGGACTGCGCGGCACCTGGACCGGCGGGGAGATGCCCGTCGCCGTCAACGGCAAGACCCAGGACGCCGTCTACCGCGCGGTCGGCCGCGGAGGCGTCGTGCTGATCGCGGAGGGCCCCGCCTCCCGCACCAAGCGCATGCTCGAGGACGAGCGGCGCAAGGTGTCGCGGATCCTGCCGAACGTCCCCGTCACCTTCGTGCACGTCGGCTCCGACGCCGATGCGACTCCGCTGCACAAGGTGCCCAGCCGCCTCTCGAAGACGAAGAAGGTCCTCACCAAGGCCGAGGTCCTCGCGGTGAAGAACCGGCTCTCCTCGCTCAACACGTCGCTGCCCATCCCGAAGGGCGTCGATCCCTTCAAGGTGCGCCCTCAGCGATCGCGCTGACGCATGACACGACAGGCCGGTCGGGATCTCTCCCGGCCGGCCTCCTCCGTCTGCGGCGCGAGTCAGTAGCGGACGAGAACCGTCCCGGCCACCTTGTCGTGGAAGCCGCGCTGGTCCGAGTCCCAGACGAGCGCCGGTACCAGCACGGCCAGCATCACCGAGCGCACGATCGGGCGCCACACACCGACCCAGCCCCCGCCGAGACGGATGACGCGCATCCCGAGCAGGCGGTGCCCGATGCTGCCGCCGATGGTGGGGATGAAGACGACCTGCAGCAGGACGAACAGCAGCAGACTCGCCCAGCGGTCGTAGTCGAAGAACGCGAGCGACAGGAGAGCGGCGACGGCGAAGTCGACGGCCAGGGCGGCGATGCGGCGGCCGGACCGTCCAACCGAGAGGCGGCCCTCTCGCGGGAGGCCGAGACGCTCCCCCGGGTACGAGCTCGGGGCGGCGTCGGCGAAGGTCCTGCGGTCGGCGGCTGGCATCCTCCGATCCTATCCGCGGCGTCTCGGAGCGGACCGAGGAGCGGGTGGTCCGGCAGGCGACGTGGAGCCCGACCCCGGACGGGCCCCGTAACATGTCGGAAACAACAGGGACACGGTGGGGAAACCCCCCGTCACTACCCTGGAACGGCTGCGCTCTGCAGCACCCCGTTACGCCATTGGAGACCTTTGCATGTTTAAAGATTCTTCCGAGGTGCTCTCGTTCATCAAGGACACGGACGTCAAGTTCCTCGACATCCGGTTCACCGATCTCCCCGGTGTCCAGCAGCACTTCAACATCCCCGCCTCGACTGTCGATGAGGAGTTCTTCTCCGTCGGTCAGCTCTTCGACGGGTCCTCGATCCGCGGATTCGCGAACATCCACGAATCGGACATGCAGCTGATCCCTGACGTGACCACCGCCTACGTGGACCCGTTCCGCGTCGAGCGCACGCTGATCCTCGTCTTCGACATCTACAACCCGCGCAACGGCGAGATCTACTCCAAGGACCCGCGTCAGGTCGCGAAGAAGGCCGAGAAGTACCTCGCGTCGACCGGCATCGCCGACACCGCGTTCTTCGCTCCCGAGGCGGAGTTCTACATCTTCGACGACGTCCGCTACGAGATCACGCAGAACTCCGCGTTCCACTCCGTCGACTCGGTCGAGGGCGCCTGGAACTCGGGACGCGTCGAGGAGGGCGGCAACCTCGGCAACAAGACGCCCTACAAGGGCGGCTACTTCCCGGTGAGCCCCGTCGACAAGCAGGCCGACCTCCGCGACGACATCTGCCTCAAGCTGATCGACGCCGGCCTCATCCTCGAGCGCTCGCACCACGAGGTGGGCACCGGCGGCCAGGCCGAGATCAACTACCGCTTCGACACGATGGTCCACGCGGCGGACGACATCCTGAAGTTCAAGTACATCGTCAAGAACACGGCCGAGCAGTGGGGCAAGACCGCCACGTTCATGCCGAAGCCGCTCTTCGGCGACAACGGCTCGGGCATGCACACCCACCAGTCGCTGTGGAACGACGGCACGCCGCTCTTCTACGACGAGAACGGCTACGGCGGTCTCTCGGACCTCGCGCGCTGGTACATCGGCGGCCTGCTCAAGCACGCCCCCGCCGTCCTCGCGTTCACGAACCCGACGGTCAACTCGTACCACCGCCTGATCCCGGGCTTCGAGGCGCCGGTCAACCTGGTCTACTCGGCCGGCAACCGCTCCGCATCGATCCGCATCCCGATCACGGGCACGAACCCGAAGGCCAAGCGCATCGAGTTCCGTGCGCCCGACGCCTCCGGCAACCCGTACCTCGCGTTCGCCGCGCAGCTGATGGCGGGCCTCGACGGCATCAAGAACCGCATCGAGCCGCACGAGCCGGTCGACAAGGACCTCTACGAGCTGCCCCCCGAGGAGGCGAAGCTCATCCCGCAGGTCCCCGCGACCCTGGGCGAGGCTCTCGACGCCCTCGAGGCCGACCACGACTTCCTCCTCCAGGGCGGCGTGTTCACTCAGGAGCTCATCGACACCTGGATCGAGTACAAGCGCGAGAAGGAGATCAAGCCCCTCGCGCAGCGTCCTCACCCGTTCGAGTTCGAGCTGTACTACGGGGTCTGATCCCGCAGCACTGCCGAAGGGCCGTTCCTCCTCGGAGGGGCGGCCCTTCGCCGTCCCCGGCGCGCGGGCGTCAGCGGTAGGATGGAGCGTCTCCCGCGGCCGGCCCGTAGAACAGGCGCTCGAAGACCGCGCGGGAGCGGCGGGTCACGCCGAGGTAGTCGTCCTCGAGCGCCGTCGCGGACCCGGCCGGGTACTCCAGCAGGCGCGCGACGCCCTCGAGCTGCCGGCGGTCGGTCGGGAGGACGTCGCTGGTGCGGTTGCCCCAGAGCGTGGTGCCCGAGCGGACACGGGACGCGAGGATCCACGCGGCGCGCAGCCGCTCCGCGTCCTGCGGGCCGACCATGCCCTCCTCCTCCGCGACCGCGAGGGCGGTGAGGGTCGAGGTCGTCCGCAGCGCCGGGGTCCGCCGCGCGTGCTGCAGCTGGAGGAGCTGCACCAGCCACTCGACGTCGCTCAGCGATCCACGGCCGAGCTTGAGGTGACGGCGGGGGTCGGCGCCCTGCGGCAGACGCTCGCTCTCGACCCGTGCCTTGATCCGCTTCACCTCGCGGATGTCGCGGTCGGAGACCGCTCCCGGGTAGCGGACCCCGTCAGCCAGCTCCTCGAAGTCCTCGATGAGCGCCTGGTCCCCCGCCACTCCCCGCGCCCGGAGCAGCGCCTGCGCCTCCCAGGTCAGCGACCAGCGGGCGTAGTAGGCGCGGTAGGAGTCGAGGGAGCGCACGAGGGGCCCGTTCTTGCCCTCGGGCCGCAGGTCGGCGTCGAGGTCGAGCGGCAGGCGGGAGTCCTCCGTGAGCCGGACCAGCTCGGCGACGACGAACTGCGAGTAGAGCTGGGCCTGGTGCGGCTCGGCGGTGCCGGGTCGCTGGACGTACATCACGTCGGCGTCGGAGCCGAAGCCCAGCTCCGCCCCTCCGTACCGGCCCATGCCGATGATCGCGAACTCCGCGTCGGCGCCGGGCCGGGTCGCACTGCCGCGCCGGATGGCGGCGAGCACGCCGACCAGCAGTGCGCTGATGATGTCGGTGAGGCTGGTCGCGATCTCCTCGATCGAGCTGAGGCCGAGCACGCCCCCCATGGCGGTCCGCAGCACCTCGCGCCGGCGCATCGAGCGGAGGACCGAGGCGACCGCGTCGGGCGTCTCGTGCCGGGCGAGCACGGCGCGCACCTCCTCGGCGAGCTGGGCGGCGCTGCGGGGGCGGAGGGCGTCGTCGTCCTCGAGCCAGGCCGCCGACTCCGGGATGCGGTCGAGCAGCTCGCCGACGAAGCGCGATCCGGAGAGCACCGTGGTGAGCCGCTTGGCGGCTCCGGACGAGTCGCGCAGCATCCGGAGGAACCAGGGCGTCCCGCCCAGTGCATCGCTGAGGCGCCGGAACGCGAGCAGGCCGTAGTCGGGGTCCGGTCCGTCGGCGAACCACTGCAGCATCACCGGCACGAGGTGGCGCTGGATGCTCGCGCGGCGCGAGACGCCCGAGGTCATCGCGGCGATGTGGCCGAGCGCCCCGCGGGCGTCCGCGAAGCCGATGGCGGCGAGGCGCGCCTCCGCCTGGCCGGTGGACAGCTCGGCGCCGCCGTCGGAGAGCGCGGCGACCGCGGAGAGCAGCGGACGGTAGAACAGGCGCTCGTGCAGGCCCCGGACGCGGTGCTTGATCCCGTTCCAGACGCTCAGCAGCTCCTCCGCCGTGCGGGCGAGCCCGCTGGAGCGGGCGAGGGTCCGCAGCTCGTGCTCGTCCCGCGGCATCAGGTGCGTACGCCGAAGGCGCCGCAGCTGGAGGCGGTGCTCGAGCAGCCGGAGTGCCCGGTAGTCCTGCGCGAACTCCTCGGCGGCGGAGCGGCCGATGTACCCGCGGTCGGCGAGGGCGCCCAGGGCGAGGAGGGTCCCGGGCATGCGGATCTCGTCGTCGGTCTGCCCGTGGACGAGCTGGAGCAGCTGCACCGTGAACTCGATGTCGCGCAGGCCGCCGGGCCCGAGCTTGATCTGGTAGTGGACGTCGTTCTGCGGGATGTTCTCGGTGACCCGCTCCCGCATCCGCTGCACCGACTCGACGAAGTTCTCGCGGGAGGCGCTCGACCAGACCTTGGGCGCGACCGCGTCGACGTACGCCCGCCCCAGCTCCTGGTCGCCGGCGAGCGGACGCGCCTTGAGCAGCGCCTGGAACTCCCAGCTCTTCGCCCACCGGTCGTAGTAAGTGATGTGCGACTCGAGGGTGCGCACGAGCGCGCCCTGCTTGCCCTCCGGGCGCAGGTTCGGGTCGACCTCCCAGAGCTCCGGCTCCATCGCCAGCGCAGAGGTTCCGCGCATGAGGAGCACGGCGAGCCGGGTGGCGACGTCGATCGCACGGGCGTTCGTCAGCTCCTTCTCCGGGTCGCCCTCGGCGACGAAGATCACGTCGACGTCGCTGACGTAGTTGAGCTCGGACGCTCCCGCCTTGCCCATGCCGATGACGGCGAAGCGGGTGGCGGCGACCTCGTCGCGGCCGAAGCGACCCGGACCCGCGCCCTCGACCAGCTCGGTCCGCGCCACGGCGAGGGACGCCTCCAGCGCGGCTCCGGCGAGGTCGGCCAGCGCCCTCGTCACCCGGTCGATCGCCGCGACGGGGTCGGCCTGGCTCAGGTCGTGGACGACGATCCTGGTGAGGAGGCGGCGGTACCGCACGCGCAGCGCCGTCCAGCCCGCCTCCTCCCGGAGCGACGAGAAGCCGTCGACGGCGCCGACCGACTCGAGCAGCTCGGCCTTCATCTCGGCGCGCCCGGGGAGCGTGCGCACCGGCTCGAGGACGCTGGCGAGCTCGTCGGGCCGGCGCTGGAGGAAATCGGCGAGGCCGGAGGAGGCTCCCACCACCAGAAGCAGCCGGGTCAGGGCCTCGTCGTCGGCGAGGACCGCGTCCATCCGGTCGCGGTGCCGCCGCAGCAGGTCGATCAGAGCGAGCAGCGCCTCGTCCGGGTCCGCCACCCGGGCGAAGGAGGGCAGCACCGACTCGAGCTGCCGCCCGGCCAGCTCCTCCGCCTCGGCCAGCCGTGCCCCGGTCTCGCCGAGCGCGGCGAAGCCGAGGCGTGCGACATCGCGGAGGGAGCGTTCGCGGGGCATGGCCGAGGCGTCAGAGCATCTCGAGGTTGCTGCGCAGCTCGTACGGCGTGACCTGGGCGCGGTACTCGGCCCAGTCCTTCCGCTTGTTGAGCAGCACGAAGTTGAACACCTGCTCGCCCAGCGTCTCGGCCACGAGCTCGGACTCCTCCATCAGCGAGATGGCGCGGTCGAGGCTGGCGGGCAGAGCGCCGTAGCCGAGCGCCCGGCGCTCCGCGTCCGAGAGGGCCCACACGTTGTCCTCGGCCTCGGCCGGGAGCTCGTAGCCCTCCTCGATGCCCTTCAGCCCGGCTGCCAGGAGCAGCGAGTACGCCAGGTAGGGGTTCGCCGCGGAGTCCAGCGCCCGGTACTCGATGCGCGACGACTGCCCCTTGTTGGGCTTGTAGAGCGGGACGCGCACGAGGGCGGACCGGTTGTTGTGGCCCCACGAGACGTAGCTGGGCGCCTCGTCGCCGCCCCAGAGCCGCTTGTAGGAGTTGACGAACTGGTTCGTCACGGCGGTGATCTCCGGGGCGTGCTTGAGCAGGCCCGCGATGAACTGACGGCCGAGCTTCGAGAGCTGGTACTGGGCGCCCTGCTCGTAGAACACGTTCACGTCGCCCTCGAAGAGCGAGAGATGCGTGTGCATGCCCGAGCCGGGGTGCCCGGAGAGCGGCTTCGGCATGAACGTCGCGTAGACGCCCTGCTCGATCGCCACCTCCTTGATCACGGTGCGGAAGGTCATGATGTTGTCGGCCGTGGTGAGCGCGTCCGCGTAGCGGAGGTCGATCTCGTTCTGGCCGGGGCCCGCCTCGTGGTGGCTGAACTCGACCGAGATGCCCAGATCCTCCAGCATGCGCACGGAGCGGCGGCGGAAGTCGTGCGCCGTGCCTCCGGGGACGTTGTCGAAGTACCCGGCGGAGTCGACCGGCTCCGGACCCTCGGCGCCGAAGGACGACGACTTGAGGAGGTAGAACTCGATCTCGGGGTGCGTGTAGAAGGTGAACCCGCGCTCGGCCGCCTTCGCCAGCGTGCGCTTGAGCACGTTGCGCGGGTCGGCGACGGCGGGCTGGCCGTCCGGCGTGGTGATGTCGCAGAACATCCGCGCCGTCGGGTCGATCTCTCCGCGCCACGGGAGGATCTGGAAGGTCGACGGATCCGGATGCGCGAGGACGTCGGCCTCGAAGGAGCGGGTGAGGCCCTCGATGGCGGAGCCGTCGAAGCCGAGCCCCTCCGCGAACGCGCCCTCCACCTCGGCCGGCGCGATCGCGACCGACTTCAGCGTGCCGACGACGTCGGTGAACCAGAGGCGAACGAATTTGATCCCTCGCTCTTCAATGGTGCGAAGAACGAAGTCCCGTTGCTTGTCCATCCAGACCCCTCCTGTTTCGACCCTCAGGCTACTGCCTCCGACCGGGGCCCGCGGGGCGCCCGAGGCGCGCCGTAGACTGGCGCCCATGTCAGCGCAGCCCGTGAAACGCGTTCGAACCCGCCACTTCCAGAACGCGAAGGACACCGGTGTCCGCATCACCGGGCTGACCAGCTACGACCAGCTGACGGCGAAGATCTTCGACGACGCCGGGATCGACTTCCTCCTCGTGGGCGACTCCGCCGGCAACACGGTGCTCGGCTACGACACCACTCTGCCCGTCACCGTCGACGAGCTCATCCCGCTGGCGCGTGCCGTCGCCGGAGCCGTCGAGCGCGCCTTCGTCGTCGCCGACATGCCCTTCGGCTCCTACGAGTCGGGTGCCGACGACGCGCTGCACACGGCGTTCCGCTTCATGAAGGAGACGCACTCGCACGCGGTGAAGCTCGAGGGCGGGGTCCGCTCCGCCGAGCAGATCCGGCGCATCGTCGAGGCGGGCATCCCCGTGATGGCGCACATCGGCTTCACGCCGCAGAGCGAGCACGGACTCGGCGGCCACATGGTCCAGGGGCGCGGCGAGGGCATCGAGCAGCTGCTCGCCGACGCGCGAGCCGTCCAGGAGGCCGGGGCGTTCGCCGTCGTCCTCGAGATGGTGCCCGCGGACGCGGCACGTCAAGTGACGGAGGAGCTGCGCATCCCGACGATCGGAGTCGGAGCGGGACCGCACGTCGACGGACAGCTGCTCGTGTGGACGGACTTCGCCGGATTCACCACCGGCCGCATCCCCCGCTTCGTGAAGCAGTACGCGGATCTGCGCGGCGTGCTCACCGGAGCGGTCACCGCGTACCGGGACGACGTGGAGTCCGGCGCCTACCCCGGCGCCGAGCACAGCTACGAGTAGCCGCGGTCAGCGGTCCTCGGCGGCGTCCTCCTCGGCCCATTTGCGGCTGTTCTCGTGCAGCCGCTCGAGGGCGTGCTCCGCCTCCTCGCGAGAGGAGAAGGGGCCCACCCGGTCGACGGAGGGGGACACGAAGCCCTGCTCCACCGTGCCGGCCTTGAGGTTGTACCACCAGGAGTTCGCGTCGCCGTCAGCCATGCCGCGATCCTACGCCGCAGCCCGCGTCGGTCCGCACCCCCGCCCTTCGCTAGCATGGCCGCTATGACTGCTGCGGCGACCGCCATCGGGATCGACATCGGGGGAACGGGCATCAAGGGGGCCTCGGTGGACCTGGCCGCGGGCACTCTGCTCAGCGACCGGATGAAGCTCGCCACTCCCCCGGGCGGCACGCCGAAGGACATCGTCGCCACCGTCCAGCAGATCCTCGAGAAGATCCCGGACCTGCCCTCGGACACCCCGGTCGGCATCTGCTTCCCCGCCGTCGTCGTCCACGGACGGACGATGTCGGCGGCGAACGTGTCGGACGAGTGGATCGGCCTCGAGGCCGAGAAGCTGTTCGAGGACGCGATCGGCCGGAACATCTTCTTCGTCAACGACGCCGATGCGGCGGGCTACGCCGAGTCGCGCTTCGGAGCGGCGAAGGACAAGGAGGGCCTGGTCATCATGACCACCCTCGGCACCGGCATCGGGACGGCGCAGATCCACGACGGGATCCTCATCCCCAACGCCGAGCTCGGCCACCTCGAGATCCACGGCGGCGACTACGAGAAGAAGGCCTCGTTCGCCGCCAAGGAGCGCGACGATCTCGACTACAAGCACTGGGCGAAGCGCCTGCAGCGCTACTACTCCCACCTCGAGGCGCTGCTCTGGCCCGATCTCTTCATCGTCGGCGGCGGCATCTCCAAGCACCACGACGAGTTCCTCCCGCTGCTCGACCTGCGCACCCCGATCATCCCGGCGGCGCTCCGCAACAACGCCGGCATCCTCGGCGCGGCCGCGCTCGCAGGGCGGGGCTGAGTCTTTTTCCTCGGCGGTCCCCGCCCGCCGAGGCGCGGTCGGCCTCGGGAGGTGACGCGTTCCGGGGAGCGGGGTGCGGACGGCTACGGCGAAACGCTGGCACGCGCTTCGCCGGTTCGCCTGGTGCGTGGCGCCATGGCGGACGGACGTGATCAGACTTTCAGACTTTCAGGGTTCAGCGGTCGCGGTGAGCCAGGACGGGGGCGGGGGCACCTGGTACTCGGCGGTCGATCCGCAGCGTCGTCTCAGGACCGTCCTCCGGCACTGTCGCCTGCCGGACGTCGTGATGCACCGCTTCGTCCGCAGGAGGCAGCGCGAGAGATGGCATGCGCCAGTCTCAACGAGTAGCCGCGCAAGGGTGTATCGAGACCCGGGAACCGCCACCGCAGGCCGTCGCGCTGACTGCGGGCGGGAGCGCGAAGCAACCGGCGGAGACGCGAGATGCCCCGCCGGGGCGGGGCATCTCGTGGCGAAGGGGTCGGCTGATACGCCGGGTTCTGTTCACGCCGCGCCTCTCGGCGGGCGCTGGACGGCCATCTCTCTCGGAGCCACGTCGCCGTGACCCTCCAGCGGTCTACCCGAGGACCCGACGAGCAGCCGCATCGTCCTCTGTCTGACCTTGCTCCGGGCGAGGTTTACCGAGCGGACCGGATCACTCCGGCCCCTGGTGGTCTCTTACACCACCGTTTCACCCTTACCGCCGGCCGGAGCCGACGGCGGTCTGTTCTCTGTGGCACTGTCTCGCGGGTCGCCCCGGGTGGGTGTTGCCCACCGCCCTGCTCTGCGGAGCCCGGACGTTCCTCGGCACCACGGCTCTCGCCGCGGTGACGCGACCGTCTTGCCGGCCCGTTCGCCCGTCCAGTGTACGGCTCAGGCGAGCGTGGACTCCTCGCCGCGCACCAGGATGCAGCCGCTGTCGGGGCAGAGGACGACCTCGTCGGGAGCGGAGGCGCGGATCCAGGAGAGGTCCGACTCGGTGAGGGCCACGCCGCTCCCCTCCGACACCTTCCCGCGGAGGAGGGCCGCGCCGACTCCGTAGCGGGCGCGCTGCTTCTCGTACAGCTCGACCAGGTCCTCCGGAAGGGTCGTCACCAGGTCCGCCCGGTCCCGGGCGAGCGCCTCCTGCTTGTCGCGGAGCTTCTCGGCCTGCGCGTCGCGCTCCTCGGCGAGGGTCCCGAGCGAGGCGACGACCTCGTCGCGCTCGGCCTGAGCCGCGGCGACCTCGGACTCGATGCCCTCGATCCGCTCCATCAGGGTCAGCTCGATGTCCTCGAGGTCTCCCCGTCGCTTCACGAGGGAGGTGATCTCGCTCTCGAGCGCGGCGATGTCCTTGGCCGCGGAGGCGGTCTGCAGGCGGTCGCGATCGCGGGTGAGCCGCTTCTCGACCACGCTGACGTCGGACTCGATGCGCCCGAGCTCGGTGCGCACGTCCTCGAGGCGCCCTGTGCGCTCGGCGAGGGAGCGGCGGGTCTCGTTGTCGCGGGCCTGCATCGCCTGGATCCGCGCGATCTGCGGGAGCGTCGCGAGGGCGTGGCGCAGCTGCGCGCCCCTCGTGTCCAGACTCGCCAGAGTCAGGAGTTCGCGCTGGTGTGCGGGGCTGGCTTTCACGTGGCGGTCCTCGTTCCCGGCGCGCAGTACGGGCGCGCCGCGTCCATTCTCCCGTGCCCGCGGCGGGTCAGTGCACGATCGCGAAATCCCACGGGTCGGTGCGGGTCTCGCTCACCTCGACGGTGACCGTGGGCAGGGCCTCCCGCAGCGCGGTCGCGGCGACGTCGAGCCACAGCCACTCGCTCGCCCAGTGCGAGACGTCGATGAGGGCGGGGCCGGTGCCGTGCAGGGCCTTCTCGCGCGCCTCGGACGCCGGGTGGTGCCGGAGGTCGGCGGTGATGAAGACGTCGCTCGTGCGGACGGCGGGGGCGTCCAGGAGGGAGTCCCCCGCTCCCCCGCAGAGCGACACGCGGCGTACGGGCGTCTCGTAGGCGCCCGCGGCCCGCACTCCCCCTGCGGTGGCCGGCAGGAGCTCGGCCACGGCTCCGGCCAGGCGTCCGAGCGTCACCTCCTCGGGCAGGTCGCCCACCCGGCCGAGCCCGACCGACGGGTCGGCGCCCGGGACGAGCGGAGTCGTTCCGGTCAGGCCGAGGCGGGTGGCGATCACGTCCGAGACCCCGTCCGCGGCGATGTCGGCGTTCGTGTGGGCCGAGATCAGTGCGCAGCCGCCCCGGACGAGGTCCGCGAGCAGGCGGCCCTTGTAGCCGTCCTCGGCGATCGAGGTGACGCCGCGCAGCAGCAGCGGGTGGTGCGCGACCAGGAGCTGGTACCCGCCGTCGACGGCCTCCGCGACGGTGTCGGAGACCACGTCGACCGTGAGCAGGATCCGCTCCACCGCGGCGTCGGGGTCGCCGGTGACCAGGCCGGGCGCGTCCCAGCTCTCGGCGGCCGCCTCCGGCCAGAGACGGTCGATGACGGCATGGACGTCGCGCAGTGAGGGCATGCGTCCAGGGTAGGGCCGCTCAGCGCGGGTGGTCGGTCTCCACGGCGCGGATCGCGGCGTCTGCGTCGGCCGCCGCGTCGAGGTCGGCTCGCAGGTGGTCGTCCGACTCCGGCACGCGGACGGTGATGCCGCTGTACCGCTCGATCTCGATCAGGCCCGCGACTCCGGAGGCGGCGAGCACGTGGCCGCCGATCCCGCCGGTGGTGTCGACGACGTGCGTGTGCAGGCCGGCGACGCTGATCCCCTGGAACGGCTGCGGGCCGACGAAGCCCAGCAGCGTGCCCTCGACGCCGGTCGGCCGGACCTCGTGCTGGTCGCGCATCGCGTCCGCCAGGCGGCGGTAGGGCTCCGCCCGCGCGATCGGCCGGCGCAGGGTCGGCGTCTCCGCCGCGCGCGCAGGCGGACGCCGACGAAGACGTCCGGGCCGGGCACGAGCGAGCGCACTGCGGCCAGTCTGCCGAGCGGCGCGATCGGGAGCCGTCGCGGCGCACGGTCGGTGGTCCGTGCTTGCCTGGAGACCATGAACGAGTACCTGCCCTGGGCCGTCGTGGCAGCCCTGCTCCTGGCCCTCCTCATCACCGTCGTCGTCGGCCGCCGACGGCGCACTGCGGCGGGAGCGGCGGCGGAGCAGGCCGCGAAGGAGGCTTCGGAGGAGCACCAGCGAACGATCACCGAGCGCGACCGGAGCCACGAGGCGGCGCTGAAGGCATTGACGGGCGCGCGCGACGCCGAGCGCGACCTCAGTCGGACCGAGCTCGAGACGGCGCAGGAGGAGGCCGAGCAGACCCGTGACGCCCTCGCGCGGACCTGGAGGAGCGAGGCCGTCTCGCACACCCTGATCCGGGAGGCGTGCGCCTCGGCGGGGCTGTCCGGCGTCCTCGCCACGAACGTCGTCTTCGTACCGGTCGACGCGCGCACGACGCGCCGCTTCCTCGCGCAGATCGACCATCTGCTGCTCACCCGGCACGGCGCGCTCATCATCGAGGCCAAGTACTGGCAGGGGGTCGTCTTCGACGGCGTGCGACCCGGTACTGTCCACCCCTCCTACGGCGTCCTCCTCGACGAGGACGCCCTGCCCGAGGCCTTCGCGGTTCAGATCGCACCGGGGACGGTGTCGCGGTGGACGGTGCGCACGCATGTCGAGCAGCACGTCCCCGCCCGGCAGGTCCGGATCCAGGCCGCGAGGCTCAAGGAGTACCTGGCCCTGAACGGTCTGCCCACGCCGTGGTTCGAGACGGCCGTGCTCTACAGCCATCCCGACGTCAGGACGTACGCGCCCGGATGGCAGGGCACGGGAGCGGCACGGACGAGGATCGTGACGGGAGTCGACGAGCTGACGGACGCTCTGGCCGATCTCGCACGGCGCCCGGGCACCACGATCGGGGAGGACGCCTGGGGCGAGCTCTCCGGATTCCTCGCCGGATGCGGCGGCCATGTGGAGCCGGTCGGGCCGACCCGTGCGTGACCAGCAGGGGGACCCGGTGGCCGGACGGGCACGGTCCTGGCTGGCTTGACCGGCCTGAGCCGGACAGGACGACGCCAGACCCTGTAGCGCCGGGAACGACGAAGGTCCGCACTCCCGGAGGAGTGCGGACCTGTTCGGTGGATCCGAGGGGATTCGAACCCCTGACCCCCTGCATGCCATGCAGGTGCGCTACCAGCTGCGCCACGGACCCATATCTTGTTCTGTCTTGCTTCGTGCTGTCTTTCGCTGTCTCCGCCCGGCGGAAGCAACTCGAATAAACTACAACACGATCCGCGTGAAGTGAAATCGAGCGCTGTCGCCGGGCGTGTTCGTCAGTTCGAGGACGTCGACGAGTCGACGGCGACGGGCTGCTCGAGGGTGAACGGCACTGTCGGGCAGTCCTTCCAGAGGCGCTCGAGCGAGTAGTACATGCGGTCCTCCTCGTGGAAGACGTGCACGACGAGGTCGCCGAAGTCGAGGAGGATCCAGCGGCCCTCCGCACGGCCCTCGCGGCGCAGCAGCTTGGCGCCGGAATCGTTCAGGCGGTCCTCCACCTCGTTCGCGATCGCGACCACGTTGCGCTCGGAGCGGCCGGTGGCGAGGAGGAAGATGTCGACCAGCGGCAGCGGCCCCGAGACGTCGAGGGCGACGAGGTCCTCACCGCCCTTGGAGTCGGCGGCGGTGGCCGCGAGCTGGAGCAGGGCGCGGGCGGAATCGGTCGCAGTCATGAAGCCTTCAGTGTCGGTGGTGGAGATCAGAAGATGTTGAGCACGAAGCCGCCGATGAACAGCGCGATCGCGCCGACCAGCAGGACGGCCGCGGTGATCGCGAGGACCACCGGGACGCTCACGCCGGCGCGCTTCTGCGGCGCGATCATCGAGGTGCCGGCGGCGTGCGTGGAGACGGCGCTGGACGCCCGGACCGGCTCGGACTCGCCGGCGGGCTGCTCGCGGTCGATGCGGTCGACGTAGCGGTCCACATCGGGCGAGTCGTAGAGGTTCGGGTGCTGGCCCGTGGAGCCGAGGCTGCGCGGGAGGTCGAACGAGCCGGTGACGAGGATCTCCCCCGTGTCCGTGCCGACGGGCGCGCCGGGACCCGTGGTCGGCAGGATCAGCGCGTTGGTGGTGGTGACGGCACCGGTGGCGGCGACTCCGCTCGCGATGAGGGAGTCGAACGAGGCGTCCACCTCCTCCTTCGACTTGCTGTCGAGCTCCTCGGTGATGGCGAGGTGCTCGATCGGCGGCTCGAAGCTCCCGGTGATCTCGGTGGCCTTCTCGTCGGCGATGTCGAGGGATCCGCCCACCGACGCGAAGAGCGCGGTGTTCAGGTGCGGCTGCTCGGGCTGCTCGGGCTGCTCGTCGGCCGTCGGCTGCTCGCCGGTCGTCGGCTGCTCGTCGGTCGTCGGCTGCTCGTCGTCCGCGTCCCGCTCGTCGGAGGCGTCCGAGGACGGCGTCCCGTCGTCGGAGGACGAGCTCTCGATCTCGGCCTCGTGCACCTCGGCCGCGTCGGCCTCCGCGGTGGCGTCGGTGGCGGACTCGTCCGCCTCCTGCTCGGACGCCTCGGGGTCGTCCTCGGTGACGACGTCCTCGTCGCCCTCCGGCTCCTGCTCCACTGCACCCTCGGGCACCGGCTCCGCATCACGGGACTCGTCAGCCGCCTCGATCACGGGGACCGCTCCGGTCGGCGGGAGCGCCGAAGCGCGCTCGAGGGCGCCCTCGACGTCGTCGGAGCGCTCGTCGTCCGACCGCTCCTCGTCGGCGGGCGGCTCCGCCTCCGGTGCGGCGGCGACCTTCTCCGCCTGCTGCTGCGCCAGCAGTGCGCGCAGCTCCCGACGGGTCAGCTGGCGGCCCGTGGCGTTCTCGGTGGCGACGATCTCCATCGAGGAGGTGCGCAGGTCGGGCTCGCTCGCGGGGCTCGGCTCGACGGGGGTGATCCGCAGGGCCTGAGTGGGGGTCAGCACCGGCATGTCGCCGGCGGTGGTGGCGGTCGCGGTGGCAGCTCGGCGGGACGTCGTCGGAACGGCGGCGGTCGTGGCCGCACCGGCCTCGCGCCTCTCGCGCTCGCGGATCTCGCGCCGGGTGAGCGGCTTCTCCTCGGGCTGAACTGTCATGACGTGCTCCGATACAGGTGGTGCTTCGAGATGTACTGGACGACACCGTCGGGAACCAGGTACCAGACCGGATGACCCCGGTTGACGCGGCTCCGACAGTCGGTCGAGGAGATCGCCAGTGCCGGAATCTCCAACAAGGATACGTCCTGGGCCGGCAATCCCGAAACGTTGAGGACGTGCCCCGGCCGGCTGACGGCGACGAAGTGGGCCAGCTCCCACAGCTCGTCGTAGTCCTTCCAGCTCAGGATCTGAGCGACCGCGTCCGCGCCGGTGATGAAGAACAGCTCGGCGTCGGGGTGTGCGGCGTGGATGTCGCGCAGGGTGTCGATCGTGTAGGTCGTGCCGATGCGGTCCACGTCGACGCGGCTGACGGTGAAGCGCGGGTTCGACGCCGTCGCGATCACCGTCATCAGGTACCGGTGCTCGGCGGAGGTCACCGTCTTCTTGTGCCACGGCTGGCCGGTGGGCACGAAGACGACCTCGTCCAGGTCGAACGACTGGGCCACCTCGGAGGCGGCGACCAGGTGACCGTGGTGGATCGGGTCGAAGGTGCCGCCCATCACGCCGATGCGCGGACGCCGCGGGCCTCCGCTCGCGGCGGACGTCACGATCGCTGGGCTCCCCGCCTAGTGTCCGTGACCGTGCTGGTCGTGGGAGCCGGCGCCGGTCTTGTGCGAGTGGCGGTTCGCCACGTCCCGGTAGCTCCAGGTGACGAAGCCGAGGGCCGTGAAGGCGACGGCGGCGATCAGCCCGAAGACGATCGGGGGGAACGGCAGCTCCGTGTGGGCCGCTGCTTCGGCGAGGACGGTCGTCGCGAGGGACATGCAGTGCTCCTTGGAGGTCGTGGTCGCCCCGGCGGGGCTCCGACGAGTCTACCCGGACGCCGCTCGACGCCGGATCGCCGGTCCGGGCGCTAGGCGCGGACCTGTCCCGCGCCGCGCAGCAGCCACTTCGTGCTGGTCAGCTCGGGAAGACCCATGGGGCCCCGAGCGTGCAGCTTCTGCGTCGAGATGCCGACCTCGGCGCCGAACCCGAACTCCCCGCCGTCGGTGAAGCGGGTGGAGGCGTTGACCATCACGACCGCGGAGTCGACCTCGGCGAGGAAGCGCTCGGCGCTCCGGAGGTCGTTCGTCACGATCGACTCGGTGTGGTGGGTGGAGTACCGGTCGATGTGGGCCATCGCGGCGTCGAGGTCGTCGACGATCGCGACGGCGACGTCGAGCGAGTAGTACTCCGCGGACCAGTCCTCATCGGTGGCGGGCACCGCGTCGGGCCAGAGCGCCGCGACGCGCTCGTCGCCGTGCACGGTGACTCCCGCTTCCGCGAGCCGACCGAGGACGGGCGGGAGGAGGCGCTCGGCGGCGTCGCGGTGGACGAGGAGGGTCTCGAGGGCGTTGCAGGTGCTCGGACGCTGCACCTTGGCGTTGTGGACGATGTCCACGGCCCACTGCTCGTCGGCACTGGCGTCGAGGAAGACGTGGACGACTCCGGCGCCCGTCTCGATCACGGGGACCGTCGACTCGGTCACGACCGACTCGATGAGGCCCGCGCTCCCCCGCGGCACCAGGACGTCGACGTAGCCGCGCGCTCGCATGAGGGCCTTCGCGCCCTCGCGGCCGTGGTCGTCGACCGTCTGCACCAGCTCGGCGGGCAGCCCGACGGAGGCGACGGCCTCCTGCAGCAGCTCCACCAGGACGCGGTTCGTGTTCTCCGCGGCCGAGCCTCCGCGCAGGATCACGGCGTTCCCGCTCTTGAGGGCGAGCGCTGCGATGTCGATGGTGACGTTCGGGCGCGCCTCGTAGATCGCTCCGACCACGCCGAACGGGACCCGCACCTGGGTGAGGGAGGCGCCGTTGGGCAGGTTCGATCCCCGCACCGTCTGCCCGACCGGATCGGTGAGCCCGACGACCGCGACGACGGCGTCGGCTAGGGACCCCAGGCGCGCCGCATCGAGGCGGAGGCGGTCCTGCAGGCCCGCGCTCATCCCGCTCTCGCGACCCCGCTGGAGGTCGAGCTCGTTCGCCGGGACGACGCGCTCGGCGCTCGAGCGCACCGCGTCGGCGATGGCGAGCAGAGCCCGGTTCTTGAGGTCGGTGGTCGCACTGCGGAGGGAGCGCGACGCGACGCGGGAGGCGGCGAACCGCTCGGTCAGCGCACTGCTGTCGGGGGTCGTCTGCGGCATCCGGCCAGTGTAGAGGCAGACGACCCCGGCGGCGGGAGTCAGCTCTCCTCGCCGGCCTCCGTGCTGTCGCCCTCGTCAGCGACGCGCCAGACGCCGCCCTGGCGCTCGCGCTCGAGCTCCGCGCGCGCCTCGGCCTTGGCGTCCATCCGCTCGAAGTAGTCCTCGCGACGCTCGTTGCGGGTCTTGCGCCGGTTGTCCTCGAGGCGGAGGTCCGTTCCGCGGGGCGCGGTGATGAGCTCGGCCGTCGAGGTGAGGGTCGGCTCCCAGTCGAAGACGACGCCGTCGCCGGGGCCGATGACGACGGTGGAGCCGGCGACCGCTCCGGCCGAGAAGAGGCCGTTCTCGACTCCGAGCTTGGCCAGGCGGTCGGCGAGGAAGCCGACGGCCTCGTCGTTCGTGAAGTCGGTCTGCGCCACCCAGCGCACGGGCTTGGTGCCCAGGACCCGGTAGACGTTGCCGTACGAGCCGCCCTCGACCCGGATCTCGAAGTCCTTCTCGTCCACGGCGCGGGGGCGGATGGTGATGCGCTCCACCCGCGGCACAGCGGCGAGCTCGAGGCGGTGCTTCTCGACGATCTCGGCGAGGGCGAACGTCAGCTGGCGGAGTCCCGAGTGGCTGACCGTCGAGATCTCGAAGACGCGGTAGCCGCGGCCCTCGAGGTCGGCCCGGACGAAGTCGGCCAGCTCCTGGGCCTCGGGCACGTCGACCTTGTTGAGCGCGATCAGCTGCGGGCGCTCGATCAGCGGCACCTGTCCGTCGCCGACGGGGTACGCCGCCAGCTCCCCGAGGATGATGTCGAGGTCGGTCAGCGGGTCGCGGCCGGGCTCGAGCGTGGCGCAGTCGAGCACGTGGACGAGCGCGGTGCAGCGCTCGACGTGGCGGAGGAACTCCAGACCCAGGCCCTTACCCTCGCTCGCGCCCTCGATGAGACCGGGCACGTCGGCGACGGTGAACCGCGACTCCCCCGCCTGCACGACGCCGAGGTTGGGCGCGAGGGTCGTGAACGGGTAGTCCGCGATCTTCGGCTTGGCCGCTGAGATCGCCGCGACGAGGCTCGACTTGCCCGCCGAGGGGAACCCGACGAGCGCGACGTCCGCGACGGTCTTCAGCTCGAGGACGACGTCGCCCTCCCAGCCCGGGGTGCCGAGCAGCGCGAAGCCGGGCGCCTTGCGCTTCGTGGTGGCGAGCGAGGCGTTGCCGAGGCCGCCCTGCCCGCCCGGAGCGATGACGAACCGGAGGCCGGGCTCGTCCATGTCGATCAGCTGGTCGCCGTCCGGCGACTTGACGACCGTGCCGACCGGGACGGGGAGCTCCATGAGCTCGCCGTTCCCGCCCGCGCGGTGGTCGCCCATGCCGGGACCGCCGTTCTCGGAGCTGCGGTGCGGGTGGCGGTGGTAGGCGAGCAGCGTCGTCGTCTGCGGGTCGGCGACGAGGACGATGTCGCCCCCGTGCCCGCCGTTGCCGCCGTCGGGGCCGGCGAGCGGCTTGAACTTCTCGCGACGGACGGAGACGCAGCCGTTGCCGCCGTGGCCGGCACGCAGATGCAGCGTGACGTTGTCGACGAAGGTGACCATGGTGTGAATCCGTCCGTGAGTGCGTGCGGCGCCGGGATGCCGGCGCCGGGGGGCTGTGCCCCGGTAAACGCGCAAGGGGCGAGCCGAAGCCCGCCCCTTGCGTCCTGTGCCTGTGCGGCCGAGGAGGTCGGCCCTACTGGGCGGCCGCCACGATGTTGACGACCTTGCGGCCGCCCTTGCTGCCGAACTCGACAGCGCCCGCCGAGAGGGCGAACAGGGTGTCGTCGCCACCGCGTCCGACGTTCGCGCCGGGGTGGAAGTGCGTGCCGCGCTGGCGGACGATGATCTCGCCCGCGTTCACGACCTGGCCGCCGAAGCGCTTGACGCCGAGACGCTGCGCGTTCGAGTCGCGACCGTTGCGAGTGGAGCTCGCGCCCTTCTTGTGTGCCATTTCTCATCTCCTCGAGACCGGGGGGCCGCAGCCCCGTGCTGTTGCCCTGCAGGGCGATGGCTCGCTCCGCAGGTCAGCTCAATTCCTTTGCAGGACTACTTGATGCCAGTGACCTTGACGCGCGTGAGGTCCTGACGGTGCCCCTGGCGCTTCTTGTAACCGGTCTTGTTCTTGAACTTCTGGATGATGATCTTCGGACCACGGAGGTCCTCGAGCACCTCGGCGGTGACGGTGACGCCCGCGAGGGTCGCCGCGTCCGAGGTGATCGACTCACCGTCGACGAGCAGCACGGCAGGAAGCTGCACGGTGCCGTTCTCGTCGGCCTTGACGCGGTCCATCGTCACGATGGTGCCGACCTCGACCTTCTCCTGCCGACCGCCGGCGCGCACAACTGCGTAAACCACTTCTCGTACCTGTTTCTCGTCTGGACGGAGCGGAGGCCTCGTCCGGGGCTTGTAGGGACGGGGCTGAGCCCCGGTCTTCCGGTTCGTACCCGTCTCCTCACGACACGAGGGAACCGGCACCGCGGCCCGCGCCCCGTGAGGGGCGGAGCGACAACGGAAATCTGCGTGAGCACATGGATCGCGCCACACCAACGGTCAAGAGTACGGGATCCGCGCTCCACGGTCAAACGCACACGACTGCGAAGCCGTGTCCACCCGACCGGCGACCCCGTCACGATAGTCGAGGAGGAGGCGCGTGGACGGACGGCGCGCCGCCTACGATCGGGGAATGGCCATCCTCGTCGACGCCGCGCGCTGGCCGGCGCACGGCCGGCTGTGGGCGCACCTCGTGAGCGACGTCTCGCTCGAGGAGCTCCACGACTTCGCGCGCCGTCTCGGCGTGCCCGAGCGCGGCTTCGACCTGGACCACTACGACGTGCCCGAGGAGCGGATCGACGAGCTCGTCGCCGCGGGCGCGGTCCCCGTCGGCGCGCGGGAGCTGGTCGAGCGGCTGAGGCGGAGCGGGCTCCGCGTCCGCGGGCGCGACCGGGACGCCGAGAGGGCCCGGCGCCGGCTCTCGCCGGGCACCGGGCCCTCCTGACACCGGGTCGCGCTACTGGTCGGCGCGGCGCGGGGTCTGCTCGGGGATGACCGCGACTCCGGTGAGCGCGGCCGTCGTGACGCGCCGGCTCTTCGCACGGCCCTGGCCGGGCTGCTTCGGGGCCGGCAGAGCGTCGAGCACGGAGTCGAGCAGGTGCTCGGCGACCTCGCTGCGGACGCGGCGCGGAGGCGTGACCGGCGCGATCGGGATGTCGAGGATCGGCGCGGCAGCGGCCGGCTCGATCTCCTTCTCGACCGGGGTCTCGACGGGAGCCGGCTCGACGGCCGCCGTCTCGGCGGCCTCCTGGCGCGGCTCGCGGTCGCGGCTGCGACGACGGCGCTCGCCCCGAGCGGGACGCTCGCCGCGACGGCTCGGCTCGGACGGCTGCTCCTCGGGTGCCGTGGCGGACTCCTCCGGCGCCATGGCCTCGACGGTCTCGGCGGCGTCCTCGACCAGCGCGGCCGCCTCCTCCGCCGCCTGGCGCACGGCCTGGGGGTGGATGGTGCTGGCGGCGATCTGCGCGAGCGCGTTCTTCGCGTCGTCCGTGATGGCGTGGGTGCTGACCGGCTTGGTCGCCGGCGCGCCCTGCCCGTTCTGCCCGCCGTTCGAGCGCCCGGAGGCGGCGGGCTGCTGCTCGCCGCCCTTGCCCCGGCGGCGCTGCTCCTGCTGCGGAGCGGCGGTCGACCGGTGCTTGAGCACGGGGTCGTGGTGGACGATGACGCCGCGTCCGGCGCAGATCTCGCAGTTCTCACTGAAGGTCTCGAGCAGGCCCAGGCCCAGCTTCTTGCGGGTCATCTGCACGAGGCCGAGCGAGGTGACCTCGGCGACCTGGTGCTTCGTCCGGTCGCGGCTCAGGCACTCGACCAGGCGGCGGAGCACGAGGTCGCGGTTGGACTCGAGCACCATGTCGATGAAGTCGACGACGATGATGCCGCCGATGTCGCGCAGGCGCAGCTGGCGGACGATCTCCTCGGCCGCCTCCAGGTTGTTCTTCGTGACCGTCTCCTCGAGGTTCCCGCCCGAGCCGACGAACTTGCCGGTGTTGACGTCGACCACCGTCATCGCCTCGGTGCGGTCGATCACGAGCGAGCCGCCGCTGGGCAGCCACACCTTGCGCTCCAGCGCCTTCTCGATCTGCTCCGTGATGCGGAACTCGTCGAACGCGTCCTTCTCACCCGTGTAGACCTCGACGCGCTCGAGCAGATCGGGTGCGACCTGGCTGAGGTAGAGCTCGATGGTCTCGCGGGCGTCGTCGCCGGCGATGACCATCTTCTCGAAGTCCTCGTTGAAGACGTCGCGGACGATCTTGATCAGCAGGTCCGGCTCGCTGTGCAGGAGAGCGGGAGCCTGACCGGTCGCGGCCTTCGCGCTGAGAGCCGTCCACTGCGCGGTCAGGCGCTCGACGTCGACGGTCAGCTGCTCCTCCGTGGCGCCCTCGGCCGCGGTCCGGACGATGACGCCCACGTTCTCGGGCAGCACCTCCTTGAGGATCTTCTTCAGGCGGGCGCGCTCGGTGTCCGGGAGCTTGCGCGAGATGCCGTTCATCGAGCCGTTGGGCACGTAGACGAGGTAGCGGCCGGGGAGCGAGATCTGGCTCGTGAGACGGGCGCCCTTGTGGCCGACGGGGTCCTTCGTGACCTGGACGAGGACCCGGTCGCCGGGCTTGAGCGCGAGCTCGATCCGGCGGGGGCCGCCGGCGTTGTTCGCGGCGTCCCAGTCGACCTCGCCGGAGTAGAGCACGGCGTTGCGCCCGCGTCCGATGTCGACGAAGGCGGCCTCCATGCTCGGGAGGACGTTCTGCACGCGGCCGAGGTAGACGTTGCCGATGAGCGACGCCTCCTGCGAGCGGGCGACGTAGTGCTCGGCGAGGACGCCGTCCTCGAGCACGCCGATGCGGATGCTGTCCTCCTTCGAGCGGACGACCATGACGCGGTCGACGGCCTCCCGGCGGGCGAGGAACTCGGACTCGGTGACGACCGTGCGGCGCCGGCCGGCGTCGCGGCCGTCGCGGCGGCGCTGCTTCTTGGCCTCGAGGCGGGTCGAGCCCTTGATGCGCTGCGGCTCGGTGATGAGCTCGGGCTCGCGGGCCTCGCGCTGCTCGCGCGGCTGGCGGACCCGGACGACGGTGTTCTCGGGGTCGTCGGAGCCGGACCTCTCGCTCTCGCCGCTGCGGCGGCGCGAGCGGCGGCGGACGGAGCCCTGCTCCTCGGCCGGGCTCTCGCGCTCCTCCTGGACGCCCAGCGGCGCGCCGCGGGGAGGCAGCGGAGCCAGCTCGACGTAGTCGGGCAGGACCGGCGCCTGGAACAGCAGCGACGGGCTCGGCAGTGCGGGCCGTCGCGGCTCCTCCTGCTCGGCGCCCGGGGTCTGCGGGAGGGCGTTGAAGAACACCGCGCCCGTCGACGTCGACGGCTCGGCCGCCTCCGCGGCGCTCCCGGTCTCGGGCAGCTCGGTGCCCTCGGCTCCGGTCTGGTCGGTCTCGTTGCTGTCGATGATCGTCTCCCCTGTCGCTGGCGCGCTCGACTCGGTCCGCCGGCTCGCCCGGCGGCCACCGAAGAGGCGGCTGATCTTCCTGGCCCCGCTGCGGGGCTCGTCGCGGTCCGGATCGGATCCGCTCGTACTGTTGTCTTCCACCATTCCTGGTGCACTCCTCGGCCGGGTCGTCCGCCGCGTCGTCTTCCCGGATGCTTCTCTCGTGCGAGGGGCCTCGGCCCGCCGCGAATCCTTCCGCTCCCCCGGTCCCGTCGCGCTCGTGGCGCGGGACTCCGGTTGCAGCTGCACTCTCGGAACTGACTATCCGACACGCGCTCCCCCGCGGTGCGACCTGCGGTCGACTCCCGGCGGAGCGGAGATCCGGCACGTCCATTCGCGGAACGCTGTCGATCTCCTGTGGCCCGGTACTCGCCCGGTAAACCTTCTTCGCGTCGATGCGGGGTCCCCCGGACCGACGGCTCCGATTATCGCACGCATTCCCAGAGGCGCCGATCCGGCGCGTGCCATAATCCCCCGGTGTCCAGCGATCCCGGGGTGCGCGACGCCCCCACCCAGCAGCGCCCCGTCCTCTTCGCCGTCCTGCTGATCGTCCTCGGCGTGATCGGCTGGACCGCCGCCTTCGCTCTCACGAACGACAAGTTCGCCGCTCTCGAGAACCCCGATGCGGGCCTCGGCTGCGATTTCAGCCTGCTCGTGCAGTGCAGTGCGAACCTGAACTCGGCGCAGGGCGCGGTCTTCGGCTTCCCGAACCCCCTCATCGGCCTGGCGGCATGGATCGCGCCGATCGTGGTGGGGCTGGGCCTGCTCGCGGGCGCCCGGTTCGACCGGTGGTTCTGGGCGGCCTTCAACGTCGGCTTCCTGCTGGCCCTGGTGTTCGTGGGCTGGCTCATCGCGACGAGCGTCTTCGCGCTCGGAACGCTCTGCCCCTGGTGCATGCTCACCTGGGCCGTCGTCATCCCGGGCTTCTGGCTGGTGACGCTCCGCAACCTCCGTGAGGGCGTGTTCCCCGTCCCCGCCGGGGTGCGCCGCTTCGCGGGTGCCGCCTACGGCTGGGTCCCGTTCATCACGCTGCTCTGCTACCTGCTGATCGCGGTGATCGCGCAGGTGAGGCTGAACGTGCTCGCCTACCTCTGACGGACGTCGTCAGAGGCAGGCGGCCGAGCGGCTCAGGCGAACCAGAGGCCGAGCTCGCGCGCGGCCGACTCCTCGGAGTCGGACCCGTGCACGAGGTTCTGCTGGACCTTGAGGCCCCAGTCGCGGCCGAGGTCGCCGCGGATGGTGCCGGGAGCGGCCGTGGTCGGGTCGGTGGTGCCGGCGAGGGCGCGGAAGCCCTCGATCACGCGGTCGCCCGCGATGCGCAGGGCGACGATCGGGCCGCTCTCCATGAACTCGACGAGCGGCTCGTAGAAGGGCTTGCCCTCGTGCTCGGCGTAGTGGGCGGCGAGCAGCTCGCGGTCGGCCTCGACGAGCTTCACGTCGACGAGGGAGTAGCCCTTCGCCTCGATGCGGCGGAGGATCTCGCCGGTGAGGTTGCGGGCGACGCCGTCGGGCTTGACGAGGACGAGGGTCTCCTGGGTGGCCATGGTTCAGCGGTCTCCTTCGGTGGGGTCGGTGGGCTCCGCCGCCCGGCGCGTCTGAGCGTCGAGGCGGGTGCCGGTCACCATGCAGTACGTCCACAGCGCCACGAAGGCGGCGCCGATCACGTACATGATCGGGACCAGCAGGCCCGAGGCCACGATAACGAACTGGAGCACCCAGCCGATGCGGAAGCCGACCGGCCGGTTCAGCAGGCCCAGAGTGGCGACGAGCGCGAGGCAGACCACCGCTCCCCCGACCAGCACGACCACGGGGTCGGCCGCCTTCAGCCCGAAGGCGACCAGGGTGGCGAGGAAGACGATGACCGCCTCGAAGCCGAGCACGATCGAGCCGAGGCTCTCCCGGACGGTCCGCGAGCGCCGCGGGCGTCCGGCCCTCACGCGCCCATCCAGTTCTCGTCGCGGGCCGCAGTGATCGTGCGGCCGACGAGGGTGATCGAGCCCGTGATCAGCAGAGCGCCCTTGTCGGTGCGCGCCGCGAGGACGCGGCCGGCCGTCAGAGCACCCAGCGGGTCGTCGGCGACGCGGACCGCCTCCTCCGGGAACACGGTGCGGGCGAGCGCGGCGAGCTCCTCGGCGGGCATCGCCCGATCGCTCGGCGCCGTGGTCACGATCAGCTCGTCCACCACGGGGCGGAGCTCCCGGAGGATCCCCTCGGCGTCCTTCTCGGCCAGCACGCCGAGGACGGCCGTCACGCGGTCGAAGTCGAAGTAGCGCCCGAGAGCGGCGGCGAGGGACGCGGCACCGTGCGGGTTGTGCGCCGCGTCGACGACGGTTCGCGGAGCGAGTCCGACGAGCTGCAGGCGGCCCGGGGAGGTCGCGGCGGCGAAGCCCTCGTCGAGGACGTCGCCGGTGAGCTCCTGCGTCCCGCCTCCCAGGAACGTCTCGACCGCGGCGACGGCCACGGCGGCGTTCTCGGCCTGGTGGTCGCCGAAGAACGGCAGCAGCAGCTGCTCGTACGTGGTGACGAGTCCCCGGACGGTGACGACCTGGCCGCCGACGGCGACGGTCGTCGACTCGACGTCGAACTCCGCCCCCTCGACGACGATCGTCGACTCGGTGGCCTCGGCCGCGTGCCGCAGCACCGCCTCCGCCTCCGGGACCTGCCTCGCGGAGACCACCGAGGCGAGCGGCTTGACGATGCCCGACTTGGTGCGCGCGATCTCCTCGATCGTCGAGCCGAGGCGGTCGGTGTGGTCGAGGGCGATCGGCGTGAAGACGGCGACCTGCGCGTCGGCGACGTTCGTCGAGTCCCACTCGCCGCCCATCCCCACCTCGACGACGGCCACATCGACCGGCGCGTCGGCGAAGGCCGCGTAGGCCAGGACGGTGATCGCCTCGAAGAAGGACAGCGGCGCCTCGCCCTGCTCGGCCAGCTCGGCGTCGGTCATCCGCAGGTACGGCTCGACGTCCTGCCAGTTGTCGGCGAGGCTCCGGTCCGAGATCGGCTCTCCGTCGATGACGATGCGCTCGTTGAAGCGCTCGAGGTGCGGACTGGTGAACAGGCCCACCCGCAGCCCGTGGGCGCGCAGCAGGCTCTCGATCATCCGGCTGGTCGAGGTCTTGCCGTTGGTTCCGGCGATCTGGATCACCGGGTAGGCGCGCTGCGGGTCGCCGAGGATCTCGACGGCGCGCCGGGTCGGAGCGAGGCGCGGGCGGACGCTCGCCTCGCCCAGGCGCTCCAGCAGCGCGGCGTAGACGGCGTCGGCGGCCGCGCGGTCGGCGTCGTCCGGCTCGAACGGATCAGACATCGGCGGCCTCGACCTTCTCGACGCGGATGATGGCGGTGCCCGCGGGGCCGAAGGCGATCGCGCCCTCGCCGCCCTCGAGAGCCGTGGTGAGCGGAGTGAACGCGCATCCGGTCGCGAGGGTCTCCTCCGCGATCCAGAGCGCGTGCGGCTCGAGCGCCTGCAGGCTCGGCTCGTCGAGCACGACCTCCAGGACGATCCGGTCGCTGACCTCGAACCCGGCCGCCTTGCGGGCGTCCTGCACGGCGCGGATGAGGTCGCGGGCGAGCCCCTCCGCTTCGAGCTCGGGGGTGGTCGCCGTGTCGAGGAGCACGAAGCCCCCGCGCGGGAGCAGGGCGATGGCGCGGTCGTCGCCGGCCGAGCCGCCGACCTCGAGCGTGAGCTCGTACTCGCCCTCGACCAGCTCGACGCCGCCGGCGGTGACGACGCCGTCCGTCTCGCTCCAGTCGCCGGCCTTGGCGGCCCTGATCACGGTCTGCACGCCCTTGCCGAGCCGGGGCCCGGCGGCGCGCGCGTTGACCGCGAGACGGGAGGTGACGCCGTAGTCGGCGGCGCTGGAGTCGACCAGCGGCACCAGCGACACCTCCTTCACGTTCAGCTCGTCGCGGAGGATCGCCTCGAACGGCGCGAGCTCGGCGGCGTCGCCGACCACGACGGTCAGGCGCGCGAGCGGCAGGCGGACGCGGAGCCCGGCCTGCTTGCGGAGGGAGAGCGCGGTGGACGAGATGCCGCGGACCGCGTCCATCGCGTGCACGAGCGCCGGGTCGGCGGGGAACTCGTCCGCCTCCGGCCAGTCGGTGAGGTGGACGCTGCGGCCGCCGGTCAGGCCCTGCCAGATCTGCTCCGTGACGAGAGGCAGGAGCGGGGCGGCGACGCGGCACACGGTCTCGAGGACCGTGTAGAGCGTGTCGAACGCCTCCGATCCGCGGCCGTCCTCGTCGACGCCCTGCCAGAAGCGGTCGCGGGAGCGGCGCACGTACCAGTTCGTGAGCACGTCGCTGAAGTCGCGGAGCGCGGCGGCCGCGAGCGTGGAGTCCAGCGCCTCGAGCCGGCCGGTCACGGTCTCGACCAGATCGCGGGTCTTGGCCAGCAGGTAGCGGTCGAGGACGTCCTCGGAGCCGGTGCGCCTGGTCGCCTCGTAGCCGCCGCCCGCCGAGGCGTTGGCGTAGAGGGAGAAGAAGTACCAGGTGCTCCACAGCGGCAGCAGCACCTGGCGGACGCCCTCGCGGATGCCCTCCTCCGTCACGACGAGGTTGCCGCCCCGGAGGACCGGGCTCGACATCAGGAACCAGCGCATGGCGTCGGAGCCGTCGCGGTCGAAGACCTCGGCCACGTCCGGGTAGTTGCGCAGCGACTTGGACATCTTCTGCCCGTCGTTGCCCAGCACGATGCCGTGGCTGACCACGTTGCGGAACGCCGGGCGGTCGAAGAGCGCGGTGGAGAGCACGTGCAGCGTGTAGAACCAGCCGCGCGTCTGCCCGATGTACTCGACGATGAAGTCCGCCGGGTTGTGGGTGTCGAACCAGTCCGCGTTCTCGAACGGGTAGTGCACCTGGGCGAAGGGCATCGATCCGGAGTCGAACCAGACGTCGAGGACGTCGCTGATCCGGCGCATCGTCGAGCGCCCGGTCGGGTCGTCGGGGTTCGGGCGGGTCAGCTCGTCGATGAACGGCCGGTGCAGGTCGTCCGGGCGCACGCCGAAGTCGCGCTCCAGCTCGTCCAGCGAGCCGTAGACGTCGATCCGCGGGTACTCCGGGTCGTCGCTCTTCCACACCGGGATCGGCGAGCCGAAGTAGCGGTTGCGGCTGATGGACCAGTCGCGCGCGCCCGAGAGCCACTTGCCGAACTGGCCGTCCTTGACGTTCTCGGGGACCCAGGTGATCTCCTGGTTGAGCTCCTCCATGCGGTCGCGGATCGCGGTGACGCGGACGAACCAGCTCGAGACCGCCTTGTAGATCAGCGGATTGCGGCAGCGCCAGCAGTGCGGGTACGAGTGCTCGTAGCTCGCCTGGCGGAGCAGCCGGTGGCCCGCGCGCAGGAGCTGCGTGAGGGGCTTGTTCGCGTCGAAGACCTGGAGGCCGGCGACCTCGCTGATCTGCGGCAGGAAGCGGCCGCCGTCGTCGACCGAGATGATGACGGGGATGCCCGCCGCCTCGCAGACCTTCTGGTCGTCCTCGCCGTAGGCGGGCGCCTGGTGCACGATGCCGGTGCCCTCGCTGGTGGTCACGTAGTCGGCGACGAGGATGCGCCACGCGTTCTGCGTGCCCCAGGCCTCGGTGTCCGCGTAGTGGTCCCAGAGGCGGTCGTAGCTGATCCCCTCGAGCTCGGAGCCGCGGTGGGTGCGCGAGACGGCGGCCAGGGCCGACTCCGCGTCCGGATAGCCGAGGTCCTTCGCGTAGGCGCCGACCTGGTCGATGGCGAGCAGGTACTCGGCCGAGAGCTCGCGCTCCTCGGGCTCGCCCCTGCCGTCGGCCGCGCCGTTCGGGCCGGCGGGGACGACCGCGTACTCGATGTCGGGCCCGACGGCGAGCGCGAGGTTCGTCGGCAGCGTCCACGGCGTCGTCGTCCACGCGAGAGCGCGGACCGCCGTCAGCTGGAGCGCCTCCGCCGTCTCGCCGACCAGCGGGAAGGTGACGGTGACCGTCTGGTCCTGGCGCATCTTGTAGACGTCGTCGTCCATCCGCAGCTCGTGGTTCGAGAGCGGCGTCTGGTCGCGCCAGCAGTACGGCAGCACGCGGTGGCCCTCGTAGGCGAGGCCCTTGTCGTAGAGCTGCTTGAACGCCCAGATCACCGACTCCATGAAGGTGGGGTCGAGCGTCTTGTAGTCGTCGTCGAAGTCGACCCAGCGCGCCTGGCGGGTGACGTAGTCCTGCCACTCCCCGGTGTAGCGCAGCACCGACTCCTTCGCGGCGGCGTTGAAGGCCGCGACGCCCATCTCCTCGATCTGGGACTTGTCGGTGATGCCGAGCTGCCGCTCCGCCTCGAGCTCGGCGGGCAGGCCGTGGGTGTCCCAGCCGAAGCGGCGGTGCACCTGGCGTCCGCGCATCGTCTCGAAGCGGGGGAAGACGTCCTTGGCGTAGCCGGTGAGGAGGTGCCCGTAGTGCGGCAGGCCGTTGGCGAACGGCGGGCCGTCGTAGAAGACCCACTCCGGCGATCCCTCGCGCTGCCGGATCGACTCCTGGAAGGTGTCGTCCGCCTTCCAGTACGCGAGCACGCGCTCCTCGATCTCGGGGAAGCGCGGCGACGGGGACACGCCCCGGCCGAACGCGGAGCCCTCGGCGGGCTCGGCTCCGTGCGGGGTGGGCGGGGTCAGGGGGTAGGTCACGTGCGGTCTCCTGGCAGTGCTGCTGGTCTGCACGAGGACGGCCCGCCCGGATCTCAGACCCCGGGCCGGGTCGCGGTACCACCTCGCTTGGACCGGTCGGCCGGTCGCTCCCGGAGGAGTGCCCGCTGACGCGTTCCCACTCGATCGGCTGTCACGGGCCGCACCCGTCCGGGTCTACTGGGCGCAGGCCGGAGCCGGCGCCGTTCTTCCGGAGACTCACCGGTGATGGCCGGGTCGAAGTCGTCCGGCGCTATCCTAGCGCGTCGGGGGAAGCGGAGCAGGAGCGGTTCATGGTGCGAGGAGTGCAGCGCGGACGGCCCCGCGCGTCGTCGCGCTCCATGCTCGAGGACGCCGCTCTGGACCTCTTCGTCGAGCAGAGCTACGCGGGCACGACGATCGAGCAGATCGCCCAGCGCGCGGGCGTCTCGCGCAACACCTTCTTCAACTACTTCGAGTCCAAGAGCGACGTCTTCTGGGTGCTGGTCGACGACCGGCTGGCAGAGCTCCCGGAGGCGCTGGCCGAGACGGCGGCAGAGGCGCCGGTGATGGACGCGCTCGGCGACGCGCTGCTCGCGATCGGCTCCGGCTTCGGACCCGCGACGGTGCCATGGGTGCTCACCCAGTCCGAGATGATCGGCAGCGTCCACGAGCTGCAGGCGTCGGCCCTCGGCCGCCTCGCCCGGCAGGCGGCCGTCATCGCCCGCTTCGTGGAGGAGCGGAGCGCGCGCCCGCTGCCCTCGCACCTCTCGCGCGCCATCGCCTACGCGAGCGTCGGAGCCGCGGTGGCGGCCGTGCAGGCGTGGGCCGCGGCGGGCCCCACCCGCGGCGAGCTCGTGCCCTATCTCGACGAGGCGCTCGCGCCCGTCCGCGCCGGCTTCACCCCCGTCGTCGACTGACCCGGCTCCCGCCGCTCCGGTAGAATCGTCGCGGCCGGCGGGCGACTCGCCCCGGAGCCCCCATCCAGGCACCATCACCACCGACACGGTGCCGCCCATAGCGAACCGGAGCATCATGACCCTCGCCGACCGCCTCCCCGCGAAGCCCGCCCTCGAGGGCCTGGAGGGCACGTGGGGCCTCCGCTGGCAGACCGACGGGACCTACCGGTTCGACCGCACCGGCCTCACCCGCGCCGACGTCTACTCGATCGACACCCCGCCACCCACCGCGTCCGGGTCGCTGCACATCGGGCACGTCTTCTCCTACACGCACACCGACGTCGTCGCGCGGTTCCAGCGGATGCGCGGCAAGAGCGTCTTCTACCCGATGGGCTGGGACGACAACGGCCTGCCCACCGAGCGCCGCGTGCAGAACTACTACGGTGTGCGCTGCGACCCGACGCTCCCCTACGAGCCCGGCTTCACGCCCCCGTTCGAGGGCGGCGACAACAAGAGCAGCAAGGCCGCCGACCAGAAGCCGATCTCGCGCCGCAACTTCGTCGAGCTGTGCGAGCGCCTCACCGTCGAGGACGAGAAGCAGTTCGAGGACGTCTGGCGGGCCCTCGGCCTGTCCGTCGACTGGTCGCAGAGCTACCGGACCATCGGCGACGAGTCGCAGGCCGCCTCGCAGCGCGCCTTCCTCCGCAACCTCGCCCGCGGCGAGGCCTACCAGGCGCAGGCCCCGACGCTCTGGGACATCACCTTCCGGACCGCCGTCGCCCAGGCGGAGCTCGAGGACAAGGACCAGCCCGGCGCCTACCACCGCCTCGGCTTCCACCGCGACGGCGGCGAGGACGTCTTCATCGAGACGACCCGTCCCGAGCTGCTGCCGGCCTGCGTCGCCCTCGTCGCGCACCCCGACGACGAGCGCTACCAGGCGCTGTTCGGCACCACCGTCCGCACGCCGCTCTTCGACGTCGAGGTCCCGGTGCTCGCGCACCACCTCGCGCAGAAGGATAAGGGCTCGGGCATCGCGATGATCTGCACCTTCGGCGACATCACGGACGTGGTCTGGTGGCGCGAGCTCGACCTGCCCAACCGCGCGATCATCGGCTTCGACGGCCGCCTGATCTCGGAGGCTCCCGCCGCGATCACGAGCGATGCGGGCCGCGCCGCCTACGAGCAGCTCGCCGGCAAGACCGTCTTCTCCGCGAAGCAGGCCGTCGTGGCGCTGCTGAAGGAGTCCGGCGAGATGGTCGGCGACCCGCGCCCCATCACGCACCAGGTCAAGTTCTTCGAGAAGGGCGACAAGCCGCTCGAGATCGTGTCGACCCGCCAGTGGTACATCGGCAACGGCGCTCGCGACGCGGTGCTCAAGGAGCGCCTGCTGGAGCTCGGCCGCGACGTGCGCTTCGTGCCGGAGTTCATGCGCGTCCGCTACGAGAACTGGGTGAACGGCCTCTCCGGCGACTGGCTGATCTCGCGCCAGCGCTTCTTCGGCGTGCCGATCCCGGTGTGGTACCCGCTCGACGGCGACGGCAACCCCGTCTTCGACTCCCCGATAGTGCCGGACGAGGCGGCGCTGCCGGTGGATCCCTCCAGCGACCCGGCCCCCGGCTACTCGGAGGACCAGCGCGGAGCGGCGGGCGGCTTCCAGGGCGAGCTCGACGTGATGGACACCTGGGCGACCTCCTCGCTGACCCCGCAGCTCGCGGGCGGCTGGGAGCGCGACGACGAGCTCTGGCAGCTGGTCGCTCCCTACGACCTGCGCCCGCAGGGCCAGGACATCATCCGCACCTGGCTCTTCTCGACCCTCCTGCGCTCGCAGCTCGAGGACGGCCGCGCCCCGTGGAGCACGGCGACCGTCTCCGGCTTCATCGTCGACCCCGACCGAAAGAAGATGTCGAAGTCGAAGGGCAACGTGGTCACTCCCGCCGCGATGCTCGAGCAGCACGGCTCGGACGCGGTCCGCTACTGGGCCGCCTCCTCGCGCCTGGGCACCGACGCGGCCTTCGACCCGCAGAACCCGACGCAGATCAAGATCGGCCGCCGACTGGCGATCAAGATCCTCAACGCGGCGAAGTTCATCCACGGCTTCCCTCTCGCCGAGGGCGCCGAGGTCACCGACCCTCTCGACCTCAGCATGCTGGCCACCCTCGACACCGTGGTCGCCGACGCGACGACGGCGCTCGAGAACTACGACCACGCCCGCGCCCTCGAGACGACGGAGGCGTTCTTCTGGACGTTCTGCGACGACTACCTGGAGCTGGTGAAGGAGCGCGCGTACAGCGAGGACGGCGCGTCCGCCGCGGCCGCCCTGCACCGGGCGCTCGACGTCCTCCAGCGCCTGTTCGCGCCGTTCCTGCCGTTCGCGACGGAGGAGACCTGGTCGTGGTCGCACGACGACTCGGTGCACCTGCGACCCTGGCCGACCGTCGAGGGACTGGGCGGCGACCCCGCCGTCCTGGCCGCGGCGAGCTCGGTCCTCACGGCCATCCGGCGCGCGAAGACCGATGCGAAGGCCTCGCAGAAGACGCCGGCCCGCTCCGCCCTGGTGACGGCGCCCGCCGAGCTCGTCGCGTCCCTCCGGCTCGCCGCGGGAGACCTCGCGGCCGTCGGCAGGATCGCGGCGCTCGACTTCGCCGAGGGCGACGCCCTCGCGGTCGGCATCGAGCTCGAGACCGAGGCGTAGCGCCGCTCCCGGGAGGCGGGAACCGTCCCGCCTCCCTCCCCACCGTCGAGAGGACCCCTCCCATGCAGCTCGGAACCCGCTGGTCGGTCGGCCAGGTGCCGCCGCAGACCCTCCCCGAGATCGTCGTCACCGCCATCGGCGACGTCGAGGGCGAGCTCGCCGCGGCCGGCACGGCGACCGCCGACTGGCGCTGGACGCTCACCTGGCTCGAGGGCAGGCCCGTCCTCGAACTCGACGACGGCACGACGATCACCTACCGTCCCGACGAGGACGCTGCCTACATCACGCAGCCGCAGGGCCGCGTGGAGGGCGAGGACGACGACGACTGGGGCTGACGCCCCTTCGCGGCGCGGTCGCCGAGCCCGGTGAGCGCGCGCGTCCTGCGATCCTGAGCCGGAGCCCTCTCCCCCGCTCGAGCTCTAGGCTCGCAGGATGAGCGCTCCCGATCCCGTCGCCGTCCTGCTCGAGCCGAGCAGACTCCCCCACGGGCTCCCCGACTTCGCCGCCGTCGACCCCGAGGCCTACCGCCCGGCGTTCCTCGAGGCCCTCCGCCGGCACCGCGCCGAGATCGACGCGATCACCGGCGCCTCCGAGCCGCCGACCGTCGAGAACACCCTCGTCGCCCTCGAGCGGGCGGGCCGCGAGCTGCGCCGGGTGAGCGCCGTCTTCTTCACCGTCGCCGCCTCCGACCGCACTCCGCTCACCGACGCTCTGGAGGCCGAGCTCGCTCCGCTGCTCTCGGCCCACAGCGATGCGATCAGCCTCGACCCGCGCCTGTTCGCCCGGCTCCGCGCTCTCGCCGAGCAGTCGACGGAGCTCGACCTCGACGCCGAGACGGCCTACCTCCTTGAACGGAGGATCACCGGGTTCGAGCGCTCCGGTGCGCTCCTCGACGACGCGGGGAAGGCACGGCTCGGCGAGCTGAACGAGCAGCTCTCGACCCTGACCACGCGTTTCGAGAAGGACCTGCTCGCCGAGTCGAACGACCGGGCGGTCCTCCTCGAGGACGTCGCCGGCCTAGACGGGCTCGACGAGTCCGACGTCTCGGCCGCCGCGCGCGCCGCCGCCGACCGCGGTGTCGACGGCTGGCTGATCACCCTGCCCCTCTACTCCGGCCACCCCTGGCTCGCGCGTCTGCGCGACCGCGGCGTCCGCGAGCGCGTCCTGCGCGCCTCTGTCGGCCGCGGTGCGGAGGGCGGGCCGCACGACACCACCGCGACCCTGCAGCAGATCGTCGCGCTGCGGGCCGAGCGCGCAGCTCTGCTGGGCGCGGCCTCGCATGCCGAGTTCGTGATCTCGGGCCAGACCGCGGGCTCGCCGGAGCGCGTCCTGTCGCTGCTGCGCGAGCTCGCCGCTCCAGCCGCCCGGAACGCAGGGATCGAACTCGAGCGGATGCAGGCCTCCGCCGACGCCGAGCAGGACGCCGCCGGAGCGCCGCGCTTCACGATCGAGGCGTGGGATCGCGCCTACTACGAGGAGCGCGTGCGGTCGGAGAGCTACTCCGTCGACTCCAGCGCACTGCGTCCCTTCTTCGAGCTGGAGCGGGTGCTCCGCCGCGGCGTGTTCGCCGCCGCCACCGGTCTCTACGGCGTCCGCTTCTCGGAGCGGAGCGACCTGGCCGGCTACAGCGAGCACGTCCGCGTGTTCGAGGTGCAGGAGGAGGACGGGACCCCGCTGGGCCTGTTCCTGCTCGATCCCTTCACCCGCGACTCGAAGCGCGGCGGGGCGTGGATGAACTCCCTGTCCAGCCGCACCTCGCTGCTCGGCGACTCCGCCGTCGTCGTGAACAACCTGAACCTGTCGGCTCCGGGCCCGGGCGAGCCCGCCCTTCTCAGCCTCGACGAGGTGGAGACGCTCTTCCACGAGTTCGGGCACGCCCTGCACGGCCTGTTCGCGAGCACGCGGTACCCGCGCTTCGCCGGTACCGCGGTGTTCCGGGACTTCGTCGAGTTCCCGAGCCAGGTGAACGAGACGTGGGTGCGCCGCCCCGGGCTCCTCGCCGAGTACGCCCGCCACGTCGAGACCGGCGAGGCCCTGCCCGCGGGGACCGTCGAGCGCCTCGAGGCGTCCGCGCTGTGGGGCGAGGGCTTCGCGACGAGCGAGTACCTGGCGTCCGCCCTGCTCGACCTCGCCTGGCACTCCCTGCCGGCCCCGGTCGAGCCGCGCGACGCGGCCGCCTTCGAGCGCGACGTGCTCGACGGCGCGGGCCTCCTCCTCACCGCCGTGCCGCCCCGCTACCGCAGCACGTACTTCGCGCACGTCTTCTCCGGCGGCTACTCCGCGGGCTACTACTCCTACATCTGGAGCGAGATCCTCGACGCGGACACGGTCGAGTGGTTCGAGGAGAACGGCGGCCTCGACCGCTCGGCGGGCGAGCGCTTCCGCCGCGGGGTGCTCGAGCTCGGCGGCTCCCGCGATCCGCTCGACGCGTACCGCGCGTTCCGCGGGCGGGATGCGCGGACCGAGCCGCTGCTCGCGCGCCGCGGCCTCCTCTAGCGGCGCCGGGGGACGAGCCAGGCGAGGAGGACGAGTCCCACGACCAGGCCCCAGAACGCCGATCCGATCCCCGCGATGGTCGTGCCGGAGGCGGTGACCAGGAGCGTCGCCGCCGCCGGCAGCCGCAGCCGCGCGTCCTCCACAGCGGCCTGCACCGCCGACACGAACACCCCCAGCAGCGCCAGACCGGCGACCGCCTCGATCAGCAGCGGGCTCGCGGAGGACACCAGCGCGGCGGCCGCTCCGGCGAACACGCCCAGCACGAGGTAGGAGGCGCCCGCCGAGACCGAGGCGACCCAGCGCTGCTCCGGCCGCGGCGAGGCCTCGGGACCCGCGGTCAGCGCGGCGCTGAGCGCGGCGTAGTTGATCGGCACGCCGCCGAAGATCGCCGAGACCCCGGAGAGAGCACCGGTCGAGACGATCCCGGGACGCGAGTGGGCCGCGAAGCCGAAGCTCGTCAGCACCGCGATGCCCGGGATGTTCTGCCCGGCCATGGTGACCACGTAGAGCGGCAGGCCGATCCCGACCATCGCTCCGATCTCGAACACCGGAGCGACGAACTGCGGCACGGGGAGCAGCGGCGCACCGGCGAGTGCCGCGCCGTCCGTCACGATCAGCAGCACGATCGCCAGGGCGATTGCGGCCGGCACCGCCCAGCGGGGCAGGAGCCGCAGGAGCAGCAGCCAGAGCAGGATCACCGGCAGCGCGAGCGCGGGGATCTCGACCGCCGCGCGCACCGGCGCCAGGACGAGCGGGAACAGGATGCCCGCGAGCATGGCGTTCGCGAGCGGCCGCGGGATGCGCGCGACGAGCCTCCCGAGCGCCGGCCACAGCCCGGTGACCACCAGCAGAGCGGAGGCGACCAGGAACGCCCCGACCGCGCGGTCGAAACCACCGGGGAGCGTCGCGGTCGCGGCCAGCAGGGCGGCTCCCGGCGTGCTCCAGGCGAAGGTCATCGGCACGCGGTAGCGGATGCTCAGCACGATGCAGAGGACCCCCTGCAGCACGCAGACGGCGAGGAGGCCCGAGGCTGCCTGTGCGTCGGTCGCGCCCACCGCGACCACCCCGGCGAGCACGATCGCGAACGAGCTCGAGAAGCCGGTCAGGGCGGCGACGATCCCGGCGAGCAGCGGCTGGACGATGGCGGAGCCTCCCGGAGGATCGACCGGCACCGAGGCGACGGGACGCGCCGTCGGCGCGCTCCGCCAGGTTAGGGAAGCGGGAGCGACTCGGCCGACGATCCGCCGGGCCAATCGCGGTGAACTGGCAGAGCGGGGCGGGGAGCGACTAGGCGCTCTTCTCCTGACGGCGGGGAGCGTGGGGGACGATCGTCGGGGCCGCGTTGTCGAGCACCGCGGCGCGGGTGACGACGACCCGAGCCACCTCGTCCGAGGAGGGCACCTCGAACATGATCGGGCCGAGCACCTCCTCGAGGATCGCGCGCAGTCCGCGGGCGCCGGTCTGGCGGAGGACCGCCAGGTCCGCGATGGCCTCGAGAGCGCCCCGGTCGAACTCGAGCTCGACGCCGTCGATCTCGAACATCCGCTGGTACTGCTTCACGAGCGCGTTGCGCGGCTCGGTGAGGATCTGCATGAGCGCGTCCTGGTCGAGCTGCGTGACCGTCGTCACGACGGGGAGACGCCCGATGAATTCGGGGATCAACCCGAACTTGTGCAGGTCCTCCGGGAGGACCTCGCTGAAGATGTTGATCTCGTCTTCCTTGTTGTGCAGCGGAGCGCCGAAGCCGATGCCGCGCTTGCCCGCCCGCGACGAGATGATGTCCTCGAGTCCGGCGAAGGCGCCGGCGACGATGAAGAGGACGTTCGTCGTGTCGATCTGGATGAACTCCTGGTGCGGGTGCTTCCGCCCGCCCTGCGGGGGCACGGAGGCGACGGTGCCCTCGAGGATCTTGAGCAGTGCCTGCTGCACTCCCTCGCCCGAGACGTCGCGCGTGATCGAGGGGTTCTCGGCCTTCCGCGCGATCTTGTCGACCTCGTCGATGTAGATGATGCCGGTCTCGGCACGCTTGACGTCGTAGTCGGCGGCCTGGATGAGCTTGAGGAGGATGTTCTCGACGTCCTCGCCGACGTAGCCCGCCTCGGTGAGGGCCGTGGCGTCCGCGACGGCGAAGGGCACGTTGAGGCGCTTCGCGAGGGTCTGGGCGAGGTAGGTCTTCCCGCAGCCCGTGGGGCCGATGAGCAGGATGTTGCTCTTGGCGATCTCGACCTCGTCGTGGATCGCGTCGGCGGCGGTGATGGTGTTGCGGGCCCGCACGCGCTTGTAGTGGTTGTACACGGCGACGGCGAGGGCCTTCTTGGCCTGCTCCTGCCCGATCACGTACTCCTCGAGGAAGCCGAAGATCTCCTTCGGCTTCGGGAGGTCGAACTCGTGGCTCGTCTCCTCGCTCGACTCGGAGAGGCGCTCCTCGATGATCTCGTTGCAGAGCTCGACGCACTCGTCGCAGATGTAGACGCCCGGTCCCGCGATGAGCTGCTGGACCTGCTTCTGGCTCTTGCCGCAGAAGGAGCACTTCAGCAGGTCGGCGCTTTCGCCAATACGTGCCACGGGGATGCCCCACTTCCTTGTCGTGCGTCTGTCGTGCGTCGGTCGGTCGTGCAACGGAGCCCGGAGCTCCGGCCGGTGCGAGCGGGACGAGCCCCCTGACACTGCTCCGAGCCTAGCCGCTGAGCCGCGAGGGCTCGGCAGGCGGGCCGGATTCGCCGTGCCTTGCGCCTCGTGTGGCGCTTTGCTACGGCGACGGAGGACGCAGAGAGGAGCCGGGCGGCGGATCGCTCCGCCACCCGGCCCCTCCTGGACGCCCTACGCCGTGAGAGCCGGGAGGCTCTTGCGGCTGGTGAGCACCTGGTCGATCAGCCCGTACTCGAGCGCGTCGCTCGCGCCGAGGATCTTGTCGCGGTCGATGTCCTTCTTGACCTGCTCGATCGAGCGGTTCGAGTGGTGCGACAGCGTCTCCTCGAGCCACTCGCGCATGCGCATGATCTCGGCGGCCTGGATCTCGATGTCCGAGGCCTGGCCCCCGCCCTGCTGCACGGCGGGCTGGTGGATGAGGATGCGCGCGTTCGGCAGCGCGAGGCGCTTGCCGGGCGTTCCCGCGGCGGTGAGCACGGCGGCGGCCGAGGCGGCCTGGCCGAGCACGACCGTCTGGATGTGCGGGCGGATGTACTGCATCGTGTCGTAGATCGCCGTCATCGCGGTGAAGGATCCACCGGGCGAGTTGATGTACATGACGATGTCGCGGTCCGGGTCCTGGCTCTCGAGCACGAGGAGCTGGGCCATGATGTCGTCCGCGGAGGCGTCGTCGACCTGGACTCCGAGGAAGATGATGCGGTCCTCGAAGAGCTTGGCGTACGGGTCCTGGCGCTTGTAGCCGTAGGCCGTGCGCTCTTCGAACGTGGGGAGGATGTAGCGCGAGGACGGTGCGGCTCCGGAGCCGAACGCCGTTCCGCCGAAGGTGGGTGTGGTCATTGTCTGTTCCTGATCTCTCGGCGCGTTCGCTGGACTACTCGTCGATGGCGGTTCCGCCACCGCCGGCCACGTCGGTCGCCGACGAGCGGATGTGGTCGACGAAGCCGTAGGCGAGGGCCTCCTCGGCGCTGAACCAGCGGTCGCGGTCGCCGTCCTCGTTGACCTGCTCGACGGTCTTGCCGGTCGCCTTGGCGGTGATCTCGGCGAGGCGCTTCTTCATGTCGAGGATGAGCTGCGCCTGGGTCTGGATGTCGGAGGCCGTGCCGCCGAAGCCGCCGTGCGGCTGGTGGAGGAGCACCCGCGCGTTCGGGGTGATGTAGCGCTTGCCCTGGGTTCCGGCGGTGAGGAGCAGCTGGCCCATGGAGGCCGCCATCCCGATGCCCACGGTCACGATGTCGTTCGGGACGAACTGCATCGTGTCGTAGATCGCCATGCCCGCGGTGATGGAGCCGCCGGGCGAGTTGATGTAGAGGTAGATGTCCCGCTCGGAGTCCTCGGCTGCCAGGAGCAGGAGCTTCGCGGCGATCTCGTTCGCGTTCTCGTCGCGCACCTCGGAACCGAGCCAGATGATCCGGTCCTTGAGCAGGCGGTCGAAAACACTGTTGGGCATAACCATGTCGGCCATGTATTGCTCCGTTTCAGTTGTCGCTTCGGAGGCGAATCTATCGGACGCCGCCAACCCGATCCGGCCGTGTTCGCCCGGGGCGGAGCGGGAGTCGCCCGTGTTCGCCCGGGGCGGACCGGAGCCCCCCCCCCCCCAACGAGAGGAGCCGCCCTCCGACGGATCGGGGGGCGGCTCCTGACGTGCTCGCGGCGACTACTCCGCGGCCGGGGTCTCCTCGGCGGGAGCGGCGGCCTTCTTCTTGGCCGGCGCGCGCTTCTTCTTGGGGGCCGGGGCGGGCTCCTCCTCGGCGGCGGGCTCCTCGGCGACAGGCTCCGCGGGGACCTCGGCGTCGGCGGCGGCCTGAGCCTCCTCCACGACCTCGGTCTCGTCCGAGGCGACGGCCTCGTCGGAGGCCTCGACGGCCTCGTCGTCACCGGGGACCGCGGTGAACGCGGTCAGGTCGACGGTGTTGCCCTCGGTGTCGGTGACCTTCGCCTTGCCGAGGACGATCGCGAGCGCCTTGTTGCGGGCGACCTCGCCGACCATCTGGCCGATCTGGTTGTTCTCGGACAGGATCTTGATGAACTCGTTCGGCTCCATGCCGTACTGCGCCGCACCCTGGATGAGGTACTGCGTGAGCTCGTCCTGGCTGACCTGGACCTTCTCCTGCTCGACGACGTGGTCGAGGAGGATCTGCGTCTTGAAGGTCTTCTCGCTGGCCTCCTTGACCTCGGCGCGGTGCTCGTCGTCCTCGAGGCGGTTCTCGCCCTCGAGGTGGCGGTGCACCTCGTCCTCGACGAGACCGGCGGGCACGGGGACCTCGACGAGGGCGAGCAGCGCCTCGACGAGCTTCTCGCGGGCCTCGCCGCCCTGGCCGAAGGTCTTCTGCTGAGCGGCCTGCTCCTTGAGCGACTCGCGCAGCTCGGCGATGGTGTCGAACTCGCTGGCGATCTGCGCGAAGTCGTCGTCGGCCTCGGGGAGCTCGCGCTCCTTGACGGCGGTGAGCGCGACGGCGATCTCGGCCTGCTCGCCGGCGTGGTCGCCGCCGAGCAGCGGAGCGGTGAACGTGGTGCTCTCGCCCGCGGTGAGCGAGTCGAGCGCCTCGTCGATGCCCTCGATCAGCTCGCCCGAGCCGAGCTCGTACGAGATGGCGTTGGCGGTGTCGACCTCGACGCCGTCGATGGAGGCGACCAGGTCGATCTGCGCGAAGTCTCCGGTCTTCGCCGGGCGGTCCACGGTGACCAGGGTGCCGAAGCGGCTGCGGAGCTTGTCCAGCTCGGCGTCGACGTCGGCGTCGGTGACCTCGGCCGCCTCGACGGTGAGCTCGATGCCGTCGTAGTCCGGGACGGTGATCTCGGGGCGCACGTCGACCTCGATGGCGAGCTCGAGGTCGCCGGTGAAGTCCTTGTCGCTCGGCCAGGCGACGATGTCGGCCTGGGGGCGGCCCAGGGGGCGGACCTCGGTCTCGCGGACGGCCTCGCGGTAGAAGCCGTCGAGGCCCTCGTTGACCGCGTGCTCGAGCACCGCGGCCTTGCCGACGCGCTGGTCGACGATGGCGGGCGGGACCTTGCCCTTGCGGAAGCCGGGGACGTTGATCTGCTCGGCGATGTGGCCGTAGGCGTGCGTGATGCTGGGGCCGAGCTCGTCCGGGGTGACCGAAATCGCGAGCTTCACGCGGGTCGGGCTCAGCTGTTCTACCGTGGTCTTCACGTGAGGGGATCTCCTGTGCTGGTTGGTGTCGGCGCCGGATGACGGTCGTCACGGGTCGATGTCGTCACGATGAGTACTCGTGGTCGGGGCGACAGGATTCGAACCTGCGACCTCCCGCTCCCAAAGCGGGCGCTCTAGCCAAGCTGAGCTACGCCCCGGATGCGCGGGCCTGGGCACCGTGCGTGAGACTCTCGTCGAGCCGTCCCCGCACGTGCGCTTGCGCGACACGCCGAAATGGCCTTCGCAAGTGTACTGCACCGCGGCAGCGGCGACCGGAACCGCGCGGCGGAGGACGACCGGGGTGTCCACGGTGCTCGCGCGATGTACTACGCTGTCCTGGTGCCCGGTCGAGAGACCCGGTCGCACCGGTTCGCGGTCGTCAGACCAGCGATCCGGGGCTGTAGCTTAGTGGTAAAGCCTCTGTCTTCCAAACAGATGATGCGAGTTCGATTCTCGTCAGCCCCTCTCCTCTCGAAGAGCCCCGGATGTCCGGGGCTCTTCGTCGTTCCGAGGCGTTCCGGGCGTGCTCAGCCGACCGCGCCGCGATGCTCCTCCGTCAGGGCGAGGTACGAGGCGGCGTTCCGGCGGATGCCCTCGCGCTCCTCCTCCGTCAGCTCCCGCCGGACCCTCCCGGGGACGCCCGCCACCAGCGAGCCCGGCGGGACGACCGTCCCCTCGAGGACGACGGCGCCTGCGGCGATCAGCGAGCCGGTGCCGACGACGGCCCCGTTCAGGACGGTCGCGCTCATGCCGACCAGCACGTCGTCCTCGAGGGTGCAGCCGTGCAGCACCGCGTTGTGCCCGACCGAGACTCCGGCGCCGATGACCGCGTCGTAGTCGGCGTCGACGTGGACGACGACGCCGTCCTGGAGGTTGCTGCGGGCGCCGAGCTCGATCCGCGCGTGCTCGGCGCGCAGGACGGCGCCGTACCAGACGCTCGCCCGCTCCCCCAGGCGCACGGAGCCGATCACGGTGGCGCCCGGAGCGACCCACGCGGTGTCGGCGATCTCCGGGGCGCGTCCCCCGGTCAGGGCGAGGACGCGGGCGCCCTCCGCGGGACTCGACAGCATCGGGTTCTCCTCTTCTCCGGTGGTCAGCGCCCGGCGCGCAGGAAGGCGAGGACCGCCAGCACCCGCCGGTGGTCGGAGCCCGAGTCCTCGAGCCCGAGCTTCTGGAAGATCGCGGTCACGTTCTTCTCCACGGCGCCCACGCCGACGAAGAGAGCGGAGGCGATGCCCGCGTTCGTGCGCCCCTGGGCCATCTGCTCCAGCACCTCCCGCTCCCGCGGGGTCAGCGAGGCGAGCGGGTCGCGGTTGCGCTGCAGGAGCGAGGCGACGACCTGCGGGTCGAGGACGGTTCCGCCCGCCGCGACGCGCTCGACGGCGTCGCGCAGCTCCTCTACGGAGGCGACCCGGTCCTTCAGGAGGTAGCCGAGTCCGCCGTCGCCGGAGCCGAGCAGCTCCTGCGCGTAGGTGACCTCGACGTACTGGCTGAGCAGCAGGACCGACACCTGCGGGTAGCGCCGGCGGATCTCCAGCGCCCCGCGGACGCCCTCGTCGCGGAAGGTCGGCGGCATCCGGACGTCGAGCACGGCGACGTCGACGCCGGCCGGGTCCCGCGCCAGATCGGCGAGCAGGGCGTCCGCGTCCCCGAAGGCGCCGACGGAGGCGAGCCCCGCGTCCTCGAAGAGGCGGACCAGGCCCTCGCGCAGGAGGACCGAGTCCTCGGCGATGGCGACGCGGATCACGGGCACGCTCTCAGGATAGGACGGCCGGGCGGTAGGGGACGTGCACCCCGACCGTGGTCGGCCCGCCGACCGGCGACTCCACGCTCAGGATCCCGCGCAGGCCCCGGACGCGCCCGCCGACCCCCTCGAGACCGTGACCGGCGACCGGCGACGCCCCGCCGACTCCGTCGTCGACCACCCAGGCGTCGAGCCAGCGCTCCCCCGGAGTGCCGGAGTCGCGGGTGTCGAGATGCACCCGCACCGATCGGGCACCAGAGTGCTTGGAGACGTTGGCGAGCAGCTCGGCGACGACGAAGTAGACGCTGCGCTCGACCTCGGGCGGCACGTCCGCCACGGGGTGCTCGGTGAGGACCTCGACCGGCACCGAACTGAGCTCGGCGAGCGAGTGCACCGCCGCCTCGAAGCCCCGGTCCTGCAGGATCGGCGGCGCCACGCCGCGGGAGAGGGCGCGCAGCTCGTCGAGCGCGGCGCGCACGTGCTCGCGAGCCTCGTCGACCAGGCGGGCGGCGGACTCCGGGTCGGCGGCGAGTCGGTTGCGGGCCGAGGCCAGGTCCATCTGCACCCGGATCAGGCGCTGCTGCGGGCCGTCGTGGATGTCGCGCTCGAGCCGGCGCAGCGCGCGGTCCTCGGCGGCGACGGCTGCGCCGCGGGAGGCGCTCAGCTCGGCGACCTCGCGCTGGAGCGCCTCCGACTCCCACGGGCCGAGCAGGAGACGGTCGACCAGCCAGTGCAGGAGGGAGAGGCCGCGGGTGGCGAACGGCAGGGTCGAGACGAAGAGGACGGTCGTGGCGACCGTCGCCGCGGCGACCAGTCCCGCCGGAGGCTGCGGGGCGCCCAGCAGAGCGGCTCCGCTCTCGGCCAGCAGGCGGGCCGGACCGGGGGCCCCCGTGAGCGCGGCGGCCACCGTGCCCGGGCCCGCCCAGGTCCACAGCGCGAGGAGCAGTCCGGACAGCAGCGCGAGCACCGGAGCCACGACGAGCGTGTGCAGGAGAGCGAGCCAGTAGTGCCCGTCGATCACCGGACCGTAGAGGGCGAAGGTCGAGGGAGTGACGGCGGAGGGCGGTCGCCGCCACTGCGGCCGGGGGACGGCGGGCCGTCCGGCCAGCACGTCGAGGCCGACGGCGGCCCGCGAGAAGAAGCGCGCCGTGTAGAGGGCGGCGGGCAGGAACACCAGGCCGATCAGGACTCCGACGAGCCCGAGCGCGACGGCCAGCGCGACGCCGGCGCAGAAGGCGCCGAGGAGCGCGACCGGGATCGCGGCCACCAGCGCGACCACCTCCCGGGGCAGTCCGCGCCAGAGCCGGAGGTAGGCGCGCGAGGCCTCGCCGAGGGCCGTCGATGCTCCGCTCATCCGCGCCTCCTGTCCGCTCCCGCCGCCGCCGCGACCCGGTCGAGCGTACCGGCGGCACGGCTCCGGGCACCCGGGGGGAAGCCCCCGTGACGCCCCTCCGCGACAGAGGTGAGCCTGTCCTTCACCGGACTGAGCCGAGCCTGCGCTTCCTTGCGGCGCCGAGGGATCTGCGTACTGTTGACGATCAGTCACCCCCTCTCGAAAGGACCAGACGATGTCCACCACGTCCGTCACGTCGCTCACCTCGTCGAACCCGGATGTCGCATCCGGAGTCGCCCAGTTCCTCAGCCCCGTCGTCGTCGAGATGACCGCGCTCGCCGTCAACGGCAAGCAGGCGCACTGGCACGTCCGCGGCGCCAACTTCATCGGCGTCCACGAGCTGCTCGACGCGATCGTCGGCCGCGCCATCGAGTGGGCCGACCTCGCCGCGGAGCGCGTCGTCGCCCTCGGCCTCCCGGTCGACGCCCGCATCCAGACCGTCGCCTCGGCGACGCAGTCCGAACCCCTCACCCCCGGCTTCCAGCGCTCCGAGAACGCGATCGTCGAGATCATCCGCCAGATGGACGTCGCCATCGCGACCGTCAACACGGCGATCGCCGAGCTCGCCGAGATCGACGCGAGCAGCCAGGACGTCGCGATCGAGATCGGCCGCGGCCTCGAGAAGGACCGCTGGTTCCTCTTCGCCCACGTCAGCGAGAGCTGAGCACCACGCGTCGACCGGCCCGCGGATCCTCGGATCCCGCGGGCCGTCGTCGTTCCCGGGCCCGTTCGCGCGATCCGGAGCAGCCGGTGTCGCGACGGGCGCGGGTCAGCCGCCGTGCGTGAAGCGGCCCGCCAGGAGGGTCGCGGCGACCGGCATGGATCGGAGGGCTCCCGCGTCGGCGGCGAGCGGATCGCGGTCGACCACCACGAGATCGGCGGGATCGCCGGCCGCGGGCCTGAGCCGGCGCACCCGGGTCGAGGCGACGATCGCCTCCTCGACGCTCACCCGCTGCTCCGGATGCCAGGGCTCGTCGCCGGGCAGCGCCCGCGCGACCGCGGCCGAGATCGCGACCCACGGGTCGAGCGGAGCGACCGGAGCGTCCGAGCCGAGCACCACGCGGGCCCCGGAGTCGAGCAGCGAGCGCAGCGGGAACGCCCGGCCGGTCCGTCCCGGCCAGTACCGCTCCGCCACCTCGCGGTCGTCGAGCGCGTGCGCGGGCTGCACTCCGGCCTCCACGCCGAGCGCGGCGAACCGCGGAAGGTCGGTCTCCGCGAGCAGCTGAGCGTGCTCGATGCGGCCCCCGCCGACCCGGCCGAGCGCGTCCAGAGCCAGCGTCGCCGCGGCGTCTCCGATCGCGTGCACGGTGGAGCGGATGCCCCCGGCGGCCGCGCGGGCGAGCAGCTCGTCCAGCTCGGCGGGCTCCACGGTGAGGACGCCGTAGCCGTAGTGGTCGGCGTAGGGGTGGGCGCAGTAGGCGGTCCTCGTGTTGAGGGAGCCGTCGATCAGGACCTTGAGCGGGCCCATCCGCAGCAGGCCGTCACCGCCGTCGAGTTCGTCGCCCGTGCGCAGTCCCTCCGCGAGGGCGCGGTCGAGGTGGTCGCGGTAGACGCCGGTGTCGACGCGGAGGGATCGGGTTCCGCCGTCGACGCGACGGGGCCAGTCCCCCGCGTTCCAGCGCATCTCGAGGTCGACGACGCCGACCACCCCGCGGGCCGCAGCCCGCCGGGCCGCCGCGTCGGCGAGCGCGTCGAGCTCGTCGTCGCCGAGGGCTCCGAGTGCGGTGACGAGCTCGAAGCAGGCGTCCTCGCGCAGCAGCTCGGGCTCGGGAGCGACGGCGTAGCGCCGGTACGCGGCGGAGTTCAGCCAGGCGCAGTGCAGGTCGCCGCTGATCAGCACGACGGGCCGCTCCGGAGAGACCTCGTCCAGGAGCGCGGTCGTGGGCGGCTCCGGCCAGAGGCCGTCGCGGAAGCCGAAGCCGATCAGCGTGCCGGTACCGGGCTCCTCCGCCAGGCGACGTCGGACCGCGTCCGCCGTTCCGCGGGCCGAGTCGGCTGACGAGACGTCCAGGCGCGGTGCCGTCATCGCCCACTGGGAGAAGTGGACGTGCTCGTCCCAGAGGCCGGGGAGCACCCAGCGCCCGTCGAGGTCGCGCACCTCGTCGCCCGGGGCGGCGGCGGCGTCCGGTCCGACCGCTTCCACGCGGCCGTCGCGCAGGAGCACGGCACCGGGTCGGGACGAGCCGAGGAGGCGGGCGCCCCGGAGCAGGAGACCGCCGGTCATCGGGCGGCCTCGCGGAGCGCGGGGCGGACGGCTCGGCGGGCGCGGGACCGGGCCGGCGTCTCTCCACCGGAGCTCACGACTGGCACACCGGGCACCAGTAGAGCTTGCGCGCGCCGATCTCCTCGAGCAGCACGTTCGTGCCGCAGACGCGGCAGGGCAGGCCCTCGCGCTTGTAGACGTAGTTGCGCTCGGCGCGGCTGCGGACGGCTTTCGAGCGCTCGGTCTTCGTCAGGCCGCGGCGCGTGATCATCATCCCGGTCCGGATGCCGTCCTCGAGCAGGTCCGCCCAGTCCCGCCACAGCTCCTGTGCGAGCTCCAGCGGCACCTGCTTGCCGGGAGTGTGCGGGTCGAGGCCGGCGCGGTAGAGCAGCTCCGCGCGGTAGATGTTGCCGATGCCGCTGACCACGGACTGGTCCATCAGCACCAGCCCGACCGGCGTCGCCGTCCTGCGGAGCCGGTTCACGAAGCGGTCGCGCGCCTCGTCGGAGTCGTCGACGGCCGGATCCGGACCGAGGCGGGCGAGGAGGGCCTCCACCTGGGCGGGGTCCATCACCTCGCAGGCGGTGGGGCCGCGCAGGTCGGCGACCGTCTCCTCCGTCATGATGCGCACGCGCACCGCGCCCACGGGCGGCGGCGGGAACTCGTCGAGGTCGGAGTCGGTCTCGTGCTCCGTCTCGGAGAGGCGCACGGCGCGGCGGCGCCGGGGAGCGCCGATGCTGCTGCCGGCCTTGCCGTCCGGGAACAGCGGCGAGACGTGCCCGAGGAAGTCCCACGCACCGTAGAGGCCGAGGTGGACGTGCAGCGTCAGGTCGCCCTCGAAGCGCAGCAGCAGGTGCTTGCCGACGGCCGTGGACTCGAGGACCTCGCGCCCGTCGAGGAGCGCGGCTCCTTCGGTGAAGCGGCCCTGGGGGCTGCTGGTCGCGACGCGGTGCCCGACGACGTCGCGCTCGAACTGCAGGGCGATCCGGTGGACGGAGTGCCCCTCGGGCACTCAGCGCTCCTTCGCGGCGGAGTCGACGACCCGGCCGGCGATGTCGCCGGTGGCCTCGTACTCGGCGAGCTGCGCGATGCGGCGCACGTGCCGCTCCTCGAAGGTGAAGGGCTCGGCGACGAACGCGTCGATGAAGCCGGTGGCCTCCTCGACGGAGTGCTGGCGGGCCCCGATCGAGATGACGTTCGCGTCGTTGTGCTGGCGGGCCAGCACGGCGGTGCTCAGGTTCCACACGAGCGCCGCGCGCACGCCCGCGACCTTGTTCGCCGCGATCTGCTCGCCGTTGCCCGAGCCGCCGAAGACGACGCCGAGAGCCTCGACCCCCGCCTCCTGATCGCGGACGACCGCGGCGGCGGCGTTGATGCAGAAGGACGGGTAGTCGTCCAGCGGGTCGTAGGACGTGGGGCCGTGGTCGATCACGTCGTGACCGGCGGCACCGAGGTGCTCGATCAGGTGACGGCTGAAGTCCAGCCCTGCGTGGTCCGTGGCGATGTGGATGCGCACGAGAGAACTCCTCCGGAAGAGCCGTCTGGGGCCCGCGGTGCCCGGGCCGGGAGCCAGAGTACCGCGGGTCGGCTCAGTCGAACTGCGGGTCGCGGGTCCGCGAGCGCTTGAGCTCGAAGAAGCCGTCGAAGGAGGCGGCGGCGACGATGCCGTCCCAGAGGGTCAGCGCCTGCTCGCCCCTCGGGATCGGCGAGATGACGGGGCCGAAGAAGGCGACGTCGCCGATCGCGATGACCGGGGTGCCGACGTCCTGGCCGACCCGCTCGATCCCGTCGAAGTGGGAGGCGCGCATCGGCTCGTCGTACTCGTCCGAGTCGGCGTGGGCGGCGAGCTCCGCGGGCAGGCCGAGCTCGGCGAGCGACTCGGCGATCACCGCGTCGACGTCGGTGCGCCCCCCCGGGTGGATCCGGGTGCCGAGCGCGTCGTAGAGCGGCTTCACGTGCTCGCGGCCCTCGCGCTCGGCGACGGCGGCGACCAGGCGCGTGTAGCGCAGCGCGCGCGGGAGGAAGGCGCGGTACGAGTCGTCCACGTCCTTGTCCTCGTTGAGGACGGCGAGGCTCATGATGTGCCACTGCACGTCGAGGTCGCGCGCGGGGGTCACCTCGTCCACGAATCGCGAGGTCATCCAGGCCCACGGGCAGGAGGGGTCGAACCAGAAGTCCACAGAGGTCATGGGGACACGCTACGCCGCTCGCCGGGGCCGCGTCCGCGCTCCCCGGCGGCTCCGCAGGATCGGCGCCACGGGGCTCCACGGCGGGTCCCGGCAGCTCTAGGGTGGATCGGCGGCGCCCGCACCCCGGCGCCCGCGGCAGCGCCCGAGACGAACGGATGGAGCACCCCCGTGCCAGGAGACAACCTCACCCGGAGCGAGGCGCAGGAGCGCGCCTCGCTGATCCAGGTCCACGACTACGACATCGCCCTCGACCTGACCCGGGGAGCCGAGACCTTCCTCAGCACGACCACGGTGCGCTTCTCCGCCACCGAGGGCGCCTCGAGCTTCATCGACGCCGTCACGGGCACGGTCCACTCCGTCACCCTCAACGGCGCGGAGCTCGACCCCGCCGACGTCGCCGACGGCGTCCGCATCCGCCTCGACGCCCTGGCCGCGGACAACGAGCTCACCGTCGTCGCCGACATGCTCTACACCAACACGGGCGAGGGCCTGCACCGCTTCGTCGACCCCGTCGACGGCGAGGTGTACCTGTACTCGCAGTTCGAGGTGCCCGACTCCCGCCGCGTCTTCGCGGTGTTCGAGCAGCCGGACCTCAAGGCCGAGTTCCGCTTCACCGTCACCGCGCCCGCGCAGTGGCAGGTCGTGTCGAACCAGCCCACTCCCGAGCCGGTCCCGGCGGGCGAGGGGATCGCGACCTGGAGCTTCGAGCCCACCCCGCGCATCTCCTCCTACATCACGGCCCTCGTCGCCGGACCCTACGTGGTCGAGACCGACTCGCTCGTCTCCTCCGACGGCCGCACCATCCCGCTGGGGGTCTTCGCCCGGGCCTCGCTCGCGCCCTTCCTCGACGCCGACTACGTGTTCGAGAAGACGAAGCAGGGCTTCGCCTTCTACGAGGAGAAGTTCGGCGTCCCGTACCCGTTCGCGAAGTACGACCAGCTGTTCGTCCCCGAGTTCAACGCCGGCGCGATGGAGAACGCGGGAGCGGTGACCTTCACCGAGACCTACGTGTTCCGCTCCAAGGTGACGGACGCGATCAAGGAGCGCCGGGTCGTCACGATCCTCCACGAGCTCGCCCACATGTGGTTCGGCGACCTGGTCACGATGAAGTGGTGGAACGACCTCTGGCTCAACGAGTCGTTCGCCGAGTACGCCTCCACCCTCGCCACCGCGGAGGCGACGGAGTGGACCGAGGCGTGGACCACCTTCGCCGCGATGGAGAAGAGCTGGGCCTACCGCCAGGACCAGCTGCCCTCGACCCACCCGATCGTCGCGACCATCAACGACCTCGAGGACGTCCAGGTCAACTTCGACGGCATCACCTACGCCAAGGGCGCCTCGGTGCTCAAGCAGCTCGTCGCGTGGGTCGGCGAGAAGGAGTTCCTCGCCGGCGTCCACGAGTACTTCGTCAAGCACGCCTTCTCGAACACGGAGCTGCGCGACCTGCTGGTCGAGCTGGAGGCCACCAGCGGGCGCGATCTCACCGAGTGGTCGGCGCAGTGGCTCGAGACGGCCGGCGTGAACACGCTCCGCCCCGAGATCGCGGTCGACGAGAGCGGAGCGATCGCGTCCTTCGCGATCCTGCAGACCGCGGTCGAGGAGTACCCGACGATCCGCCCGCACCGCCTGGCGATCGGCCTGTACGACTTCGAGGGCGAGCGCCTCGTCCGCGTCGACCGCCTCGAGCTGGACGTCGACGGGGAGCGCACCGAGGTGCCCGAGCTGATCGGCCGCACCCGTCCGGCGCTCGTGCTGCTCAACGACGACGACCTCGCCTACGCGAAGGTCCGCCTCGACGACGCCTCGCTCGCCGTGGCCGTCGAGCACCTCGCGAGCATCGACAGCCCCCTGGCCCGCTCGCTGGTCTGGGGCTCGGTCTGGGACTCGACCCGCGACGCCGAGTCGGCGCCGCGCGACTTCGTCCGCCTCGTCCTGGGCAACGTCGCGACCGAGACCGAGTCCACGACCCTGCGGACGGTGCTCAACCAGCTCGTCGCCACCGCCACCCAGTACGTCGCTCCGGAGTACCGGGCCGAGGTCGTCGAGGAGGCGGGCGATCAGCTGTGGACGCTCGCGCAGGGCGCCGGGCCGGGCAGCGACGCGCAGTTCCAGTTCGTGAAGTTCTTCGCCGCGATCGCGTCCACCCCGGCGCACCTCGAGGCCGTGCAGGCGCTGCTCGACGGCTCCACCGCTCTCGACGGCCTCGACATCGACACCGACCTCGGCTGGGAGCTGCTGATCGCTCTCGTCGCCGGCGGGCGGGCCGGTGCGGACGACATCGACGCGGCGCTCGCCTCGGACAACACGGCGACCGGCCAGCAGTCGGCCGCGCACGCCCGTGCCGCACTGCCGACCGCGGAGGCGAAGCGCGCGGCGTGGGACTCCGTCACGGCCGACGACTCGGCACCGAACACGATCGTCCGCTCGACGGGCCTGGGCTTCCAGCGCGCCGCCGACCCGCGCCTGCTCGACGCGATGGTCCCGGTCTACTTCGACGCCCTCCGCTCCCTCTGGGAGTCGAAGAGCTACAAGATCGCCGAGTACCTGGTCGTCGGCTTCTACCCGGCCGCCACGCCCTCGCAGGAGATCGTCGACGCCACCCGCGCCTGGCTCGACGCGAACCCGGAGGTCCCGGCGCTGCGCCGACTCGTGATCGAGAACCTGGCCGGCGTGGAGCGTGCGCTCCGCGCCCAGGAGCGCGACACTCGGGGCTGACAGCGAGCCGCCCGGTCCCCCGGCGCTCGGCGCTGCGGGACCGGGCGGCTCTCCCCGCTCCCGGCGCCTAGCGCTGCGGGACCGAGCGGCGCTCCGGCCCGTCGTAGGCGGACAGCGGCCGGATGAGCGCGTTCGAGCCCCGCTGCTCGATCACGTGGGCCGTCCAGCCCACCACCCGCGCGGCGACGAACAGCGGAGTGAAGATCCCGGTGTCGAAGCCCATCAGCCGGTAGGCGGGGCCGGACGGGTAGTCGAGGTTCGGCAGGATGCCCGTCCGCTCGGCCATCGCCGCGGCCAGGGCGTCGTACAGCTCCATCATCTCGCCGGCCCCCTCGTGCTCGGCGAGCCGCCGGAGAGCGGCGTCCATGGTCGGCACCCGCGAGTCGCCCGACTTGTAGACCCGGTGGCCGAACCCCATGACCTTCCGGCGCTGCCCGAGCGCCTCGGCGAGCCACTCGCGGGACCGCCGGTCCGCCTCCGGTCCGGTGCCGACCTCGTCGAGCACGTGCAGCACGGCCTCGTTCGCCCCGCCGTGGAGCGGTCCCTTGAGCGCTCCGACGGCGGCGGTCACGGCGGAGTGGACGTCCGACAGCGTCGACGTCACGACGCGGGCCGTGAAGGTCGAGGCGTTGAAGGAGTGCTCGGCGTAGAGCACCAGCGAGACGCGGAACGCGTCGACGACGACCGGCTCCGGCATCTCGCCGAAGGTCGTCCAGAGGAAGTTCTCGGAGTAGTCGAGGTCGTCGCGCGGCTCGATCGGCTCGAGGCCGCGCAGGCGGCGCTGGGCGTAGGCGACGATCGCCGGCAGTGCCGCCCAGAGCCGCACGGAGCGCTCCAGCACGGCCTCGGCAGCGTCGGCGTCCGGATCCTCCTCGAGCGCGCCCAGGACGCTCACCGCCGTCCGCACGACGTCCATCGGGTGCGCCGACAGAGGCAGCAGGTCGATCACGGTCCGCACTTCGGGGGCCAGGGCGCGGTGGGCCCGCTCCACGGCGGCCAGCCCGGCCGCCTCCTCCGCAGTGGGGAGCTCGCCGTGCCAGAGCAGCCAGGCCACGTCCTCGAACGAGGTCCCCGCCGCGAGCTCCTGCACGGGGTAGCCGCGGTAGAGCAGCGAGTTCGACGCCGGGTCGACCTTCGAGACGGCCGTCGTGTCGACGACGACCCCCACGAGTCCCTTGCGGATGTCCTGATCGGTCGTGCTCATCCTTCGCTCCTTCGCGAGAGGCGGGCGGCGGCGCCGGGGAGCGCCGCCGGTTCGTGCGGGTCGGCGCGCTCAGGCGCCGTAGTGGTCGGCGAGCGAGAAGTCGAAGACGCCCTCGTCGAAGCGGCTGTACGAGGCGTAGTCGAGGAGCTCGTAGAGCTCGGCGCGCGTCTGCATGCCCGGGACCTCCGAGCGGAGCGATCCCTCCGCCTTGAGCGCGTCGAGTGCCCGCATCGCGGCGCCCATCGCGATCCGGAGCAGCGAGACCGGGTGGATCACGACGTTCACGCCGACGTCGGCGAGCTGCTGCGCGGTGAACAGCTCGCTCTTGCCGAACTCGGTCATGTTGGCGAGGATCGGCACGTCGATCGCGGCGCGCACGGCCTCGAACTCGGACAGGTCGCGCATCGCCTCGGGGAACACCGCGTCGGCTCCGGCGTCGACGAGGCGCTTGGCGCGGTCGATCGCGGCCGGCAGGCCGTCGAGGGCGCGGATGTCGGTGCGGGCCATGATCACCAGGTCGGAGTCGCGGCGCGCGTCGACTGCCGCCGCGATCCTCCGCACCGAGGTCGCCTCGTCCACGACCGCCTTGCCGTCGAGGTGCCCGCAGCGCTTGGGGTTCACCTGGTCCTCGATGTGCAGCCCCGCGACTCCGGCGTCCTCGAGCATCTGCACCGTGCGCGCGACGTTCAGCGGCTCGCCGAAGCCGGTGTCCGCGTCGACGAGGACCGGCAGGTCGGTCAGGCGCGCGATCTGCTGCGAGCGGCCGGCCACCTCGCTGAGCGTGGTGAGCCCGATGTCCGGCAGCCCCAGCTCGGCCGAGAGCACGGCGCCTGAGACGTAGATCCCGTCGAAGCCCTTCGCCTCGATGAGGCGCGCGGAGAGCGGAGTGAACGCGCCGGGCAGCTGCAGCAGCTCGCCCGAGGCGAGGCGCTCGCGGAAGAGGCGGCGCTTCTCGGCGGGAGTCCGGGTGGAGTGGAGCATCGGGCGTCCTTCCCAGGGCGGTGTCCGGGTCCGAGCGGACCCTCCTCGAATCTATACGCGCTCGGGGCTCGTGCACCCGTCTCGGAGGGAGGCGTCCCGTAGCCTGGAGCGGTCATGCTGCTTCTTCAGACCTCCACCCCGGACCCTGTCGCCGCCACCGTCTCCTTCTTCGAGTCCGAGCCCTTCTGGAAGGTGGTCGCGATCCTCGGGATCGTGCTGGGCGCGCTGCTGGTGCGCGTCATCGCCCACTTCGTGATCGGCCGAGTCGTCGACCAGATCGTGTCGGGAGTGAAGCGCCGCCAGCGCGTCGAGGACACCCAGTCGATCGCCGCGTCGCCGCTCGCGGCCGTGCGGGTGGTGCAACGCACGCGCACGCTCGGGTCGATCCTCAACAACCTGAGCTCGATCCTGATCGTCGTCATCGCCCTGGTCATGATCGTGACGACGATCGACAAGGACCTCATCGGCTCCTTCGCCCTGCTGACGGCCGCCCTCGGCGCGGGCCTCGGCTTCGGCGCGCAGAACATCGTCAAGGACGTCCTGAACGGGCTGTTCATGGTCGCAGAGGACCAGCTCGGGGTCGGCGACGTCGTCGACACCGGGCAGGCGACGGGCGTGGTCGAGTCGGTCGGCGTCCGGGTGACGCAGATCCGCGACGTCAACGGCACCCTCTGGTTCGTCCGCAACGGCGAGATCGTCCGGGTCGGGAACATGTCGCAGGGCTGGTCGCGCGTCATCGTCGACCTGGCCGTGCCCTACGAGACGGACCTCGAGCAGGTGCAGTCCACGGTCCTCGCGACCGCGAACGAGCTGGCGGCGAGCAGCCGCTGGCGGGCCCGGATCATCGACAAGCCCGAGCTCTGGGGCCTGGAGTCCATCGCCGACGACGCCCTGGTCATCCGGGTCGTGGTCAAGACCCGCACCACCGCCAAGGACGACGTCGCCCGCGAGCTGCGCCTGCGCCTGAAGAAGTCGCTCGACGCGCTCGACGTGAAGCTCCCCTCGCTGGCCACCGTCGTCCTCGAGGGCTTCGAGGGGGCGACGAGCGTCGGAGGCGCCAAACCGCCGCGGACCACGCCCTCCCCCACGATCAGCACCGAGCACGGCAAGCCCGTGCGGCTCCCCCGCGCGCTGCGGCGCGGGAGCGGGACGCCGCCCCAGGACGGCGGAGGCACCTCCGGCCCGACGGGAGCGCGCTCGTGAGCGGCCTGCAGATCGGCGGCACGCCTCCGCTGCGCAGCTTCTGGGAGCACATCGGCGGCCGGCCGACGTTCGAGCGCCTGGTCCGCCGCTTCTATGAAGGCGTCCGCGAGGACGAGGTCCTCTGGCCGATGTACCCCGAGCACGACCTCGAGGGCGCGATCCAGCGGCTGACCGGCTTCCTCGAGCAGTACTGGGGCGGCCCGGGCACCTACAGCGAGGAGCGCGGCCACCCGCGCCTGCGGATGCGGCACCAGCCGTTCCGGATCAACCCCGAGGCCCGCGACCACTGGCTCCAGCACATGCGGACGGCCGTCGACGATCTCGAGCTCGCTCCGGCCGACGACGCCCTGCTCTGGGACTACCTGGAGCGCGCCGCCCACGCGATGGTGAACACCTTCGAGGAGTAGCCGCTCAGCCCGGGGTGCGGACCAGCACGTGTCCGCGCCGTGAGGTGAGGCGGCGCCAGGCGCCGCTCTCGAGCAGGGCGACCGGGTCGTCGGCGCCGAGGAACCCGAGCGCGAAGAGGGCGAACGCCGCTCCCGCCGGGACGTCCTCGAGGCCGTCGAGCGGGCGGCCCCAGACGCTCGACCGCACGCGGCCGACGATCTGCTCGCCCGTCTCGGAGCCGACGGCCGCCGCGATCTCGTCGATCCCCTCGCGCGCGACGCGCTCCAGGAAGCCCGGGTCCACGGGCTCGCGCCGGGTCCAGCCGCCGCGGGGCGGGGAGACGCCCGCCCAGGGTCCCGCCGTCGCGTCGTCGCCGTCGGGCAGCACGACCGGCTTGCCGTCCGCTCCGCCCGGCTCCCACTGCAGGCGGGCGAGGCGGTCCGACAGCGCACGGATCGGCACGACCCGGTCGAAGCCGGCGGGCTCGTCGAGCGCGAAGACGCGCAGGCCCAGCACGGTCGCGGAGCGGTCGAGCAGACCGCGGGGCTGGAGGATCGCGGTGTAGGCGGCCAGCACGTGGTCGTCGGCGAGGAGCCGGACCGCACCGTCCTCGACCCGGGCCGAACGGCCGAGGAAGACGCGCAGATCCGACAGGCTGGGCGGATCCGCCAGGGAGAAGGACGAACTCATCGCGTCGATAAACTTACCCGAGGCCGCTCGCCCCACCGCCCGACACCCCGGAGGTACCGTGCCCGATCCCCTGTCCTCGTTCCTCACCGCGCTCGACCTGACGGACACCGGCGCCCGCACCAGCGAGGACATCTCGACGGGTCCCTCGCAGTGGATGCCCGAGGGGCGGGTCTTCGGCGGCCAGGTCCTCGCGCAGTCGCTCATCGCGGCCGGTCGCACCGTCGAGGGGCGCTCCGTGCACTCGATGCACGGGTACTTCCTCCGCCCCGGGGACGTCTCCCTGCCGATCACGTTCTCGGTCGACCGGATCCACGACGGCCGCTCCTTCTGCACGCGGCGGACGCAGGCCTACCAGAACGGACGCCCCATCCTCTCGATGATCGCCTCGTTCCAGACCGAGGACGAGGGCCTCGACCACCAGGCGCCGATGCCGGAGGGGATCCCCGACCCGGAGTCGCTGCCGAGCACCGCCGAGATCCTCGCGGGGGTCGACCACCCGGTCGGCAGCTTCTGGGCCACGCAGCGCCCCTTCGACGTGCGGCACGTCGAGCAGCCGGTGTACCTCCGGGCCGACCCCGAGCGGGTCGCGCACCAGAGCGTGTGGATGCGCTCGCTCGGACCACTGCCGGACGATCCGATGCTGCACCGCGCCGCCCTCGCCTACGCGAGCGACTACACGATCCTCGAATCCACGCTCCGCCGGCACGGTGCGGCCTGGACGACGCCCGGCCTGCGGATCGCGAGCCTCGACCACGCGATGTGGTGGCACCGCCCCGCGCGCGTGGACCAGTGGCTCCTCTACGTGCAGGAGGCGCCGAGCGCGTCCGGCGGACGCGGGCTCTCGCTCGGGCGCATCTACACGCAGGAGGGCGTGCTCGTGGCGAGCGTCGCCCAGGAGGGCATGGTCCGCGTCCCCCTGGGCTGAGCTCAGCCCCGCTTCGAGAAGGTGATGGGCTCCTCGACGTAGGGGCCCCACGCCTCGCGGAGCTCCTCCGGGATGCGCTGGGGCCTGCCCGTCGCGGCCGTGACCAGCACCAGAGTGGTGGCCGCCTTCGTGAAGAGCACCCGCGGGACGACGCCGGCGGGCGAGTAGAGCTCGTAGCAGACCTCGAGGCTCGCCCCGCCGATCCGCCCGATCCACAGCTCCACGTCGATCGGCGCGCGCATGTACGGGATCGGTGCGAGGTACTCGATCTCCTGCCGGGCGATGAGGCTGATCGACTCGGCGCCCGGCCGTGCGTCGAGCACCGCCGTCGCCATCCCGCCGGGCTGCGGCGAGTCCGGCTTCCAGAACGCCTGGATGCGCGCCTCCTCGAGCAGGCGCAGCATCTCGGCGTTGTTCACGTGCGCGTAGGCGTCGAAGTCCGACCAGCGCAGCGGGATGGCGACGTGCAGGCGCATCAGTCGCGGGTGAGCTTGCGGTACGCGGAGCGGTGCGGCTTCGCCGCGTCCGGGCCGAGGCGCTCGATCTTGTTCTCCTCGTACGCCTCGAAGTTGCCCTCGAACCAGTACCAGTTGGCCGGATCCTCCTCGGTGCCCTCGTAGGCGAGGATGTGGGTCGCGATGCGGTCGAGGAACCACCGGTCGTGCGTGATCACCACGGCGCAGCCCGGGAACTCGAGGAGCGCGTTCTCGAGGCTGCCCAGGGTCTCGACGTCCAGGTCGTTGGTGGGCTCGTCGAGCAGGAGCAGGTTGCCGCCCTGCTTGAGCGTCAGCGCGAGGTTGAGGCGGTTCCGCTCGCCACCGGAGAGGACGCCGGCCTTCTTCTGCTGGTCCGGGCCCTTGAAGCCGAACTGCGAGACGTAGGCGCGGGAGGGGATCTCGGTCTTCCCGACGGTGATGTAGTCGTGCCCGTCGGAGACGACCTCCCACAGGTTCTTCTGCGGGTCGATGCCGCCGCGGCTCTGGTCGACGTAGGAGAGGTCGACCGTCTCGCCGATCTTCAGGTCGCCCGAGTCGAGCGGCTCGAAGCCCACGATCGTCTTGAAGAGCGTTGTCTTGCCGACGCCGTTCGGGCCGATGACGCCGACGATGCCGTTGCGGGGCAGCGTGAAGCTGAGGTCGTCGATGAGGACGCGCTCGCCGAACTGCTTGTGCAGCTTCTTCGCGTCGATGACCTGGGAGCCGAGACGTGGGCCCACCGGGATGACGATCTCCTCGAAGTCGAGCACGCGCGTCTTCTCGGCCTCGGCCGCCATCTCCTCGTAGCGCGCCAGGCGCGCCTTCGACTTGGCCTGACGGCCCTTGGCGTTGCTGCGCACCCAGTCGAGCTCGGTGGTGAGCCGCTTGGCGAGCTTGGCGTCCTTCTTGCCCTGGACCTCCAGGCGGGCGCTCTTCTTCTCGAGGTACGTCGAGTAGTTGCCCTCGTAGGGGTAGAGGTGGCCGCGGTCGACCTCGGCGATCCACTCCGCGACGTTGTCGAGGAAGTACCGGTCGTGGGTGACGGCGAGCACGGCGCCGGGGTACTTCGAGAGGAACTGCTCGAGCCAGAGCACGCTCTCGGCGTCGAGGTGGTTGGTGGGCTCGTCGAGCAGCAGCAGGTCGGGCTTCTGCAGGAGGAGCTTGGTGAGCGCCACGCGGCGCTTCTCGCCACCCGAGAGGTTGGTGACGAGGGAGTCCCCCGGCGGGGTGCGCAGCGCGTCCATCGCCTGCTCCAGCTGCGAGTCCAGGTCCCAGGCGTCGGCGGCGTCGATCGCCTCCTGCAGGGTCCCCATCTCGGCGAGGAGACTGTCGAAGTCGGCGTCCGGGTCGGCCATCGCGAGGGAGATCTCGTTGAAGCGGTCGATCTTGCCCTTGATCTCGCCCACGCCCTCCTGGACGTTCTCGAGTACCGTCTTGGTCTCGTCGAGCTCGGGCTCCTGCATCAGGATGCCGACGGTGTAGCCCGGGCTGAGCCGCGCCTCGCCGTTGCTCGGCGTGTCCAGCCCCGCCATGATCTTCAGGATCGTCGACTTGCCGGCGCCGTTGGGCCCGACCACGCCGATCTTCGCTCCCGGCAGGAACGACATGGTGACGTCGTCCAGGATCAGCTTGTCGCCGACCGCCTTCCGCGCGCGCACCATCGAGTAGATGTATTCAGCCATGCCCAGTCCTCAAGTCCGTCGGTCTGCGCGGAGTCGGGTCGCCCGCCGGTCCCCTGCTCCGCGCGGAGGCGCTGACGGAGGCTCGGACCGGGGCGGGACGCCGGGCCCCGGCCGACGCGGAGCGCAGGCCGCGGGACCGTCCGCACCAGTCGAGGATAACGGGAACTCGCCGGTCCGCGTCGGAGGGAGCGTCTGAACGCGGACCGCCCTCCGCTCCCGCCGGGCCGGTGGGGAGGGCGGATCGCGTCAGCGGCCGACGGTGCGGATCAGCTGCAGGGCGTCAGGCGCTCCACCGCCTCGGACAGCGTGTCCGTGCTGCCGAGCAGGATCACCTGCGTCGCCTTGGATGCGGTGATGTCGGCGAGGACCGCCCGGGGCACGCAGGTGGGCTGGACCGCGAAGAGCGGGCTCCCGGTGTAGCCCGCCGCCGTGGCTCCGGCCAGGGCGTCGGGGAACTTCTCACCGGTCGCGAGGTAGACGGTCTTCGCCGAGGTGAAGGCCGCCTTGTTCAGCTTCTCCGAGGTGTCGTACCGGTCGGTCCCGCCGATGCGGGTGATCACCGGGCCCGTGATCGAGCGCTCGATGCCGGCGCTGACCGAGAGCGAGGAGCCCGCGATGGTCAGCGTCCTGATCTTGAGGCCGCTGATGATCTGCTGGGTGAGGGGGTCCACCGTGGAGCCGGTTCCGTTGGTCAGCACTACCGGAGCGTCCTTCGCGCCGGCCGCGGCGCTGGCGCTCAGAGCGTCGGGGAACTTCTCGCCCGTCGCCAGCCAGGCCCTCGAGGAGCCGGTGGGGAAGGCGTACTGCAGGATCTTCTTCGAGGTGTCGTAGCGGTCGACTCCGCCGAGGCGCGTGATGTTCCTGTTCGTCGCGTACCCGGCCAGGTCGTTGTAGACCTGGCTGCCGACGCTGAGCTCGGAGCCGACGACGACGATCTTCGCGGGCTTGAGACGCGTCAGCTCGGTGCGGACGACCTGGCTCATCGAGTCGCGGTCGACCAGGAGCAGCGGCCCGCCCGCCTTGGCCGCGGCGGGTCCGGCGCTGAGCGCGTCCGGGAAGTTCTGCCCAGTGGCGACGTAGACGACGGGGACGTTCGCCGGGAAGGTGCGCTTGGACACCTCGACCGCGGTGCCCTGACGGTCGGTGCCCGAGATGCGCGAGACGGCCGGCGAGCCGGCGGGCGGGGCGGTCGGCGTTGCGGTCGGCGTGGGCGTGACCGGAGGAGTGGTCGGGGTCGGCGTGACCGGCGGGGTGGTCGCGGTGGCCGTCGGGGTCGGCGTGACCGGCGGGGTGGTGGCTCCGCTTCCTGTCACGCGGACCGCGGCGTCCGACGTGATGGTCGCTCCGCGGGGCTGCTCCACCCTGCCGTTGCTGATGCCGGTGACCTGGAGCAGGCTGCTCACGCGGTCCTTGTAGGCGTCGTAGGCGCTGGACGGGATCGTCACGGTGACCTTGGACTGATCGTTGTCCGCGACGACCTGGGCGGGGATCCGCTCGGTCCTGCTGGGACCGACGTAGGCGGTGAGCCCCTGGAGGTCGTAGAAGCCGGGCTGGTTGGACTCGAGGACGACGGTGTCGCCGCCCTTCACGTCCGGCACCTCAGCGGCGTTGCTGTAGGCGAAGTAGGCGGCGCTGCGCTGGAGCGTCTGCGCGGTCCCGCTGAGGTCTACCCCGCCGACGCCGCCGCTGCCGGAGGCTCCGGCAACGGAGAGGGTGGCCGACGTGGTCAGCTCGTAGCCGCTGTCGACCGGCTGGCCGATCGGCTCCCGGGGGTTCTTGATCGGCTGCTTCTGCGCCGTGATCTGGAGGGGCACGGTTCCACTGCCGAACGAGGCGAGGGGCTGCTTCAGGTCGATGCGGAAGCTGCGGCTCCCGGACGCGAGCTTCGCCGACCCGGCGAGGTCGTAGTCACCGATCGCCCAGTTGTAGGTCGTGAACGCCGGATAGGAACCCGTCGGCCGAGCGGAGTCGGAGAGCGTGACGTCGAGCGCGGTGACGTCGCCCGCGACGGGACTGATCTGGGCGGCCGAGAACGTCTCGGTGGTCGACCAGTTGTAGGGACTCGTCAGCGCGACCATCCGGCTCTCCGCGGCGGCAGCCGCTCCGGCTCCTGTCGTCACTCCGAGGACGACGGCTGCCGTGCTCGCGACCGCGATGGCGGTGCGCCTCCACCTCGCTCGCGTCGTCGTCTGCGGTCGGGATGTGGTCATGGCGAGTTCCCCCTCGTCGTGGTCCTCGTGCCGAGCACTCCCGTCGGCACGTCCGTCGCGGTGCCCCTGCTGGGGCACACGTGTCGGCCAGGGCAGCCTAACCGTGCGGAGCGGCGTCCCGGGGAGGGGAGGGCGCCGCCGACCACCGGGATCGTCGACCGGTCCGCCCGCACGAGGCGGTGCTCACGCTCGGATCCGCACCGGTCGGAGTGGTCCTGCAGGAGCGACGGGCGAACACCGGGCTCTCTCGGGCTCGACGGGCGAGGGGGCTTGTCGAGGATCCTTTCGCCCTTCCGGACCCCGACCGGGGCGCATGGCGGAGCGGACCCCGGTCGAGGCGAGCGCGTCAGCCCTGGATCGGGACGGTCCGGCCGACCAGGCAGGCGCCGGTCGCGATCGGTGCCGCGATCACCGCCCGCACCCCGCCGCTCTTCGGGCCGTACTGGCCGATGAGGCACGACTCCCCGAGCTTGACGGAGACCTGCACCGAGTCCGCGTCGAGTCCGACCGAGGTCTCGTCCGCTGTCAGCTGCATCGACCCGCGGGAGAACCCCGCCGCGACGAGCGCGTCGACCACGCTGGAGCCGCTCACCTCCGGATCGGGCTCAGCCGCCGCGCGAAGGGTCTGCTCGAACACGGGGAGGTTCTGCTCCGTCGTCCCGCCCGGCACAAAGGCGACGGGTGCGGCGGACTCCGCCGGTGTCGGTGCCTCGGCCGCGGAGGAGGACACCACGGGGTCCGGCGCCGACGGCGATGTGCAACCGGAGAGGCAGACGGCGAGACCGCCGAGCACGAGCGCGATGCGGGCCGCTCGGTTCCGTGTCACGCCCGGCTCCTCCCGACCGGGACGGCTCTCGCTCCGGTCCCCCGGATCAGAACGGGGTCTCCCCGGATCCTACCGAGAGACCGGGAGCGCCTCCGCCGACGCCCGCCGCCACCGGCGGCTCGGGCGCGGCATCACCGCGGTCATGGCCCGACGCGCCCCAGTCACCCGCCGCGGCGCCCTCGCGCGGCGCCTCCTCGCTCCACGCGGGCTCGGCGGCAGGGGCGGGAGCAGAGGCGCGCCCGACGGTCTTCGTGAAGCTGCTGGTCCCCCAGGCGAGGTCGTGCCCGATGCCCTCGGCCGTGAGGACCACATCGGTACCGGCCTTGCCTCCCGCCTCCCAGGCCCTCACCCCGAGCCGCCCGGTGACGAGGATCCGGTCGCCGCGCGACAGGGAGGACAGCGCGTTGCCGGCCAGGCCGTTGAACGCGGTGACGGTGTACCAGTTGGTCGAGACGTCGACCCAGCGCTGCTCCGAGCGGTCGTAGCGCCGCTGCGTCGAGGCGAGCCGGAAGCTGGTCATCGCGGTGCCGCTGGAGGTGTCGATGCTCCGGGGCTCGGTGCCGATGGTCCCGATGACGGTCAGCGTGTCGGTCATGGTCGTGTCCTCTCTACTCCTGCCCCGCCACGGCTGCGACGGGCACGGCGCCCGGGCGGAGGGGGCTGGTACCGCTCGGGCGCCGCAGTGCCAGTGTCGCGACGAAGGGCCCGCCTCCGAGGTGGAGGCGGGCCCTTCTGGGGAGAGGACGAGCGGATCGTCCTCTGTGGAGGAGCGTTACGACGCGGTGATGTACCTCGAGTAGGACTTGCGGATCTTGTTCACCTTGGGCAGTGCGACCGCCATGCAGTAGCCCTGGCCCGGGTTCTTCGCAAAGAAGTCCTGGTGGTAGTCCTCGGCGGGGTAGTACACGCCCAGCGGCGAGATCTCGGTGACGATCGGGCCGTCCCACCACTCGGACGCACGGTCGCGCGCCGTCTCGAACAGCTCCTTCTCCTCGTCGGAGGAGTAGAACATCGCCGAGCGGTACTGCGTGCCGACGTCGTTGCCCTGGCGGTTCAGCTGTCGCGGGTCGTGCAGGGTGAAGAAGACGTCGAGGACGACCTGCTCGGGGATGACCTCGGGGTCGAAGGTGACGGCGACGGCCTCGGCGTGGCCGGTGCGCCCGGAGCAGACGTCCTCGTAGTCGGGCTCGGTCGTGCGGCCGCCGGTGTAGCCGGAGACGACGTCGGTCACGCCGTCGAGGACGCGGTAGACGGCGTCCAGACACCAGAAGCATCCTCCGGCGAGTACGAATGTGCGCATTGCGTGTGACTCACTTCCTGTCGCGTCGACGCGTCCGGGGTGCCGGAGGCGTCAGTCGGTCCAACACGCTCACGGCCCCCTGCATTCCGCGGATCCGCCCCCTGCAATAGAGTCGCGGCGTGAGCTACGACGCCGCCCCCGCCCGCTACGACCGCATGGACTACCGACGCACCGGACGGAGCGGCCTGCTGCTGCCCGCCCTGTCGCTGGGCCTCTGGCACAACTTCGGATCCGACCGCTCCCTCGACACGCAGCGCGCGATCCTCCGCCGCGCGTTCGACCTGGGCGTCACCCACTTCGACCTCGCGAACAACTACGGACCGCCCTACGGCGCCGCCGAGACGGCCTTCGGCCGCATCCTCGCGGAGGACCTCCGCCCGTACCGCGACGAGATCGTCATCTCGTCCAAGGCCGGATACGACATGTGGCCCGGCCCGTACGGGGACGGCGGCTCGCGCAAGTACCTGCTCTCCTCGCTCGACCAGAGCCTGCAGCGGATCGGCGTCGACTACGTCGACGTCTTCTACTCGCACCGTCCGGACCCGGAGACTCCGATCGAGGAGACCATGGGCGCTCTCGTCTCGGCCGTGGAGTCGGGCAAAGCGCTCTACGCCGGCATCTCGAACTACTCGCCCGAGCAGACCCGGGCCGCGCAGGCGGCACTGGCGGGCAGCGGAGTCCCGCTCCTCCTGCACCAGCCCCGCTACTCCCTCTTCGACCGCGGACCCGAGGACGGCCTCTTCCCCGTGCTCGACGAGCTCGGCACCGGCTGCATCGTCTTCTCGCCGCTGGCGCAGGGGCTCCTGACGGACCGCTACCTCGACGGCACCGTGCCGGAGGGGTCCCGTGCGGCGACGTCGCGCTTCCTCTCCTCCGACCGGATCGACGAGGCGTACCTGACGCGCGCCCGCGGCCTGGACGCGATCGCGCAGCAGCGCGGCCAGTCGCTGGCCCAGCTCGCCCTGAGCTGGGTGCTCCGGGTGCCCACCGTCACGAGCGCCATCATCGGCGCGTCGAGCGTCGCGCAGCTCGAGCAGAACGTCGCCGCGCTGGACGCCGGCCCCCTCTCGCAGGAGGAGATCGACGCGATCGAGGAGTTCGCGGTGCACGGCACGACCCTGCGCTGACGCCCCGGCGGGGATGTCGGTGGTCGGCCGTAGTCTGCGACAGCACTCGGCCGGTGGGTGCTCCGAGACTCGAGCAGGAGGAACCGATGTCCCTGTCCACGCTGCACGCCACCCGCACCCCGCCGACGCTCACCCGGGTCAACGCCCGGCTGTGGCGCGTGAGCACCGGCTCGGGCGCCGTGGTCGGTCACATCGAGCTGGTCGAGGATCCGCTCGGCGAGCGGTACCGCGCCCGGCTGCTGCGGGCGGGCATGCCCGCCGGCGCCGAGCTCGGCGAGTTCTGGAGCGTCGACGACGCGATCGAGGTCTTCCGCGTCGCCTGACGCGCCGATCCGCCCGGTCGGCGGCGTGCCGACCGGGCCGAGGCGACCGCCCCGGATAGCGTTCGCCCCATGCAGTGGTGGAACGAGTTCATGTCCTGGATCCGCACGAGCGACGGGCACCAGGCGGTCTTCACGGCCGCTGTGGTCCTGCTGGCCGTGGTGGTCGGAGCGATCGTGATCGCCTCCGTCTTCCGAGCGTCCATCGCGCGCCTCATCCGTCAGCAGGATCACGAGCGGAAGAACGCGGTCATCGCGACGCTCGTCGACGCCGCGGTCGACGCCTCGGCCTGGAACGTCCTCAGCAGCCCGGAGCGCGTCCTCAGCGACCGCGCGTCCGCGCAGGCCGAGACGCACCTGCGCCTCCTGCCCGTCAAGGGCTCCGGAGTCGCGGCCAACTGGGCCGCTCACGAGCTCGCCGAGCTGAAGCACACGTCGAGCACCGGCGGCTACCAGACGCAGGCGAGCGTGGGCGAGTTCCGCGACCGCCTCGTGCAGTGGCGGGACAAGCCCGGGCGCGCCCGGAAGGCCTTCCTCGCCGACCTCGAGCGCTGGCGCTTCTCGGAGACGGGTCGAGACCGCTCCGCCGAGTCCGCTCCGTCGTCCGATCGGGCCGCGAGCACCGCCGAGGCCGCTCCCCAGCGCACCGCTCCCCCGGCCGCCGCACCGACCGCCGTCGCACCGGTCGTCGTCGGCGCGGGCTCCGCCTCCGGCTCTGCAGCCCCGCAGACGCCCACGATCGTCCTCCCCGCGTCGGCCGGGGACGCCTCGCAGGAGGAGACCCGCCGCCTGCTCGCCGACGTCGACCGCCTGGAGGTGCCGTCGCGCGAGCGTCCCGTGGAGGAGCTGCCGCCCGTCGACCCGCAGCGCTCGGCTCCTGCCGCCGAGCCGCAGCCGGACGCGGAGCACGACGCGACGCCGTCGGCTCCGGCCGACGGAGACCGCGACGACGTGCCGGCCGACGACGAGGCGGTCGTCCGGGCGGACGAGGCCCGGTTCGAGCGGTCCGCCTCGGACGACGACCGAGGCCAGGAGCGCAGCTCGGTCTGAGTGCTCCCGACCACGAGAAGAAGGCCCCGATCGCGAGTGCGATCGGGGCCTTCTCCGTGGTGCGGGCGGTGCGTGTACTGACTAGCTGTGTGCATCACGTGCACGGGCGACTCGGCCGACCAGTACGGCGAGGGGCGCCGCGACGATCGTCCACGCGACGGCGATTCCACCGAGGATGGCGAGGAGCAGCATGGTCGTACCTCCGTTCGTTACGTCGTTGTAATTCCGGACACCCCAAGACTAGGTGCCTGAATGACACTCAAACGACTTCGGGTGGGAAACACGCCGGTGTTGCCTCCGATTTGCCGGTGTGTTACTGGTGGAGCGACCGCGAGTCCTCGTCCGAGGGTCACCGGAGCGGAGGAAAACCCCGTGGGTGCCGGGCGTCACTCCTCGGAGGAGCGCAGCGCCGCCCGAGGAGAGGCCGCGACGCGGTCGAAGGACGGGCGCGAGGCGTCGACGCTGATCCGCACGCCACCGGGACAAGACTAAGGACGGCGACCGGCGCGCTCCCGATCCGATGGTGCCCCCGGCAGGAATCGAACCTGCGACCAAGAGATTAGAAGGCTCCTGCTCTATCCGCTGAGCTACGGGGGCGGACTCCGACCACGATACCGAAGCGCAGGGGCCGCGCCCGCCGGGGCCTAGGCGCCCCGGACGAGTCCCAGCACTCCCACGACCAGGGAGACCACGGCGAGGGCGAGCGACACGCCGATGAGGACCGTGTGCACGCGGAGGAAGGTCGTCGCGCGGCCGTCCGCGTCGCGCGCCCGCGGGTCCTTGCGGACGCGGCGGAGGAAGGGCGGCCAGACGATCGCGTTCCACACGGCGTTGACGATGAGGAGGCAGCAGGCGAGCGTGATCACGAGGGTCCAGTGTAGGAGGAGCGAGGCGGCCGGACCGGGTGTCGGCGGCCGCCGATAGACTGCCCCGCATGAGTAGCGCCCCCGACCGTCTTGTCTGGATCGACTGCGAGATGACGGGGCTCGACCTCTCCGTCGACGAGCTCGTCGAGATCGCCGTCGTCGTCACCGACTTCGAGCTGAACCCGCTCGACGAGGGGCTCTCCCTCGTCATCCGGCCCGACGCGACCGCGCTCGAGAACATGGGCGACTTCGTCCGGTCGATGCACGAGACCTCCGGGCTGCTGGTCGAGATCCCCTCCGGCGTCAGCGTCGCGGAGGCCGAGTACGAGGTGCTGGAGTACGTGCTGAAGCACGTCCCGGCGGAGCAGCAGGCCCCCCTCGCCGGCAACTCGATCGGCACCGACCGCGCCTTCCTCGCGAAGTTCATGCCGCGTCTCGACGGCCACCTGCACTACCGCAACGTCGACGTCAGCACGATCAAGGAGCTGGCACGGCGCTGGTTCCCGCGCATCTACTTCAACGCGCCCAAGAAGCACGGCGGACACCGCGCCCTCGCCGACATCCTCGAGAGCATCCGCGAGCTGCAGTACTACCGCCGTGCCGTGTTCGTGGAGCAGCCGGGGCCGAGCACCGCCGAGGTGCAGGCCGTGTCGGCCGCCGTCGTGGACGAGTTCGCCTCGCGGATGTAGTACTCTCGTACAGTTGCTTCGGCGGGTCACCCCGCCGGAACACGCTCCTGGTGGGTATAGCTCAGTTGGCAGAGCGCCTGGTTGTGGTCTAGGAGGTCGCGGGTTCGAGCCCCGTTACTCACCCCAGTGGCTGTGCATGCAGCGGAAGAGGCCCGGAGTTCCGACTCCGGGCCTCTTCGCACATCCGGCGACCGGCAGCGATCGCCGACGCAGAGAGGTCCCGGATGCTCGAGCTGGACGAGGACGCCTTCGAAGCCCTGGTGATCTCCGAGCTCGACGCGCTCCCGGACGACATGGTCGACGGGCTCGACAACGTCGTGTTCGTCGTGGAGGACCGGCCCGAGGACGGGACCCTGGATCTGCTCGGCTACTACGACGGCGTCGCCCTCACCGAGCGCGAGCGCTACGGCTTCGGCGAGATGCCCGACCGCATCGTGCTGTTCCGCGAGCCGCACCTCGCCGCGTGCGACGATCTGGACGCGCTGCGCGACGAGATCCACGTCACCCTCGTCCACGAGATCGCCCACTTCTACGGCATCGACGACGACCGGCTGCACGAGCTCGGCTGGGCCTGACCGCCGCCGAGGGAGAGCCCCCCACCGGCATCCGCTCGTCGCCGCGCTCGGCGGGGACCCCTCAGCCGCGCACTGCTCCCCCGCCGCCCGTGTCCAGCACGAGGTCGGCGTTCTCCCGGGGCCGCTCCCGAGCGCAGTAGGAGCGGAAGTCGCGGTCCCAGGCGTCCCAGTGCGGAGCGAAGAGCTCGCCGTCGCGCTCGAGCGCGCGCACGCGCCGCACCTCGTCGTCGGCCTCGAGCCAGACCACCAGATCGGCGTGGCGGCGCGCGGCGGCGCCGGCCGATCCGCAGCCCTCGAGCACGAGAAGCGGCTCGCGGACGACGCGGCGCCCGGCCGTCGTCCCCGCGGCCCAGTTCCAGGGCCGCCAGTGCGCCGCGAGGCCGAGGCCGTGGGGGCGGACGAGCGTCCCGGCCGTCTCCCGCGACGCCCGGTCCAGGCCCGTCCAGCCGGGGTAGAGGTCGTCCATCCGCACGAGCGCGACCGACGATGCCGCCGGCGCGAGACGGAGCTGCTCGACCAGCGCGCGCGCGAACGTCGACTTGCCGGAGCCGCTCGGTCCGTCCAGCAGCACCGTCCGACGACGCCGCGCGATCACGGAGCGGGCGAGGTCGCCCGCCGTCCGATCCGTCAGCGGCAGGATCCGCTCAGCCATGCAGGACGAAGCTCCAGGAGCCGGTGACGACGGCGGCGGTCACGGCGACGGCAGCGATCAGCACTCCGCCCGCGAGCAGCAGGAGGTCGCCGGCTCCGAGGCGCGACTGCCGCGCCCAGGTGCGCGGGACGCCGGAGCCGAAGCCCTTCGCCTCCATCGCCGTTGCGAGCCTGCTCCCCCGCCGGATGGCCAGCACGAGCAGCGAGAACGTGCGGGCCGCGAGGCTGCGGAGCGCCTCGACGGGCCCGCGGCCGTCGGCGACCCCGCGGGCCCGGCGGGCCATCGACAGGGTGCGCCAGTCGTCGACGAGCAGACCGACGAGCCGCATGCCGGCGAGAGCGCCGAGCACGAAGCGCGAGGGCAGTCGCAGGATCTGCGCGAGGCCGTCCGCCAGGTCGGTCGGGTCGGTGGTGGCGATGAGGACCACGCTCGGCAGTCCGATCGCCAGGACGCGCAGCGCGATGGCCAGCCCGAGGGCGACGGATCCCTCCGTGACCGAGACGATGAGGAACTCCGCGTAGACGGCGCCGCTGTCGCGCCCGTAGAGGACAGTCGAGAGGCCGGCGAGCGGAGCCGCGATCCAGACGGGAGCCGTCCGCCGCACGAGCTCACCCGCCCGGAGCCCCGCGAACGGCAGAACCAGCAGCTCGAGCGCCAGCGCCGTCGCCGCGGAGACCGCATCGACCGTGAGGAGGAGCGCGAACGCGATCACCAGGCTGGCGAGGAGCTTGGCGACAGGGTTGGCCCGAGCGATCCGGCTGCGCGCGGGAACGGAGTCGAGGAGCGTCATCCCGACACCGCCTCACGGGCGCCGAGGGTGACGACCGAGTCGGCGAGGGCGGCGACCAGCGTCTCGTCGTGGGTGACGGCGAGCACCGCCGTGCCCGCGTCGCGCTGCTCGGCGAGGAGGTCGACGAGCACCTCCCAGGTCAGGCGGTCCTGCCCGAACGTCGGCTCGTCGAGGACGAGCACGGACGGCGACCGGGTGAGGGCGGATGCGACGGCCAGACGCCGCTTCTCGCCTCCGGAGAGGGTGAACGGGTTGGCGTCGGCGAGGTGCGCGAGGCCGAGGCGCTCCAGGAGCTCCTCCGCCCGCCGCCGCTCCGCCTCGTCGCGGGCGCCCAGCGCGAGCTCGGCGCGCACGCGAGCGGTGAGGAACTGGTGCTCCGGCTCCTGGAACACCATCGCGATCCGTCCGGCGAGCTGAGCCGAGGTCCAGCGGATCGGCTCCGGGCCCGCACCGGCGCGGAGCGACTCGGAGGCGGTCACCCGCCCCGCGGCCGGCGGCAGGAGACCGGCCAGCGTGAGCGCGAGGGTCGACTTCCCCGCGCCGTTGGGTCCCAGCACGGCCGTGGCCCGCGCGGAGTCGACGGCGAGCTCGAGCCCCGAGGCCACGATGGTCGAGCGGCGGCGCCCGAGGACGGGCCGGCCGATGGCGAGGTCGTGCGCGCTCAGGGCGGCGGGCGAGGGCAGCACGCTCGCCCCGCGCCGGGCGGGGGTGTCACCGGGCAGCCAGACGCCGGAGGCGCCGAGCACGTCGTGCGCCCGATCGAGGACCTCGACCGGAGCGCCGTCGGCGACGACCGCGCCGTCCCGCCCGAGCACCACGACCCGGTCGACGAGGCCGACCCACACGTCGACCCGGTGCTCGACGACGATCAGCGTCGCCCCCGTGCGGGCGGCCGTGCGCTCCACCGCCGCCCGCACCTCGCGCACGCCGTCCGGATCGAGGTTGGCGGTGGGCTCGTCGAGGAGCAGGAGCCGCGGACGCATGGCGAGCACGCCCGCCAGAGCGAGCCTCTGCTTCTGCCCGCCCGAGAGCGCCGAGGTGGAGTGGTTTAACGGGACGTCGAGACCGACGTCGCCGAGCGCCTCCCGAACCCGCGCGGGGATCTCCTCGCGCGGCACGCCGAGGTTCTCGCAGGCGAACGCGACGTCGTCGCCGACCCGCGCCAGGACCGCCTGAGTGTCCGGATCCTGCAGCACGAGCCCCGCGACACCGCGCCGGGTGAGCGGCGCGGCTCCGTCGATCTCGAGCTCGCCCGCCGCGGAGCCGTCCTCCTCCCCGCCGAGGACGCCGGCCAGGGCGTGCAGCAGCGTGCTCTTTCCCGCGCCGGAGGGGCCGAGGAGCAGCACGCGCTCCCCCGGCTCCAGCGCGAGATCGAGGCCGGAGAGGGCGTCGCGGGAGCGTCCCGCGTGCCGCCAGCTCCAGCCCCGCGCCCGGACGGAAGCGCCGCTCATCGAGCGCCCGCGCCGGCTCCCTCGACCGTCCGGCCCTCGCGCCCGGAGGCGAAGCGGTCCAGCGCTCCCGAGGCCGCGAGCCCCCGCACCGCGAACCAGGACAGCAGCCCGGCCAGGAGCGCGCCCGAGACGATCGAGGAGGCGACGTAGACGGTCTTGAAGAGCGCGTCGTTGACGGCGTAGTACGACAGCAGGTCGTTGATCGCGAGGGCCAGCCCGGCACCGGCACCGGCCAGCATCGCGACGAGCGGACGGCCGCTGCGGTAGAGGAAGAGCGCCAGGACGATCTCCGCGCCGAGTCCCTGCACGAGTCCGGAGATCAGCACGGTGAAGCCCCACTGGGTGCCGATCAGAGCCGACACGGCCGCGGCGACCAGCTCGGTGTAGAGCGCGGCTCCGGGCTTGCGGATGATCAGGCCGCCGAGGACGCCGGCGAAGAGCCAGCCGCCGCCGAGGAGCCCGCCGAGCCCGGGCAGGAACTCGAAGGCGAGGCCGAGGACGTTCGTCGCCAGGCCCCAGGCCCAGAAGACGATCCCGCTCGCGACGGCGACGACGCTCGCCACCACGATGTCGACGACCCGCCAGCGCAGATCGCGCCGGGCCGGGGCGGAGGAGGTGAGGTTCTGCGCGTTCGTGTTCTGCGCGTTCGTGTTCTGCGCGTTCGTGTTCTGCGCGTTCGTGTTCTGCACTGACGTGCCCTTTCGTGGAAGCGAATGGAGGGCACGGGTTGGTAAGAGGAGATCGAAACGTTCCTTCGCTGGCATGACCCAGATCAGGTTCGACGGTCGAAGGCTGCTGCCTTCCTCTCAGCCCGGTGCACCGGACTCCCGTGTTCGTCGGCAATCATAGACGTCATGTCGTGGTCGGTGGTCGTCGTCCTGGCCGTGCTGCTGATCCTCCTGCTGCAGGCCCTGCTCTGGCAGCGCCGTGCCCGGATCCGCCGTGAGCTGCTCAGCTACGGCACGCGGGTGCCCGCGCGCGTCGTCGGGCCGGATCCGGCACGCGGCGACCGCGATTCGGCACGGGATCTGGGCCGGCTCCTGGTCGTCTACCGGACCGCCGAGGGTGTGGAGAAGCGCGCGCAGAAGTACCCGCTGAAGCGCGGGGACGCGTGGATGGCCGGCGAGCCCGCCGCGGTGATCTACGACCCACGCCGGCCGGACGACGCCGAGCGGCTGATCGTCGGCTTCGGCCGGACGAAGAAGAAGTGGTACCCCGCGCGCCAGCAGCGCGCCAGCTGACGTGGGGCCGCTCCGGCTACTTCTTGAGGGCGCGGATGATGCGCGCGAGGGCCTTGCCGGTCACCCACACGAAGGGGATGCCGACGGCAAGGACCGAGATCACGTTCGGCTGGAAACGCAGGCCGAGGTCGTCCTTGATGTAGGCGCCGATCGGGATGACCGTGGCGCCGCCGCCCCCGCCGCCGCCCTCCTGGCCGTCCTCGGAGCCGCTGCCTCCGCCGAAGCCGAACCAGCGGAGGGCGACGGGGACGAGCGAGACGCCGTCGACGGTGACGGGCTCGCCGTAGATCGTCGCGGTACCCGCGGTGGTGACGGTGTCGGCCAGGGAGACTGCGATGTTGGGCATGGTGCGACGGTACTCCGCGGCTCTCCGCGGCGACAAGCGGCCCGCCGGGGCGCACAGGACTCGTCCATGGACCTCCGGGGACCTGCTGCCATGATCGACGGATGTCCGCCCGTACCCGCCGCCGCCGCCCCGTGCGCTCGGCCGCGGTGGCGGTCGCGAGCCTCGTGCTCGCCGCCTTCCTCGCCTTCCACCGCGCACTGCCCGATCCGATCGGCTGGCTGTCGGTCCTCGAGGTCGGGATCCCCTGGACGGGGCTCCTCGTGCTGCTCCTCATCGCGGCCGCGGCGGCCCTCCGGTCGCGCCGGACGGCGGCCGCGGTCACCGTGCTGGCGATGGTCTACGGCGTGCTGGTGCTGCCGGTCGCCCTGCCGGCGCCGGCCGTGCGCTCCGGCTCGTTCACCGTCGTCAGCCAGAACATCGAGACGAGCGGCGACGCCGGCGGGCTCGCCGCCTCGCTCGCCGCCCGCGGCCCCGACGTGATCGCGCTGCAGGAGCTCGACGGAGACGCCGCGGACGCGGTCGACGCCGAGCTGGCGGACGAGTACCCGTACTCGTCCGTCTCGAGCACCGTCGGCGTCTGGAGCAGGACCGAGCTGACCGACGAGGAGCCGCTCGACCTCGGGCTCGGCTGGGAGCGCGCGCTCGCCGTCGACGTCGACACGCCGGTCGGCAGCGCTCGCCTGTTCGTGGTGCACCTGGCCTCGTTCCGGCCGGGCGACCACGAGGAGCGGGACACCATGCTCTCGAACCTCGCCACCGCTCTCCGAGACGACGAGTCGGAGCGGACGCTGGTCATCGGTGATTTCAACACGCCGACGGACGACCACCTGTTCGCTCCGGTGCTGGCGGAGGCGGGCCTCGTCCGCACGGGTGGAGTCGGCTTCCCGGCGACCTGGCCGTCCCTGCTGCCGCTCGTCTCGCTCGACCACGCGCTCGCCGACGGCGTCACCGCCGCGACCGTCGCGGTCCTGCCGCCGAACGGCTCCGACCACCGCCCGATCAGTCTGACGATCGGTTCCGCGTAGCGAGCGTGTCGCTGAGGTCGATCCCCTTGGCCGACTCGGGAGCCGACCGGGACAGGAGCGAGGCGGGACGCACGGCCCCGGAGCCGAAGCGGGCGGCCACGCCGTCGACCGCGAGCTCCGCGTCGCGCCAGTCGTCGGAGTCGCTCCACAGGGAGAACGCGACGTCGTCGCCCTCGACCAGCTGCTCGCCGCGCACGCCGATCAGCCGCACGGGCCGCCGCATCGGGTTGGCCGCCTCGAGGAGCGCGGAGGAGGCCTCGTAGAGGACCCGGGCCACGTCCGTCGCCTCGACGAGCGTGCGGGAGCGGGTGAGGGTGCTGAAGTCGCCGAAGCGCACCTTCACCGCGACGGTGCGGCAGCGCACTCCCGAGCGGCGCATCCGCACGGCGACCTTGTCGCAGAGCCGCAGCAGCTCACGACGGACGAGCTCGGGGTCGGCCACGTCGTCGGCGAACGTGATCTCGTGTCCGGCGCTCTTCTCGATCTGGCGGGTGTCGACCGGCCGCGGATCCACCCCGTTCGCCAGGGCGTGCAGGCGCCTCCCGGTCGCCTCGCCGAGGGCGGACACCAGCGACGGCAGCGGGGTGGTCGCGACGTCGGCGACGGTGCGCAGACCGCGGCGGACGAGCGCCTCCTCCGTGCTCGCGCCGACTCCCCACAGCGCGCTCACGGGCAGCGGATCGAGGAACTCGCGGACGCCGTCGGCGGGGACGACCAGCAGACCGTCGGGCTTGGAGCGGCCGGAGGCGAGCTTGGCGACGAACTTGGTGCTGGCGATCCCGACCGAGCAGGTCAGCCCGAGCTCGGCGTGCACCCGGCGGCGGATCTCGGTGCCGATCGCGAACGGTGAGCCCGAGATGCGGCGGGCACCCGCGACGTCGAGGAACGCCTCGTCGATGCTCAGACGCTCGACCAGCGGCGTGAAGGAGTCGAAGATCGCCATGACGCGGCGAGAGGCCTCGCGGTAGCGCTCCATGTGCGGCTCGAGGACCACGGCCTGCGGGCAGCGGCGGAGGGCGACCGCCATGGGCATCGCCGAGTTGACGCCGTAGCGGCGCGCCTCGTAGGTCGCCGCTGTGACGACGGAGCGCGCTCCGTGGTGGCCCACGATGACCGGCCTCCCGCGCAGATCCGGCCGGTCGAGCAGCTCGACGGAGGCGAAGAACGCGTCCATGTCGATGTGCATGATGCTCGCGCGCGGGTCGTCGAAGGGCTCGGTCGTGACCTGCCGCCCCGTGCCGTCCTGCTTGCTCACGCGGTGCCGTCCTGCTCGCTCACGCCGTGCCGTCCTGCTTGCTCACGCCGCTCCGTCCTGCTCGCCCACGCCTCTGGACATGCTCGCACGCACCACCGACATCGGCCGCTCGACCGCCGCGCCCGGGAATGAGCGCCGACCACTCGCGGTTGACCCGAGCACCACGACGCTCCGGAGAGACCATGACGCACGAGCAGCCCGACTCCCCCACCGCCACCGAGACCGGCCCCGGCGCCGAGATGAGCCGCTGGCTCGATCTGCAGGACCGCGCCCACCGCGCCTTCGAGCTCCGGCTGAGCGCCGTCGAGGACTGGTCGGCCCCCACGCCCGACACCGAGTGGGACACGCGCGCTCTGGTGCTGCACGTCGTCCGCGAGCAGCAGCGCGCGCACACGCTCCTCTCGGGCGGCGACGAGTCGGCGCTGCGCCTCGAGTCGGTCGCCACCGATCTGAGGAGCGAGTGGCGCCGCGTGACCGACCGCCTGCGCGTCGCTGTCCGCACCGTCGACCCGGCGGCGACCGTGCAGCTGGGGCGCGACACCGTCAGCGCCGTCGAGCTGCTGCAGGAGCAGACGGCAGATGTGACCGTCCACGCCTGGGACCTCGCCCGCGCGACCGGCAGCGACGAGCGGCTGGACGAGGAGCTCGTCGCAGCGGTCTGGGAGCTCTTCGCACCCCAGGAGGAGACCCTGCGCGCGAGCGGCCTCTACGCCGCGCCCGTGCCGGTCGACGACGCCGCCTCCCTCCAGAGCCGCCTGCTCGCCATCACCGGACGCGACGACCGCCTCGCCGCCTGACGGCCCGGCGCCCGGACGCCGTCAAGGCCTGGGGGCGTCCAGGGACGCCGCGGCAGGATGGAGGGGACCACGAACACGGGGCGACCCGCCCCGACGAGGAGAGGAACGTCCATGACACGCATCGCCGTCATCGGAGCCCACGGCAAGGTGGGGCAGCAGATCCTGCACCTGCTCTACGACGCCGGCCACGAGTCGGTCGGAGTGATCCGCAACCCCGATCACGCCGAGGACATCGTCCGGCTGGGCGGCGAGCCGCTCGTGCACGACCTCGAGGACACGACGCCCGAGGCCTTCGCCGAGGCGCTGGGCCACGTCGACGGCATGGTCTTCACCGCCGGAGCCGGACCCGACTCGGGCCCGGAGCGCAAGCGCACCGTCGACCTGGGGGCGTCCGTCCTCAGCCAGAAGGCCGCCGCGATCGTCGGGGTCCAGCACTTCGTGCAGGTCAGCGCGATCGGTGTGGACGAGCCGCTCCCCGAGGACACGGAGGAGGGCTGGAAGGCCTACGTCGAGGCCAAGCGCGACGCCGACGCGGCACTGCGCGACTCGGGCCTCGACTACACGATCCTCCGCCCGGGCGGGCTGACGGACGACGAGGGCACCGGCACGATCACGCTCGGCACCTCCGTCGAGAAGGGGAGCATCCCCCGAGCGGACGTCGCCGCCACGGTGATCGCCGCCCTGGCGCAGCCGACCTCCATCGCGAAGACGTGGGAGATCGTCTCCGGTCCCACCGCGATCGAGGACGCGGTGGCTCAGGGAGCCTGAGCCCCGGCCCCTCCTCCTAGAGTGGGGCGGGTGAGCACCCACCCGCCCCACTCTACCAAGAGTGCCCCGCGCTCAGGCTCCCTGAGCCACCGCACCCTCGATCGCGGCGGGACACGACACCACCTCACACGTCCTCCCGCCCTACCCCACC
>NZ_PSVF01000016.1:0-89183 GCF_002931975.1 Rathayibacter sp. AY1F3 | reverse complement strand
GGAGGAGGGCGACGGGCGGGCGGGGGGCGGCGAGGGGGGGGGTGGGGGTTCGGGGGTCCAGGGGAGGCATGCACAGGAGACACGCGAGGTCCCTGTTCGTGACGCGGAGGCGCGGAATGCGTCCGGGGTGGCGCAGTGATCGGTGTCGGACCGGCGCGACCGGCAGGGGCTGTGCCATCGTCGGGAGAGGGCGGAGTCCCCGCCGATCCGGAACCGACACCCAGGAGACGACCGCATGGCGCACGCCGCGCTGATCATCCACAGCGCACGGAAGGTCGACGCGGCCGGGACGGTGGAGGACCACTGGCTCCTCGCGCGGGACGGCGCGATCACGGCGACCGGCACCGGCACCGGCTGGCAGGCGCAGGCGGAGGGGGCGCAGCTGCACGACGCGCGGGGCCTCACCGCTGTCCCGGGCTTCATCGACCTCCATGTGCACGGAGGGGGCGGTCACGGCTTCGACGGAGGAGCGGAGACGATCCGCGCGGGCCTCGCGCTGCACCGCTCCCGCGGCACCACGCGCTCGCTGGTCAGCCTGGTGTCGGCACCGCTGGAGCAGCTGGAGGCCTCTCTGGACGCGGTCTCGGCTCTCGCGGCCGCCGACCCGCTCGTGCTCGGCGCGCACCTGGAGGGCCCGTTCCTTGCGCCCTCGCGCAGGGGAGCGCACGACCCCGCGGCTCTCGTGCACCCCTCCTCCGGCGCGGTCGGCCGGCTGCTGGACGCCGCCCGCGGACGCCTCGCGCAGATCACGCTCGCGCCCGAGCTGCCGGGAGCCCTCGCCGCGGTGGAGCGGCTCGCCGGCGCCGGCACGGTGGTCGCGGTGGGCCACACCGAGGCGGACGCCGACCAGGCGCGGGCCGCGTTCGACCGCGGAGCCCGGCTGGTCACGCACGCGTTCAACGCCATGCCCGGGATCGGCCACCGCTCCCCGGGCCCGATCCCGGTGGCCCTGGGAGACGAGCGGGTCGCGCTCGAGCTGATCCTCGACGGCCGGCACGTGGACGTCGAGGTGGTGCGGCTCGCGTTCGCGGCGGCTCCCGGGCGGATCGCGCTCGTCACCGACGCGATGGCGGCGGCCGGGGCGGGCGACGGAACGCACCGCCTCGGCCCGGTCGACGTCGAGGTGCTCGGCGGAGTCGCCCGGCTCGCGGGCACCGCTGTGCTCGCCGGATCCACGCTCACGCAGGAGGAGGCCCTGCGGCGGGCCGTCGGGCCCGGCCGGCTCGGGCTGGAGGCGTCCGTCGCCGCCCTCACCGCCGTTCCCGCCCGCGTGCTCGGCCGTGGCGACCTCGGCCTGCTGGCCCCCGGGTACCGCGCCGACGTCGTCCTGCTCGACGCATCGCTCCGCGTGCAGCGGGTCTGGGCCGAGGGGCGCCCGTTCCCCGACTCCGCGGCCGGCGCGACGCGACCCCGGGTCAGGGCGTCGGCGTGACGGTCCAGGTCCCCTCGGTCTGGACGGCCATGACGCCGGGCAGGTCGGCCTCGAACACCTCGGAGAAGGCGACGGAGTCGCCGAACAGCTGCGGCTGATCGGAGGTCGTGAACACGCGGCCGGAGAACGAGTCGTCCGGACCCGCGGGCGTGTAGTCGACCGTCACGCGCGGGACGTCGTCGGAGAAGAACAGGACGGCCGGGCCGGTGCCGGACTGCGCACCGCTCACCGTCGCGAGGTCGTTCCAGCTCTGCAGGCCGAGCGTCCACGGCCCGTCGGCTCGGACGATCACCTGCTGCTCGACGGGGTCGTCTCGGAAGATCCCGGTCAGGAACGACCCCGTCATCGGGGCGGCGGCCTCGCCGAAGGGCGTCATCCGGCCCGCGGCGGTGACGATCGCCGTGCCGGTGCAGGCCGAGCAGTCCAGGCTCAGGACGACCGCGAACTCGCCCTGCCGCTGGAACGACACGTCGGCCGGGCCGGTGCCCGAGACGGTGGCGGGGACTCCCTCGCCGACCGGCCCGGCGTCGACGACGGTGCCGACCGGCTCGGCGGTCGCCGGAGCGGAGGGGGTCGGGCTCGGAGTGATCAGGTCGGTGATGGCGGGTCTCGGCGTCCGCGAGGCGGGCGCGGACGCCGTGGCGCCCGCCTCGGCCCCGCCGCCGGCGGTGCACCCGCCCAGCAGCAGGAGCCCCGCCGCTGCCGTCGTCGCCACTGCCGCTGTCGTCCCCCGAGCCCTCATGCGTCCAGACTGCCAGGGCTGGTCCGGATCGTCGTCCCCGGAGGGAGTCAGAGGAGCAGGGCGCCGAGGCCCGCGGCGGCGAGGACGACGATCCACGGGGGCACGGTCCAGCGCGTCAGCGCCACGAAGGCGCCGATCGCGAGCGCCAGAGCGCCGGTCGAGCCGATGCCCTCGGTCAGCACCGGGTCGTAGAGGGCGCCGCCGAGCAGTCCCACCACGCCGGCGTTCACGCCGGCCAGCGCCCTCTGCGCGACCGGCAGGTGCCGCAGCCGCTGCCAGAACGGGAGCACGCCGACCACGAGCAGAGCGCCCGGCAGGAAGATCGCGACCAGCGCGATCGCCGCCCCCGCGACGCCGTCCGGCGTCCCCGCGCCCACCGCGCCGAGGAACGCGGAGAAGGTGAAGAGCGGGCCCGGCACCGCCTGCGCCGCGCCGTAGCCGGCCAGGAACTCGCTCTGCCCGACCGTGCCGGCGCCGACCGTCTGCGCCTCCAGCAGAGGCAGCACGACGTGGCCGCCCCCGAACACCAGAGCGCCCGCGCGGTAGAAGACGGAGGCGAGACCCGCCGCTCCCTCGCCGGTGAGCGCGGCGAGCAGGGGGAGGCCGGCCAGGAGGAGCCCCCAGAGGGCGAGGGCCGAGACCGCGAGCGCCGTCGGGATCCGGACCGCGAAGCCCGGGCCCTCGTCCGGAGCCGCCTCCTCGCCGCGCAGCCACAGGACGCCGGCCAGGCCCGCCGCCGCGATCACCGCCACCTGCAGCGCGGGCTCCGGGGCGAGGAGGACGGCGACAGCCGCTGCGCCGGCGATCGTCGCGCGGCGGCGGTCCGGTGCGAGCGAGCGCGCCATCCCGAGCACGGCCTGCGCGACGACCGCGGCCGCCGCCGCCTGGAGGCCCAGGAGCCAGCCGGCGGAGGCGACATCGCCCGCACCGGCGACGAGACCGGCGACGAGGACCAGGGCGATCGCCGAGGGGAGCGTGAATCCGCACCACGCGGCGACCAGTCCGGCGAGCCCCGCGCGCTGCAGGCCGACCGCCATCCCGACCTGGCTGGACGCGGGTCCGGGGAGGAACTGGCACAGCGCGACGAGGTCGGCGTACGCGCGATCGGTCAGCCAGCCGCGGCGCACCACGAACTCCTCGCGGAAGTAGCCGAGGTGCGCGATCGGCCCGCCGAACGAGGTCAGCCCGAGGCGGAGGAACACGAGGAGCACGGGGAGGGCGCCGCCCCGCTGCAGCCGACCCGTCTCCGACACGGGGGCATCCTGCCAGACGGCGGTGTCCGGCGCGCGTCGTGTCACCGGAAAAGGGACGATAAGCGGCTGGATAAGCGATTCCTCGCCCATTCTCCTCCGGTTGATAAAGCGGTGGGTAGAAATACTGAACCCCTTCTCATCCCCTCTGTTAGCCTGATCCGGCTTCCCTTTCCTTCTCGAGGAGAAGGTGATCCGCATCAGTAGCGCGAGCACTGCCGCTCGTTCACTGAACGCCTTCTCCTCCTCTTTCGATCGGTGTACCCGGAACGGTGACGATCGGAAAGGCTATCTCTTCCGTGACTCCTCAGGACACTGCCGTCGGCGACTCCGCCGACTCCTCCCGCACCGGCTCCCGGTCGGGCGTCAAGGCCCTCTCCGCTCTCTCCCGCCGCACGATCCTCGCCGGATCCGTCGCCGGCGCGGGCGCGATCGCGTTCGCGACGCCGGCCCTCGCGGCCGGCGACCTCACCGCGGTGCCCCGACTGCCCGGCGAGGTCTCGCGCCTGTCCACCGCCACGTCGAAGACGGGCGGGAAGCGCTACGAGATCATCGACGTCGTCGTCGCGGGGGACCGGGCGCGCCTGTTCGTGCCGCACGCGACGCCTCCGTCGCAGACCAGGGGCGCATCGATGCTCTGGTACTACCACGCCCGCAACGGCACCCACACGGCGCTCTCGAGCGCGTTCGCCTACTCCGCCGACCTCGCCGTGGACCGCGGCATCGTCAGCATCTGCCCGACCTACGGCGGCAGCATCTGGTCGAGCCCGCGGGCGATCGAGATCCAGGCCGCTGTCGCCGCCTGGGCCTCGTCGGTGTGGCGGATCGACGCGAGCCTCCTGCGCTCCGACTCCGGAGGCGGGCCGCTCCTGGCCTGGGCCTACGGGAAGCGGATGGTGCCGAACATCCGGGGCGCGTACCTCTGCAGCAGCTCCTACGACATGGAGGAGCGCGCGGCGAGCGAGCCGGACAAGATCGGCCCCGAGTACGCGGATGCGGCGGCGATCGCCGCCACCAACCCGGCGCGGCTGCCCGCGTCGGTGTGGCGCGGCGCCCGGCTGAGGATCACCGGATCTCCCGACGACGTCATGGTGCCGCTCGCCCTGCACGGCGCCGCCCTGCACGCCGCTGCCCTGCCCCTGGCGAAGGAGGCGACGCTGCGCACCCACCCGGGGGAGGGCACCGACGGCCACAAGGTCCCGAGCTTCACCAACAAGGAGATGATCGACACCTTCCAGCGCTGGATCGCCGAGGGCCCCGTGCCGCAGACGGAGCCCGTGCCCGAGACGCCGCCCGTGTCCACGCTGCCCGGCGCGGGCACCTACGAGAACGGCGCCGCGCAGATCGTCACCACCGGCACCTGGACGACGCTGAAGGCCACCGCGGACAGCGGCGGGAGCATCGCCTACTCGACCAGCTCCGGCGCCTCCGCGACGCTCGCCTTCACCGGCACGAGCATCGCCTGGATCAGCCGACTCACGTCGTCCTCCGGGATCAACGACGTCGAGCTCGACGGCGTGAAGGTCGCCTCCGTCGACCGCTACAGCGCGTCCGCCCGCTCGAAGCAGACGGTGTGGAGCAGCGGACAGCTCGCGGCCGGGCCGCACACGCTGACGATCCGCCGGGGGAGCAGCCGCAATCCGGCCTCGACCGGCAGCAATCTGCTGCTCGACTCCTTCGTGGTCGGCGACGCGACGCCTCCGCCGGCGACGACCCTGCCCGGAGCGGGCACCTACGAGAACGGCGCCGCCCCGATCGTCACGACCGGCACGTGGTCGACGCTGAAGGCGAGCACGGACAGCGGCGGCAGCATCGCCTACTCGACCACCGCGGGCGCCTCCGCCACCCTCGCCTTCACGGGTACCAGCGTGAGCTGGATCAGCCGCCTCACCGGCTCGTCCGGCATCAACGACGTCGAGCTCGACGGAGTCACGGTCGCGTCCGTCGACCGCTACAGCGCCGCGACGCGGTCGAAGCAGACGGTCTGGAGCAGCGGACAGCTCGCGGCCGGGCCGCACACGGTGACCATCCGCCGCGGAAGCGGCCGCAATCCCTCCTCGAGCGGCACCAACCTGATCCTCGACGCGTTCGTGGTCGGCGACGCCGCTCCGGTCCCCACGGTCACCGTGCCCACGCCGATCGCGGAGTGGTCCTTCGCCGAGAGCGCCGCCCCCTTCGCCTCGGCCGTCGCGGGCGCTCCGGCGCTCCGGCAGGGTGCGGGCTCCTCCGCCCGCGCCGTCGCCACGCCGTTCGGCACCGGAGTCGCCCTCAACGGGACGACGGACCACCTGGTCGTCCCCAAGGGCGAGGTCGGCCCGCTCAACCTGGGCGCCTCGACCGGCCAGGTGACGATCGCGGTGTGGGTGCTCAACTCCGACGCGGACGGCGCCTGCATCGCGGGCGTCTGGGAGGAGTCGACGGTCGGGCCGCTGCGCTCCTACGCGCTGTTCAACAACCTCCCCGAGTACGGCGGCTGGGAGCGAGTGTGCATGCACGTCTCGAAGCTCGGCGGGCCGACGCCCGGCTACCCGTACTCGCGCGACTACTCGGTGGAGCCCCGCCGGATCACGCGCGGCGTGTGGCAGCTGCACGTCGGGACGTACGACGGCGCAGTCGCGGTCTCGTACCTCGACGGCGCCGCCACCGCGTACCCGGTGTACACCGACAAGCTCGGCGCGACCTACGCCAAGAACCCCTACGTCTACCCCGACGGCCTCAACGCGGCTCCGGGCGACTTCGTGGTCGGAGCGGTCGGCCGGGACGGCACGATGATCAACCGCTTCGCCGGCTCCCTCGCCCGACTGCGGGTGTGGGACCGGGCGCTGACCGCGGAGCAGGTGAAGCAGCTCTACTCGGCCGAGAAGGGCGCTCTCGGCTGACGACACGAGGGCGGTGACACGAGTCCGAGAAGCGGATGATCCGCTTCTCGGACAAGGCCGTGTGAGCGATAGCGGGCGTCCCTCTTTCGAGGGTGGTGTTATCGGTTGAATACAGATCGGCGGGCGTCCGCTTCACGGCTGCTCCACCGTCCTCCGCCGCCTGTATCCGCTGCGCGGAATTCCGTACTCAGGCGGACGTGCGTTCCCGGAGGGCCGTACGGCGGGGGATCATCGCCCGGCGGCCGCGCAGCCCTGTCCCGGATCTCGGAGTGCGGCCCTGCGCCAGATGCGCACCGGCGCGACCACCTCCCAGCCGAGGGTGAGGTAGAGGGCGCGGCCGTCCGTGCTGGCGACGAGGAGACCGTTCCGTGCGCCCTCGGACCGGGCCCAGGCGGTGAGGGCGTCGACGACCCGCCGTCCCAGCCCGCGTCGGCGGAACCGCGCATCGGTCTCGATCCGGTCCAGGACCGCGACCGTCCCGTGCACGGCGGCGGTGCCCTGAGCGGCGACGACTCCGTCGACCAGCAGCCGGACGCTCGCCACTCCGTCGGCGGCCTCGAGCACGGCTCCCTCGAGCACGGCTCCCTCGAGCACGGCTCCCTCGAGCAGGGCACCCTCGGCGGTGCGGCCCGGGCCGAGGAGCGCCGCCATCAGGCTCTCGTCGCCCGCGACGAGCTCCAGCCCGGCGGCGGGTGCGAGGCGGGCGTCGTCGCCCCGGCCGATGACCGTCAGCCACTCCTGGGGCCCGGCCATCCGCTCGGCGCCCGCCTGCAGCGCGGAGGGCGACGGATCGACCAGGATCCGCTCCCGCGTGCGCGACTCCGCTCCGACATCGACCAGCCATGCCCCGTCCTCGCGGACGCGCTGCACGCCGCGTGCCCGGCACCAGCCCTCGACCCAGTCGTCCACCCGCTCCGTCGTCGTGATCACGCCCCGAGAGTAGCCGCGACCGGACGGGCGCGATCGTGGGAAGCGGGTTCTCCCGGCGGTGGCCGTCGATCCCCAGCAGGACCGCCCTCGCCCGGATCGCACCCCGCGCACCGCGATCCGCCGGGTCCTCCCGTTGTCAACCTCAGTGCCACGGCGCCGTCCCCGGCCCTACCGTCGGCGCGAGACATCCGCTGCACCGCCGGGACCCTGACGGCCGTGCCGAGAGTGAGGGGCCGATCCGATGCCCAGGCAGGACGGCGACCCGCGGAGCACCACCCGAGTGCTGCGCGAGCTGGTCGCCGCGTTCGAGGATCCGGGGGCCGTGCACCCGGCGCTGGCGCGGCAGGTGCGGAGCGCCGCCCGCGAGCTGCTCGGCGCGTCGGAGCGGGAACCGCTGCGCCTGCGCGTGCGGATGCCGACCCTGATGGTCCCGCGCTCGGTCGTGGACGAGGTGCCCGATCCGCCCCCGGTGCCGCCCGCCGCGCTCTGACCCGACGGCGCTCGTACACTCGGACGATGCGACACGGCATCGTCATCCTCCCGCAGGACCCGTGGGCCGAGGCCCGCCGGAAGTGGCAGTCGGCCGAGGGCCTGGGCTTCGACCACGCGTGGACCTACGACCACCTCTCCTGGCGCTCCCTCGCCGACCAGCCGTGGCACGCGACCGTCCCCACCCTCACCGCTGCTGCGATGGTGACCGAGACGCTCCGCCTGGGCACGTTCGTGGCCTCCCCGAACTTCCGCCACCCGGTGCCGTTCGCGAAGGAGATCGCGACGCTGGACGAGATCTCGGGCGGTCGGACGATCCTCGGGGTCGGCTCGGGCGGCACGGGCTTCGACGCGCGCGTGCTCGGGCAGCCCGACTACTCGCCCCGGCAGCGGCACGAGCGCTTCACCGAGTTCGTCACGGCCCTCGACGCGCTGCTGCGCTTCGAGGAGCCCGGCTCGAGCGGCGTGGACCTCGAGGGGGAGTGGTTCACCGCCCGCTCGGCGCGCATGGTGGGCGAGCCCGTGCAGAGCCCCCGCGTCCCGTTCGTCCTCGCCGCGAACGGGCCGAAGGGCCTCGCGCTCGTCGCCGATCGCGGGCAGGGCTGGGTCACCACCGGCCCGGAGGGAGTGTCGAGCGAGGAGTGGTGGCGGGCGGTCGCGTCCCTCTCCCGGCGGCTCGACGCGGCGCTCGAGGCGGCCGGGCGCGACCCGCGCACCGTCGAGCGCCACCTCTCGCTCGACTCCGGGAGCGACTACTCCCTCGAGAGCGTCGCCCGGTTCGAGGACATGGCCGGCCGGGCGGAGGAGCTCGGCTTCACGGACGTGATCGCGCACTGGCCGCGGCGCGACGGCGTCTACGCGGGCGACGACGAGGTCCTCTACGAGGTCGCCTCGCGATTCTGACCGGGCCTCGGGGGCTCCGGAGCGGTCCTCAGACCGCGCGGGCGCTCCCGCGGTCGACGAGACGCGCGGGCAGGAGGCGGATCGACGGCTCCTCGCCGCGGGACGGCTGCTCGATCCGCTCGACGAGCGTGTCGACCAGGTGCGCGCCGAGCTCGGCGGCACCCGTCTCGACGTAGCTGTAGGGGAGCGAGAAGTCGCGGGCGAACTCGGCCGAGTACAGGCTCACGACGGACAGCTGCCCGGGCACGGCGACAGCGCGTCGGCCCAGGATCGCGGGAAGCATCGCGATGGTCCGGTCGCTGTGGACGACCAGCGCCGTGAGACCGGGGTTGTCGTCGAGGAACGCCGTGACCATCGGCTCGACGGCGTCGGCGGCGGTGGCGGCCGGGCGCAGCACCAGCTCGATCCCGAGCCGACCGGCGGTCTCGAGAGCCGACTCGCGGAACCGGAGCCCGTAGGTCCCTCCGCGGTCGAAGACGCGCTCAGGAGGGGTGACGAGACCGATGCTCCGATGCCCGAGGGCGCCCAGGTGCTCGATCAGCAGGCGGGCCGCGTCGCCGAAGTCGAGGTCGAAGACGTCCACCCCGGAGGCGTCCGCGGGCACGCCGAGGGCGGCACCGGGCCGCCGCGAGGCGCGCAGGACGGGCAGCCGGTCGTCGTCGTCCGCGACGCTCAGGAGGATCAGTCCGTCGACCTGGCCGGAGCGCGTGAGCCGGCGGACGGCAGCCGCCCCGTCGGCCTCGGTGGCCAGCAGCACGTCGTAGCCGAGCTCGCGGGCGCGGGCCGTGATGGGGAGGACGTACTCGACCATCGCGGGCGCGAACTCGTCCGGGTCGAAGTGGACGAGCAGGCCCAGCGCCATGGTGCGGCGCGTCGCGAGCGCCCGTGCTCCGGCGTTGACCGTGAAGTCGAGCTCGGCGATCGCGTCCTCGATGCGCTTGCGCGTCTCGGGGGAGATGCTGCGCTTGCCGGAGAGGACGTACGACACCGTGCTGCGAGAGACCCCTGCCGCTTTCGCGACGTCTCCGATCGTGGCCATCTCCACCCCCGCTCGAACCGTGTCGAGAGTGGCAGTGCGGCGCGGCGCACGCAACTCGGGCGCCGCGTCCCCGGAGCGAGGACCGGACGCTGCGGCTCCGGCGCTCTGCTCGTCCACGGCGCGCTCGTCCCCGTCGGGGAACGTCCGGTCCCGACGACACGCCGACGCGGCCGGGCGCACGAGGTGCCCGGCCGCGTCAGGGCGTTCTGGACGGATCAGCCGCAGCGCGCCGCACCGTAGGCCGGTGCCGTGGATCCGCTCGCCGCAGCGCCGTCGACCGTCCCCGCGATCCGCACGTCGAGAGCGCCGGCTCCGACGCTCGCAGCGCGGGTGCTGAAGGCGGCTGAGACCGTCTTGCCGGGAGCGACCCCGGTGAAGGTCTTCGTGCCCCAGGCCGAGCCGATCGTGATGTCAGCGGCGACCGCGCTGGTGTTGGTCGCCGTCCCCGTGATCGTGACCTTCCCCGCGGTGCAGCGCGAGGCCGCCGTGCCGGTCACCGTCAGGCTCGTGGTCCGCCCGACGAAGGGCGTGACCGAGATCCTGTCGATGTTGGGCGCGTACTGCGAGGTGAGCAGGACGCCGGGGAAGGTGTCGGAGAGGTAGGTCGTCCCGTCGAAGCCCGGGAGCTCCTTCGAGGTGATCGCGATGGTGTTCGAGCCCTTCCTGAGCGTGACCGGCACGCTCAGGTCCCACAGCTGGTTCTGGTGGAACGTGTGCGGGAAGAGCACGCGCTGCGTCACTCCGTTGACCGTGATGTCCGCGTGGCGGGCGAGCGGGTCGGGGTTGTAGTGCGTCGCGGGGGACTGCTCCTCGTTGGAGTAGCGCAGCGTGAGCGCGTAGGTCCCGTCCTGCTCGGCCTTCACGTCGCCGAAGGTCAGGGTCGAGTCGCCGTCGCGTCCGCCGCCGATGTTCCCGACGGCCTTGCCGCCCGACGCGAAGGACAGGTCGCGGACCGTGGCGGGGCCGGTGATCGTGGCCGCCTCCGCCTCGTAGCTCGTCGTCGCGGGCGGGTTCGCGCTCGCTCCGACGACGATCCGATCGACGAGGAGCGTACCGCTCGTGCCGACGACCTCGATCTTGTTCACGCCGCCCGAGAGGAAGACCTGGCGGGTCGAGCTCGCGCCCACCGGCCCGACCTTCACGTCGTTGACGTAGAGGTCGCCGGTGCCGCCGCCCAGGGTGTCCACGGTCACGGAGGACGGCGCGTCCTTCGCGGAGTAGCCCCAGACGGTGGTGGAGGCACCGCTGGTGAGCGTCGCCGTGCCCGAGCCGGAGACGCCGGCGCGGGAGTAGTCGGCCGTCGCTCCGTTGTCGAGCGTGCCGGTCTCGGCCTCGTGGATCGAGGTCGCGGCGGCCGCGCTGGGGAGGGAGAGCTCGATCTTGTCGACGATCGCGTCGCCCACGGTCGACTTCGTGCCGGCGAGGTTCTTCGCGGCGAGCGAGATCGTGTGGGTGCCGGCGGTCAGCTTCACCTTCGTGTCCGCGTGGTCCCAGACCACGAACTTGTAGGCCAGCGGAAGGAGGATCTCCTGCTCCGCAGCGCCGTCGACGCTCAGGAACGCGTTGATCGGACCCTGCTGGGCGTTGGCGGCGTAGGTGTTGAGGGAGTTGGCGAAGACGCTGAGGTCGTACTCGCCGTCCTTCGGGACGGTGACCGCGAAGTCGAGCTTCAGGTCGCCGCCGGTGCGGATCCCGCCGACGTTGCGTCCGCCCGAGGTGTAGAAGCCGCCGACGTTGGTCGGCGAGCCCTCGGGTCCGTTCAGGTTCCGCGATCCGGTGTAGCGGGCGTCCTCGGCCTCGTACTTCTGGCGGAAGTCGACGGGCGAGGCGGACGGCGACGACGCGTTGGCGCCCGGGGTCAGGACGACCTCGTAGGCGGAGTCGACGTCGAGCGCGGGGAGGGATCCTCCGAAGTCGAGCGAGAGGGCGCCGTCCACGACGGACGCGTCGAACTCCTTCACCGTCTGCGGGGCTCCCGAGTCGCCGACCTGGCCGGTCCAGCGGATCTCGCTGACCTCCACGTGGACCTTCGAGCCGAAGGTGGCGGCCGGGATGCGCTCGAACGCGACCTTCTGCGAGCCGCCGACGCCTCCGAAGAGGGCTCTCGCCTGCTTGGCCGCGGTGTCGAGGGTCGCGACGCCCTGGAGGGTGTAGCTCTGGCCGGGCTTGGGCGGCGTGACCGCGACGGTGTCGCCGGTCATCGAGGCGTAGGCGTTGAGGAGCCACCACTGGCCGTTGGCGCGGTTGGCCTGCACCGCGGAGTCGGAGAGGTTGCCGTCGATGTTCCAGTAGGCGATGTCGCCGTCGACCTTCTTGTCCTCGAGCGCGCTGATCCACTGGACCATCTGGCCGGGCACGGAGGTGTGGTAGTTGAAGGCGTACTCGTTGAGGTTCACCGGCAGGTGCTTCCCGGCGTAGGACGTGCCCGCGTACAGCTCGTCCTCCCAGGCCCGGAAGCGGTCGACGTTGGTGCGGATCTCACCCGGGGCGCTCAGCTCGTGCCAGGTCATCACGTCGGGGACGGTGTCCTGCTCGAGCGTGTGGGTCATGAACCCGCGGACCTGGTCGTAGAGGACGCTGGTGTTCGGTCCGGCGATGCGGGCGTCGGGCATCCGGTCGCGGATCAGCGCGTAGGTGCTGTCCCAGGCCGCGAAGAACGCGGTCGGGTCCTCCAGCCAGCTCTTCCCGTCGTAGCTCCACTTCCCGTTGCCGAACATGTTGCCCTCGGGCTCGTTGAACGGCACGAACACGATGTTGTCCTGGTACTCCTCGGGGAGCGCGAGCACCTGGTCGACCTGCGTGGCGATCTTCGCCTGGTAGTCGGCCAGCTTCTCCTGGGGAGTGCTGCCCGGCCACTCGTAGGGGAAGCCGCGGTAGATGTCCGTCATGTAGATGTAGGTGTCGCCGTCCGAGGTGTCGGCGACGGCCTTCGCGACGCTGAGCGCGTCGGCGCCCGGATGCTGCGGCCCGTCCTGCGCCTTGGTCGAGACCGTGCGCAGGTCGATCCCCTCGAGGAGGTTGTCGGAGGGGAGGCCCTCGCCGTAGACCCCGTAGAGGGTGCCGGACGCGCCGCCCATGAACTCCCCGGTGCTCGTGCCGAGGTCGATGGTCATCTCGTCGAGTGCGCGCACCGTGACGGTCGCCGTGACCGCGGTGCCGAGGCCGGTGACGGTGCCCTTCACGGTGAAGGTGCCGCGCTTCGCGTACGCGGAGGCGGGGACGCTCTCCCAGGTGACCGGGGCGTCGCGGTTCACGCCGTCGGAGTAGGTGGCGGGGACCCCCGGCAGGGCCGGCGCGACGCCGATGCCGGTGGTGACCGCGACGCTCATCGAGAGAACGCCGGTGACGGCCGGCGCGGCGTCGCCCGCCAGACCCCGGACCTGAGCGGCGGTCAGAGCCCGGTCGTAGACGCGGAAGTCGTCGATCGCTCCGTCGAAGTAGGGGTGCACGTTCCAGAGCGCCCGGCCGATGTTGCCGCTCTTGGAGGCGGAGGCGGAGTAGAGCTGCTTCGCGAGGTCGACGGAGGCGGGAGCCGTCGCGACCTGCAGACCGTTGAGGTACAGGGTCACGGTCGTGCCGTCCATCGTCGCGGTGACGTTGACCCACTGGTCCTTCTGCAGCGGCGAGGAGCTGGAGACTCCGGTCTCGCCGCCGTCCTTCAGCTGCTTGATGATCGCGCGGGCGCTGCCGCCGTCGAACGACGGAGCGAAGGCCGACGCGGCGTCGGGGCTGATGCCCAGGCACCACAGCCACTGGAAGCCTCCGGTGCCGGACCACTTCGTCCAGGCGGAGACGGTGGTCTGCGTCACGCCCTGGAAGAGCCCGTTCGGCACGGTCAGGTACGGCGCGGAGGTCGAGTCCGCTGCGCCCCCGGGAAGGTCGATCGCGGTCGTACCGGCCTTCCGACCCGCGACGTACGTCGCTCTCGCGCTGTTGACGACGGTGCCGTCGAGCTTCTTCGACGAGAGGTCGGCGACCGTGGATCCGGACACCTGCCCCTGCTCGAAGTCGTACTGGAGGATGAGCGCGTCGGCGGGGACGGAGGTGTCGGCCGCGGAGGCGGACTCGGCGCTCGGGAGAGCGACGGCGAGGGCGGCGAGTGTCGCGGCACTCAGCGCGAGGGCGAGGGAGCGGGTGCCGCGCCTCGGGGAGGACATCGTTGTCACGCTGGTCACTTTCTGTGGGGACAGCCGGCCGGACGACGGCGGGCGTCGGTCCGAGGTCGGAGCAACAGTGCTTCGAACCGGTTCGACAAAACTAGGTTCCGCGCCTGCGACACGCAAGAGGACCTGAGAAGTTCCTCGTCCGGCTCGCAGGTGACGGCAGTCGCTCCGGGCTCTCGCCGGGACCCGTCAGCCCGCCGGAGCGGCCGTCGCCGCGACGCTCGACGGTGAGCGGACGGGTCCGAGGGGGGCGCGCATCGCCGGGGGAGTGCTGCTGATCGGGATGCTCGCCGGATGCACGGCGGGTCCCTCCGCTCCCGTCGACGACCGGATCATCGTCGCCGCGGAGACCGGCGACCGGCCCGCAGGAGGACGTCCTGGACGCGGTCGAGGGGAGCCGCCCGGTCTGGCTGAGCCCGGACGGCGTCCTCCCGCGGTGACCCGCAGGACCGCGGCGGCCTGTGCCGGGTGCGGGAGGATGAGGGCATGACGCTCCCTCCGCCGACGCTCCTCTCCCCGCCGCTCCAGGACCGGCTGGCCCGGTGGTTCGACGGGGAGGCGCCGCCGGCCCCCTCGGTGAGCTGGGCCCTGTTCGACCGCACCGGGCTGCTCGTCCACCACGGCCGCGGCGAGCACCGCCTCGACGGCGCCGCTCCCGGGCCCGGGACCGTGCACCGCATCGCCTCCATGTCGAAGAGCTTCGAGGCGGCGGCGGTGCTGATCCTGCGCGACCGCGGGCTGCTCCGCCTCGACGACCGCGTCGCCGACCACGTGCCGGAGTTCACCGACCCGCTCGACTCCGCGGGCCGGCCGCTGCCCGTGACGGTCAGGATGCTCCTCAGCAACTGCTCGGGGCTCCCGGAGGACAACGGCTGGGCCGACGACGTCATGGCTCTGACGCGGGAGGAGTTCCTCGAGGTCGTCCGCCGCGGGCTGACCTTCACGGAGCGGCCGGGTGAGGTCTACCAGTACTCCAACATCGGCTTCTGGCTGCTCGGCGTGCTCGTCGAGAACGTGACCGGGGAGGACTTCCCGTCCTTCGCGACGCGGACGATCCTCGAGCCGCTCGGCCTCCACGACACCCGCTACGACAGCGGCGACTACCCTGACGGCACCGACCTCGCGGCCGGCTTCAGCACCTTCGACGACGGAGCGACCTGGGTGCCCCGCCCCGTCACCGGCACCGGAGCGGGCGCCTGCGCCGCGAGCATGTTCAGCACGGTCGGCGACATCGCCCGCTGGAGCGGCTGGCTCTCCTCCGCGTTCGAGGGCGAGGACGGCGCGGACGACGACCCGGTGCTGAGCCGCGCGTCCCGCCGCGAGATGCAGCGCGGCTGGACGCCGGTCCCCGCGCTGAGCCCTCGCGCCGTCGAGAGCACGCTCGACGGCTCCGCCTACGGGTTCGGCCTCGTCGTCGAGCACGACGTCCGCTTCGGCGGGATCGCCCACCACTCCGGCGGCCTGCCGGGCTGGTCGTCGAACATGCGGTGGCATCTGGAGTCGGGCCTGGGGGCCGTGGTCTTCGCGACCGCGAACGGGGCGAAGCTCGCCGCCGCCGCGACGGGACTCCTCCGCGCCGCCCTCGAGGACACCGCTCCTCCGGCGCGGACCATCACCCTCCTCCCGTCGACGCTCGCCGCGGCCGCCGCCGTCGAGGCCGCGATCGTCGCGGGAGACCTCACCCGGGCGGGGGAGCCGGGCAGCGGCGCCCTGTTCAGCCCCAACCTGCTGAGCGATGTGCCGGCCGACGTGCGCGCCCGCCGCCTCGCCACGGCGATCGCGGAGATCGGCGGGCTCGCCGAGGACCCGACCGCGAGGCCGCTGGTGGAGCGGCTGCTCTGGAGCGCCTCCGCGGCGCAGGCGGCCTTCCTCCTGCCGGGCCGCGACGGAGAGCTCGAGTGCCGGCTCGAGACCACGCCGACCGTCCCGGCCCTGATCCAGCGCCTCGAGATCGTCGTGCGCGAGGCTCCGACGGCTGCCCTCCCGGTCGTGCGCTTCTACCGCCCTCGGGCCGGCTAGCGGTCGAAGACGAGGCGCGGACGCGGCGGACCTCGACGCTCCCGCATCGAGAACGGCGGGCGGCCCGCGAGGGACCGCCCGCCGTCACGCTCCCGCGGTCAGCGGATCGTCGTGCTCGCCGTGTCCGCGTTGCTGCGGATGGACGGGTCGGGCGTCTTCGTCGAGAACGCCGCCGCCAGCGCGGTCGCCGTGCCCGAGACGGCCGCCCTCACCGTGATCTTCTCCGACACGGTCCGCCCGTCCGCCAGGCCGGCCCGCTGGAACACCACGACGTTCCCGACCCTGGTGTACGAGCCGGTCGCCGAGACGAACTGCACACCCGCGGGCAGGACGACCTGCGAGAAGACCGACCCAGACGCAGCCGGACCGGCGTTCGTCGTGATGAGGGTGTAGGTGAGCGTCCTCCCCTTCACCGCCGAGGCCGGCCCGGAGAGGTCGACGCGCAGATCGGCCTTCGTCGCGACCTGCTTCGGCGAGACCGTCAGCGTGCTCGTCGCCCGAGCCGTGCCCGCCGAGTTCGCGGCCTGGATGCTGAAGGTGGTGGTCCCGGCCGTGGTCGGCGTCCCGGAGAGGCGCCCGGTCGCGTCGAGGGTGAGTCCGGCGGGCAGTGCGCCGGAGACCAGGGAGACCGACGGAGCGGGCGTGCCGCTCACCGCGTAGCGGAAGTCGTAGGCCGAGCCGACGACGCCGGCCGCGACCGTCCCGGAGAGGGTCGGCGCGACCGTCGGCGACGAGACGGTGACGGTGCTGGTGGTCTCCGCGGAGGCGGTGCCGGCGCGGGCCGCCAGCGTGAACGTGAAGGTGCCCGGCGCGGACGGAGTCCCGGTCAGGCGCCCGGCCGGAGTCAGGGTGAGGCCGGACGGGAGCGCACCGGAGGAGACGGCCACCGACGGCGCGGGGAAGCCGGAGACGGTGTAGCCGAAGTCGTAGGGGGTGCCGACGACGCCCGGCCCGGGGGTGCCGGAGATCGCCGGTGCAGCGGCGGCGGGGGAGACGACGACGGTGCTGGTGGTCTCCGCGCTCCCCGCAGCGCTCGAGGCCCGCAGGGTGAAGGTGGAGCGTCCGGCGGTCGTCGGCGTCCCGGTCAGGCCGCCACGATCATCGAGGCTCAGGCCGGCGGGGAGCGTTCCGGAGACGAGCGAGACCGTCGGCGCCGGTGTGCCCGTCACGCTGTAGTCGAAGTCGTACGGGGTGCCCACCGTCGCGGCGGGCGGGTCGCCGGCCAGGGTCGGCGCGACCGTCGTCTCCGCCACGGCGAACGTGTGCGGGGCCCCGACGGTGGCGCCGAAGGGGTTCCGCGCGGAGACGGCGAAGGTGGACGTGCCCGCGGTCGTCGGCGTGCCGGAGAGGACCCCGGACGCGCTGAGGGTCAGGCCGTCGGGGAGGGAGCCGGAGGCGATCGCGAACGAGGCGGGGCGGTCGGCCGCGAAGGTGTACGAGGCGGCCGCTCCGAGCGACCCGGACGCGGGAGGAGCGTCCGCCGTCAGGACGGGACGCGGGCCCCGGGCGAGCACGTGATCGGGTCCGGCTGCGAGAGCCGTCGTGCCGGCGAGGCCGGCGGGGAACTGCAGCTGCCCGGCCGAGCTCCGGCCCCACCCGACGATCGTGCCGTCGCCCTTCAGCGCGAGGCTGTAGTCGGACGCGGCGGCGATCGCCACGACCCCGGACAGGCCTTCCGGCACCGTGGTCTGGCCGTAGTCGACGACGACCGAATCGGAGCTCGCGCCCCAGGCGACGACGGTGCCGTCCTCCTTCAGCGCGAGGCTGTGGGTCTCTCCCGCCGCGACGGCCACCACGCCCTCGAGCCCCGCGGGGACGTCGGTCTGCCCGTAGAGGTCCCAGCCCCAGGCGACCACCCTCCCGCCGGACACGGCGAGGCTGTGGCGCCGGCCCGCGGCGATGGCCGTGACGCCTCCGAGGCCGGCCGGGACCAGGCCCTCGCCCAGCCCGTTGCTGCCCCACGATGTGACGGTGCCGTCGTTGCCGAGCGCGAGGCTGTTGTCGCGGGAGGACGAGATCGCGACGATCCCGGTCAGCGCGGCACTCCTCGACACCTGCCCGTCACCGTCGTAGCCCCAGGAGACGACGGTCCCGTCGCTCTTCAGCGCATGGCTGCTGTAGTCGCCGGCGGAGACCGTGACGACCCCCGTGAGACCGTCGGGGACGCTGGTCTGCCCGTACGACCCGCGGCCCCAGGCCACGACCGCGCCGTCGCCGTTCGCGGCGAGGCTGTGGGTCCGGCCCGCGGCGAGGGAGCGGACGCCCTCGACCCCGGCCGGGACCGTGGTCTTCCCGTCGGTGCTGCTTCCCCAGGCCGCCACCCCGAGGACCGGGACGGACGGAGCGGCGACCGCCGCGAGAGGAACGGCGGTGCCGACGAGGAGCGCGACGGCCGCGATCAGCCCGAGCAGACCCCGCCGGAGCCGCCGCGCCGCTCCTGGATCCCGCGGCTGCGACGTGCCGTCCTCGACGGCGGGCGGACGAGGGACGGTGCTGGAGCGCATGTGCTGCCTTCGATCGGGACGGCCCCCATCGGCCGTCCTCGAACCGTGGCACGGCCGTCCCGCCGCTGACAATGTCCTCTAGCGGCCCTGTCCGGAAGAGGGCGCTGCGAAGCTCCGCGGAGGGGACGTAGGCCCGGTCTCACTGCGGCCGAGCGCTCCCGCCGCGGGCCCGTGACGGTCAGCGCATCCCGAGGGACGCCGTCGCGTCCTGACCGCTCAGCGGGGTCGGAACGGGGACCCCGACCCTCCCGCGTACGGGGCGTCCGCCTGGTCGAAGTCCCAGCGGCCCGCGGTGGACGGGCGGACGACGGGGGTCTTCGTCGGGGTCGGCGTCGCCGACGGCGCCGGCGCGGCGGCCAGCGCGGCGTGCCAGCGGAAGATCGCGTCGATGCCGTCCTGGTTCACCCACGACGGCGCGTTGTGGCCGAGCGCGTGCGTCCGGACGGTCGCCTCCCTGGCCGTGGCCGTCGCCTTCTTCACGAGGGCGAGCCCGTGCAGTGCCGGCGGCACGCTCGGGTCCGGGTGAGCCGTGTCGGACACCACCGCGCGGATGTTCGCGCCGGCCCAGGCGGAGGCCGGCAGCCGCTTCGGGTTGTGGGAGTCGATCTGAGCGGTGCTGCCGCCGAAGGCACCGCCGATCGAGAAGCGGCCCCGCGCCGTGCGGTCGTGGGTGTCGCGGAGGTCGTAGACGCCGTTGACCAGATAGACGCCGTTGATGCCGGGGAAGACCCGTGCGCCGTAGTCCTCGCAGGCGAGCGCGCCGCCGGCCGACATCGCCCAGAGGTAGCTGGCGGCGATCGGGAACTGGCCGGAGAGGTAGGCGTAGCCGTTCCGCTGGTGCTTCTGCGCGGTGTCGTTGGTCCAGATCGTGCCGCCGAGCGTCTGGCAGATCGCGATGGCGCCCCGCTCGACGGCGAGCTCGGCCGGGTACGCGAAGACGCTGGACAGCGAGGTGTGGTCGGCCTGCGCGGAGTGGATGAACCAGATCACCGGAACCGCCGCGGCCTGCCGCGGCTTCACCGTCTGCGGCACGAAGATCCGCGCGAGGTCGCCCGCGATCGAGACCGTGAGGACGTCGTAGAGCACGCCGCGGTTCTTCGTCCTCACGTTGATCGTGCGGGTCCTCTCCCCGGGCAGGCCGGGCACGGGGGAGGCGGAGGCGGAGGCGGCCGGGAGCGTCGCCGCGCCCAGAGCGAGAGCACCCGTGAGGGCGCCGCCGATGACGGCGCGCCGCCGGAGGCCGGGAGTTCGAGAGGGGGGTCCTGCGGAATCGTCGGGGGACACGGGAGCTCCTCGTGCAGGGACCGCGGGCCGACGAGGTCGGCGGAGCAGTCCGGGTCGGCGGGGGGTGTGCCTGCAACGCTAGCCGGAGGACCGGCCGGACGACCCGTCGATGCGCGCCAGTCGCGAGACGGCGGAGGGACGACGCCGCAGGGGCGGAACGATCCACGGGCTCGGCGACCGCATCGGCGGCGGATCGAGGCGCTCCGGAATCGAAGGAGAGGCCCGTTCCTGATCGCCCGCCCCACCGGTTCCGACCCTTTCGCTCCGTTCGGGAGCACTTCCCCGCACCGGTCCGGCCCCCCGGTGTGAAGGCTCCCGGCTTCCTCGCGCTCGCCAGCGGTCCGGAACGACCACGCCGTCCGACCTGTCCTCCCGTCGACCCGCCCGAGCATCACTCCAGCACAGGCCCCAGCTCCGCCAGGACCTCCGCGACCCGGGCCCGCGCCCGTGCACCGAGCCCGCGGACCGGACGCGGGAGGCAGCGCGCCTCGGCGAGACCGAGCTGCTCCGCCATCGCCGCGACCACGCGGTAGCTGCCGCCGTGCTCCGCGAAGAGGTCCCAGACGGGCTGCAGGCGTGCCGATCCCGCGATCGCCGCCGCCTCATCGCCCGACTGCGCCGCCCGGGCGATCGACAGCGCCGTCCGCGGGAAGATGCCGCCGATCACCGAGTACCAGGCGTCGCAGCCGCCGAGCAGCCCGCGCGCACCCGCGGCGTCCCCCGAGACCCCGACAGTGACCCCCTCCGGCACCCGCGCCCGGATCTCGCTGACGCGCGCCGCGCGGCGCCCGGTCCCTCCGGCACGCCGGGGATCTTGAGGGAGGCGACCTGCGGCAGCCGGGCGACGGCCCCGTAGAGGTCGTCGGAGAAGGAGAAGCGCGTCGTCCCGGGGTTGTCGTACACGACGAGCGGCACCGAGAGCTGAGCCGTCACGTCCTCGTAGAGCCCGAGCACATCCTCGTCCGTCAGCGGCTGGTAGCCGAGCGGCGCCAGGAGCACCGCGCTCGCCCCGGCGCTCTGCGCGTCCTCGGCGAGCGCCAGCACCTGCGAGGTGCGCAGCGCCCCGATCCCGACCACGACCGGCACCGGGCCGGCGCCGCGGACGGCGATCTCGACGGCGCGCCGGCGCTCGCCGCGGTCCAGGTACGGAGCCGAGCCGGTCGAGCCCAGGGCGCCGATCGAGTCGACTCCCGCCCGCGCGAGCCGCTCGACGAGAGCGGCGAACGACCGCTCGTCGATGCTGTCGTCGCGGAGCGGTGTGAGGGGGAAGGCGCTGAGTCCGGTGAGCACGTCGGTCCGTTCGCTGGGGGCGGGAGGGGCCCGGACAGTCTCCCCGGCGGCAGGGGCCCGGTCGAGGCCAGAACCGCCGGGGGCCGGGGGACCAGCCGTCACTCCGCGTCGAGCACCACTCGGGAGTGGAGTCCGAGCCGGTCGAGGAACGCCTCGTCGTGGCTGACGACGACCAGGCCGCCCCGCCAGGCGGCGAGAACGTCGACGAGGTGGTCGGTCGTGGCGAGATCGAGGTCGTTCGTCGGCTCGTCGAGCACGAGCAGCTGCGGAGCGGGCTGCGCCAGCACGAGCCCGGCGAGCGCGACGCGGAACCGCTCGCCGCCCGAGAGCGACGCGATCCTCCGATCGACCACGTCGCCGCGCACCAGGAGCCGCGCGAGGGCGTTCCGCAGCTCGACCGAAGGACGATCCGGCGCGGCCCGGGAGACGTGCTCCCGGACGGTGGCCTCCTCGTCGAGGAGTCCCTCGCGGCGCTGGGGGAGCCAGCCGACCCGCTCCGTCAGCGCTCGGGCCGTGGTGCCGGCGAGCGGATGCTCCCGCGCACCCGGCGCCCCGACGAGGTGCTCGAGCAGGGTGGTCTTCCCCGCCCCGTTCGCGCCGACCACGGCGATCCGCTCCGGCCCCTGGAGCACCGTCGTCCGGCCGCGCACCGTCACCTCCGCCAGACGGCGCCCGGCCGCGACCCCGGGGTCCGGCAGGTCGAGGCGGACCCGGTCGTCGTCGCGCACTGCCCGCGACGCGGCGTCGATCTGCTCGCGCGCCCGCGCCTCCGCAGCCCCGTGCCCGGAGCGCAGCCGTCCCGCGGTCGCCTCGGCGCGTCCTCTCCGCGCGTTCGCGAGGATCGCGGGCATCGACTCCGCCGATCGCGCCCCCGCCCGCGCCCGGCGGGCGATGGTCGTCTCGGCCTCGATGCGCTGCCGCCGCTCGGCGCGGAGAAGCCGGTCGGCGTCGCGCAGATCGCGCTCCGCGGCCGCCTGCTCGAGGGCGAGCCGCTCCTCGAACGCCGAGAACGTCCCGCCCGAGGTGCGGACCGCCCCGTCGCGCAGCTCCGCGATCTCGTCGACGTGCTCGAGCAGTTCCCGGTCGTGGCTGACGAGCACGAGCGTCCCGCGCCACCGGTCGACCAGGTCGAGCAGAAGCCCTCGGGAGCGCCGGTCGAGGTCGTTCGTCGGCTCGTCGAGCACGGCGATCGGCCGGCCGCGCAGCCGGACGCCGGTCACGGCCGTGAGGACGGCCTGCCCTCCGGAAAGGGTCGCGACCGGCCGCAGCAGGTCCGCCTCCTCCAGGTCGAGACCGGCGTCGCCGAGTGCGGCGAGCGCCCGGGCCTCGAGGTCCCAGTCGTCCGCGAGCACCTCGAAGTGCCTCGGATCCGCGTCGCCGCGGAGGATCGCGTGCAGAGCGTCCAGGCGCTGCCGGATCCCGAGGAGATCGGCGACGGTGTCGTCGGGCCCTCGCCGGAGGCGCTGGGGCAGCAGGTCGACGGGTCCCGTCGTCGAGACGCTCCCGGCGGTGGGGGAGAGGCCGCCGGTGACGAGGCGGACGAGGGTGGATTTGCCGGCGCCGTTCGCGCCGACGAGACCGGTGCGCCCGCGTCCGAACGCAGCGGTGACGCGGTCGAGGACGACGGAGCCGTCGGGCCAGGCGAACGTGCAGTCGTGGAGGACGACGGCGGGCGGGGTGGTGCGGGAAGTGGAGGGCACGGTACTCCAGGGGTCGGTGTCGGCGCACGACGACCACCGGGCTCCGAGGGAGCAACGGCTCGCCCCTGAGGGGCGGGCACGGGGGACGTCAGTGCGAGAGCAGCTGCTGCGTCGTGGACGCAGTACCGGTGCTGGGGCGCAAGAGTCCGTCTTCCGTGCGGGGAGCCCCCGTGACCGCGAGCCGCTGGATCGGCCGGTGTGGCGGCCGCACCGACGTCGCGGCTCGCGACGAGGTACGGGTCGACCGTACGTGCCCGTCGGACCCGTGCGCAACCGTGACCGACTGCTCGTCCGCGGCCTGCGTCCGTCGGCGCCGTCGCGCGGCTCGCGGCGGACGGCTCTCCCCCCACGGCGGGACGGCCGGACCGCCCGGGTGTGCACGCTGCTGCCCGCCGGTCGAGGGGGTCGCCGGCGGGCCCTCCCGTCGCCGGGCCCTCACTACGCTGAGCCCATGGTGACCATTCGCGACGTCGCGGCCGATGCGGGGGTGGCCCGCAGCACGGTGTCCTACGTGCTCTCCGGCAACAAGAAGCTCCCGGAGGCGACCCGGCTGCGCGTGCTCGCGAGCGTCGAGCGGCTCGGCTACCGGCCCGACCCGATGGCGCGGGCCCTGGCGCTGCGGCGCACGAACATCCTCGGCTTCTTCGCCTCCGTCGATCCGGAGTCGCGGCAGACCGACGTCGACGTCTTCATGCGCTTCGTGCGGGCGGCGATGTACGCGGCCCGCGCCCGCGGCTTCGACCTGCTGATGATGGGCACGGGCGAGGGGGAGCTGGCGCGCGACGTCCTCGCCGATGCGCTCGTCGTGATGGACATCCGCCGGGACGACCCCCGGCTGCCGGTCCTCGCGAGCATCGGCCTGCCGACCGCGCTGGTCGGCTACCCGGGCGAGGGCAGCCCGTTCAGCGCGATCGACCTCGACTTCGACGGCGCGGCGCGGGTCGCCGTCGACCACCTCGCCGACCTCGGGCACGTCGAGATCGCGGTCCTCGGGATGGGCCCCGACGCCTACGAGAGCGGCTACGCCTTCGCCCTGCGGTTCCGCGAAGGCTTCCTCGACCAGTGCCGCCTGCGCGGCGTGCGGGGAGCCGTCATCCCCAGCACCGACGACGTCGACGACTGGTTCGAGCAGGCGCAGGAGCAGCTCCCCGGCCTGAGCGCCGTGGTCACGCACGGGCCGGGCGTGCTCGAGCCGTTCCTGCAGCGCCTCAGCGGCCTGGGCCTGCGCGTCCCGGAGGACTGCTCGATCATGACCATCGCTCCGGAGGCGGTGATGCGGCACGCCGACCAGCCGGTCACCGTGGTGGACCTGCCCGGCGACGAGATGGTCTCGCGGGCGGTCGACCTGGTGCTCGACGAGCTCGCCGGCACCGCGACTCCGGGAGTGACGGAGCTGCTGCCCGCGGTGGTCGTGGACCTCGGCACCACCGCGCCCTTCTCGCCGGGCACCAGCCGGGGCGTCGTCCCCTCGTGGCGGCGGGCGCGCGGCTGACGTCGACCGGGTCGCCCGGGGCGTTCCCCGGGCGATCGGTGAACCGGTTCTCCGAAATCTATTGAACCGGTTCTCCGACTCGGTTAGGCTCGCCACGACTTCCGGACGGACCGCCTCAGCGGGCGCCCCCGGAGGGTCTTCCCGGCGCGAGCGCTCCGCTCGTCCCGACCGTATTCAGAGAGGAATACCGTGAAGAACAGCATCCGACGGGCCGCAGGCGCCGCCTCCCTCGTCCTCATCGCCGGAGTCGCCCTCAGCGCGTGCAGCGCACAGGGAGCGGGCGACGACTCGTCGAAGTCGCTCACTCTCTGGGACAGCTTCACCCAGTACGACGCGTCCTCCCCCTACGGCCAGCTCCTGGCCGGCTGCGAGGCCTCGACCGGGATCACCCTCGAGCGCACCTCCGACCCCGACCTCACCACCAAGCTCCTGCAGTCGGCCGCGTCGAAGACCACGCCGAACCTGGTCGTCCTCGACAACCCCAACGTCGCGAAGTTCGCCGACACCGGCCTGCTCGTCGACAACGCCGCCTCCGGGCTCGACACCAGCGACGTCCTCCCGAACGTGCTCGCCGCCGGCCAGCTGGACGGGAAGACCTACGGCTCGTCGATCGGCTCGAACACCCTCGCGCTCTTCTACAACAAGGCGCTCTTCGAGGCCGCCGGCGTCACTCCGCCGACGACCTGGGACGAGCTGACCACCGCCGCGAAGGCCCTCACCGCGGGCGACGTCACCGGGCTCGGCTTCTCCGCGATCGGCACCGAGGAGGGCACCTTCCAGTTCCTGCCCTTCTTCTGGGGCTCCGGTGCGACCCTCGAGGACATCTCCTCCGACGACGCCGTCTCGGCGCTCGCGCTCTGGACCGACCTGGTGAAGAGCGGCTCGGCCTCGCAGGCGAACGTCAACGCCAACCAGCAGGACGTCCGCGACCAGTTCCTCGCGGGCAAGCTCGGGATGATGGTCAACGGCACCTGGCAGCTCTCCGCCCTCGACGAGGCGGGCATCGACTACGGCGTCGTGCCGATCCCGGCGAAGGACGGGGGAGCGGCACCGAGCCCGCTCGGCGGCGAGTTCGTCGAGGTGGTCGCCTCCGACGCCGCGAAGCAGACCCTCGCCACGGAGTTCGCGCAGTGCGTCATCCAGCCCGACAGCCTGAAGGCCTGGGCGGCCGGCCAGTCGTACATCATGCCGTACGCCGACGCGGCCGCCGAGCAGGCGACCGAGGACCCCGCGCTCCAGCCGTGGGTCGAGGCCATCTCGGTCGCGCAGGGACGCACCAGCGACCTCGGCGTCGCCTACCCGGACACCTCGAAGGCGCTCTGGACCGCGATCCAGGAGTCGCTGACCGGCTCGAAGACGCCGCAGGCGGCCCTCGACGACGCCGCGGCGAGCCTGAAGTAGCGGCCGCATGACCGACCCCGCCGTGCTCACGGCGCCGGTCGCGGGCGGGGCGGCCACCAGGCCGCCCGCCCGCCGCCGACCCCGCTCCCACCTCCGCCTCGCCGCCGCCGCCTTCATGGCGCCCGTGGTGATCTTCCTCGCCGTCTTCTTCGTCTACCCGATCATCCGCGGCGTCGTCCTCAGCCTCCAGGACTTCGGACCGTCGTCCTTCGTGACCGGGATCGCCCCCTTCGTCGGCTTCGACAACTACGTCACGGTCGTCACCGATCCGATCTTCGCGAGCATCGCCTGGCACACCGTGGTCTTCACCGTGGTCTCGCTGGTGGGCCAGTTCACGATCGGCATGGCCCTGGCGCTGTTCTTCAGCCGCCGGTTCCCGCTCTCGGCGACGTTCCGCTCCCTCATCCTGCTGCCGTGGCTCCTGCCGCTGATCGTCTCAGCGACGGCCTGGCGCTGGATCTTCGACCAGCAGTTCGGCATCCTGAACGCCGCGATCGGCACGCCGGTCGGCTGGCTGACCGATCCGTCCGTCTCGCTGTGGGCGGTCATCATCGCCAACATCTGGCTGGGCATCCCGTTCAACATGGTGCTGCTGCACGGAGGCCTGCAGGGCATCCCCGAGAGCCTCTACGAGGCCGCGGCACTGGACGGCGCCTCGCGCTGGCGGTCCTTCTGGAGCATCACCTGGCCGCTGCTGCGACCGGTGACCTCCGTCACGCTCCTCCTCGGCCTCGTCTACACGATCAAGGTGTTCGACGTCATCTGGATCCTCACCAAGGGAGGCCCGGCCAACAGCTCGCACACCCTCGCGACCTGGGCCTACGAGCAGTCCTTCACCGACCTGCAGTTCGGAGTCGGTGCGGCGGCCGGCCAGATCCTCGTGATCGTCGCCCTCGTCTTCGGCGTGATCTACATCCGCGCCCAGCGCAAGGAGGACCTCGGATGAACCGGCACACCACAGGGCTGCGCCGCGGGATCGACGTGGTCATCGCGATCGTGCTCTGCGGCTTCCTCCTCTTCCCGCTCTACTGGATGGTCAACGTCTCGCTGACCAAGCCGCAGAACCTGATCCAGACCCCGCCGAGCCTGTTCCCCGGCGACCCGACGCTCGACGGGTACGTGCAGGCGTTCTCGACGCAGCTGCCGAACCTCATCACGAGCCTCGTGATCTCGATCGGCTGCGTGATCCTGACGCTGGCGATCGCCCTGCCCGCCGCCTTCGCGATGGCGAAGTTCCGGGTGCGGGGGACCGGCGTCGTGATGTTCGTGTTCCTCCTCGCCCAGATGATCCCCGGGATCGTCCTGGTCACCGCGCTGTTCGCGATCTACAACGCGCTGGGGCTGCTCAACACCTATCCGGGCCTGATCCTCGCCGACGCGACCGCCTCCGTGCCGTTCGCGGTGATCATCCTCCGGGCCTTCATGCTCGGCATCCCCGACGAGCTGATCGAGGCCGCGCGGATCGACGGTGCGAGCAACTGGCGCTCCTTCGTCTCGATCGTCATCCCGCTGAGCCGGAACTCGATCGTGACCGCGGGCCTGTTCTCGTTCCTGTTCGCCTGGGCCGACTTCCTCAACGCGAACTCGCTCACCTCGGGCAACAGCATCGTGCCGTTCACCCTCGGCCTCTACCGCTACATCGGATCGACCACCACCAACTGGAACGGGATCATGGCGACCGCCGTGATCGCCTCCATCCCGGCCGCCGTGCTGCTGATCGTGGCCCAGCGCTACGTCGCCGCCGGGGTCACCGCCGGCGCGGTCAAGGACTGAGCGCCGTGCCCGAATCGAGGAAGCAGGAGCACATGGACACCGACGCGTTCGCGCTCGAGGGGGACCGCCTCGTCTGGCGCGGCGACGGCGAGACCGTCGTCGTCGAGCCGTGGGGGAGGGACAGCGTCCGAGTCCGCGCCCGCCGGTCCGGGGAGGTCCTCGACACCGACTGGGCGCTGATCGCCCCCGAGCGCCGCGCGCCGGAGGTCTCGATCGAGGGACCGCGGGCGACGCTGCGCGCCGGCGGCATCACCGTCGTCCTCGAGCAGCAGGAGGGCTACGGGTACCAGACCGGCTACCACGAGCTCTCCTGCTCCCTCTCCTTCTACGACCGTCGGGGGGAGCTGCTCTTCCGGGAGCTCGGGAGCGGGGGAGCGCTCAAGCTGCGCGCCCGCGAGCAGCGTCCGCACCTGGGCGGCGACTTCCGGCTGACCGCGCTGTTCGAGACGTCCCCCGACGAGAAGCTGTACGGGATGGGGCAGTACCAGCAGGACATCCTCGACCTGAAGGGCTGCACGCTCGAGCTCGCGCACCGCAACTCCCAGTCGAGCGTCCCGTTCGTGCTGTCGAACCGCGGCTACGGGTTCCTCTGGCACAACCCCGCGATCGGCCGCGCGACCTTCGCGGCCAACCGCACGGAGTGGTCCGCCGAGTCCTCCCAGCAGCTCGACTACTGGGTGACCGCGGGGGAGACCCCGGCCGACATCACCCGGGCCTACGCCGACGCGACCGGGCACGTCCCGATGATGCCCGAGCACGGCCTCGGCTTCTGGCAGTGCAAGCTGCGCTACTGGAACCAGGAGCAGCTGCTCGAGGTCGCCCGCGAGCACCGGCGCCGCGGCCTGCCGATGGACGTGATCGTGGCCGACTTCTTCCACTGGCCGCACATGGGCGACTTCCGCTTCGAGGAGGAGTTCTGGCCGGATCCGTCGGCCATGGTCGCCGAGCTGCGCGAGCTCGGGATCGAGCTGATGGTGTCGGTCTGGCCGCAGGTGTCGGTCGAGTCCGAGAACTACATCGCGATGAAGAAGGGGAACCTCCTCGTCAAGGCCGAGCGGGGCCTGGACCTGCACATGCAGTTCGAGGGTCCGAGCGCGTTCTACGACGCGACGAGCCCCGCCGCCCGGAGGTTCGTCTGGGAGGCGTGCCGGCGCAACTACGGCGAGCACGGGATCCGGCTCTTCTGGCTCGACGAGGCCGAGCCCGAGTACGGCGTCTACGACTTCGACAACTACCGCTACGCCGCCGGCCCCGCCGTCCAGGTCGGCAACCTCTACCCGCAGGCGTTCTCCCGCGGCTTCTTCGAGGGGCAGAGCGAGGGCGGGGAGACCGCGATCGTCAACCTCGTCCGCACCGCGTGGGCGGGCAGTCAGCGCTACGGCGCGCTCGTGTGGTCGGGCGACATCCACTCGACCTTCGCGGACCTGCGCCACCAGATCACGGCCGGCATCCACATGGGCGTCGCGGGGATCCCGTGGTTCACGACCGACATCGGAGGATTCGCCGGGGGAGACCCGTCGGATCCGGAGTTCCGTGAGCTCCTCGTGCGCTGGTTCCAGTTCGGCGCGTTCAGCCCCGTGATGCGCTTGCACGGCGACCGCGCGCCGTCGGCCCCGGTCACGGCCGCCGACGGGAGCCGCCGCGCCGCGACCGGAGCCGCGAACGAGGTGTGGAGCTTCGGCGAGGAGGCCACGCCGATCCTCACCCGCCTGTTGCATCTTCGCGAGACCCTGCGCCCGTACACGCGCGAGGCGATGCGGGAGGCGCACGAGCTGGGCCAGCCCGTGCTGCGCGCGGTGTTCCACGAGTTCCCGGGGGACCCGGAGGCCTGGGATCTGGCCGACCAGTACCTCTTCGGCTCGGACCTGCTGGTGGCTCCGGTCACGCACGCCGGAGACGTCTCCCGACGGGTCTACCTGCCCGCCGGGGCGCGGTGGACGGAGCTCTCGACGGGCGCCGAGCACGAGGGCGGGCAGTGGATCGTCGCCGACGCGCCCCTGGCCGTCATCCCGGTCTTCGCGCGCGACGGCCGGCAGGCGCACCTCGTCGGGCAGCTCTGAGCGGAGGCTCCCCGCTGACCGGAGGGTTCCGCCGCGAGGAGCGCCCCCGCGTCAGCCCGTCCCCTCGAGCCAGAAGTCGACCGCGTCGGGGGACGGGCGCCCGGCGACCCGGACGACGTCGCCGAACTCGAGCACGCTGTCCGGATCCTCCTGGACGGCCGGCCACCGCTCGCGGCCGGCGGCGTCCGGATCGCCGTGGGAGACGAATGCGAGCCAGCGCGCGGTCATCTCCTGCTCGAGCCGGCGGTCGACGTCCGTGTAGTCGGCGTCGCCGTCCGCCCCGAGGTTCCCGTACGCGTACATCACCTCGGCGCCGTGGTACGCGCCGAACCGCTCGAGTCCGCTCTCCGGGGGAGTGCGCGTGAAGATGTAGGCGTGGACGCCCGCCCGCCCGGTCCGGGCGGCCGTCAGCGCCCAGAGCCGCATCGGGGCGGTCATCGTCCGGTCGCTGTCGGCGCGCAGCCGGGAGTCGACGACCTGGTCCTCGACGGCACCCGGGTACAGCGCGAGGAATCGGTCCGCGTCGTCTCCGTGCTCCCGGCGCACCTCCTGCTCGTAGGCGTTCGGATCCGGGTCGACGCCTCCCAGCAGATCGAGCGAGGTCTCGTCGGAGTTGCTGCCGAGCAGGAGGGGGACGTCGTTCTGCCGACCGGCCTCGTAGACGGCGAGCGGCGTGTCGGGGAGGACGACGCCGTCGATCGAGGGCCACCAGTGCTGCGAGAGGCCCGCGGCGGCCGCGACGATGCGCTCGGCCGGCAGGGCCCTCATCTCGGCCAGGCTCGCCCCGCCGAGGGCCTCGCTCAGGCGCGCAGCCGCCTCCCGTGCGGTGGCGGCGTCGTCGTAGAGGTCGCCGGCCTCGCGATCTCCCGCCGACCCCAGGCATCCTCCGCTCTCCCCGATGATCCCGTGGAGGAGGCCGGCCGCGAGGGGCGAGGCCCCGAGGATGCAGGCGCTGCCGGAGCCGGCGGACTGGCCGGCGACCGTCACCCGCCCCGGATCCCCGCCGAAAGCGGCGATGTTGTCCTGCACCCACTGCAGAGCGGCGACCTGGTCGAGCAGTCCCTGATTCCCCGGGGTGCCGCCGCCGAGCACATCACCGGCGAGGAAACCGAGGACGCCCAGACGGTAGGCGACGGTGACGACCACCGCGCCCCGGGAGGCGAGCGCCGCGCCGTCGTAGGCGGGGAGGGCGCCGGACCCCGAGACGAACGCGCCGCCGTGGAGGTAGACGAGGACCGGGCGGGAGTCGCCCGCTCCGCCGGCCGGCGTCCAGATGTTCAGGCGGAGGCTGTCCTCGTCCGTCGCGTACCCGCCGAGGAGCGTCTCCTCCAGCGGCAGGTCGAGCACGCGGGTCGCCGCTCGGGAGAGGAACGTCGGCTCCGGCTGAACGGCGGAGGGTCCGAAGTCGTCGGCCACGAGGGTCGCCGACCGCTGCGGGGCCGGGCGGGGCGCCTCCCAGCGCAGCGGGCCGACCGGGGGAGCGGCGTAGGGGATCCCCGCGAAGGCGTCGACCCCGGCCGCGGCGTCGTGCACACCGACGACGTCGCCCTGCCGGGTCGTGACCGGGGCGGTGTGCGGACCGGCGAGCGTCCGCGTCGCCGGGAGAGGACCCGCGGCGAGGGCGACGGCTCCGACGAGCCCTGCGGACGCGACCCAGGCCGCCGTACGCAGCATCCAGTGCCGGTGCCGCCAGCTCCTCGAGACGGCCGCGATCAGGACCGCGGCCGCCGCGACGACGAGCCACCCCCACCACTCCACCCGGTTCAGCCAGGCGAGGACCGCCCCGATGAGCACGACGGTCGCGGTCGGCAGCCACCGGGACCGTCGCCGTCGAGGTTCGGGCGTTCCAGTTCTCGATACGGTATGCATTGGATACGAAACATACTGAAAAGGCCCATTCGGCGCAAGGATCCGAATAGGCTGGGGGCGTGGTCACAGGCGAGCAGGCTCCGGTCCGGCGGAGGAGCGAGACGCGACGACGTCTCCTCGCCGCGGCCGCCGAGCTCTTCGAGAGCACGGGCACCATCGGCCAGCGCGTCGAGGACATCTGCGCGCAGGCGGGCTTCACCCGCGGCGCGTTCTACTCGAACTTCGCCGGTGTCGACCAGCTCTTCCTCGCACTCCACGAGGAGCAGGCCGCGAGAGTGTGGGGGAGCCTGCAGGAGGCCCTCGACGTCCAGCTGCAGGAGGAGCACCGCGAGGCGACCCTCGACGGCGCCGTCCGCTCCCTCCTCGACGCGCTCCCGTCCAGCCGCGAGTGGTTCTCCCTGCGGTCGGTGCTCCTGGCCCGCGCCGCCGCGGACCCGGAGTTCGCCGAGCGGATGATGATCGACGACGACCGCGTCTCGCTTGAGCTGGGCGAGCGCTTCGCCGCCCTCGCGGCCGTGCACGGCCGCGTCCCCGCCGTCGAGTCCGCCGTCCTGGCGAAGGCGGTCGTCGCGGCGCACGTCGGATCGGTGAGCCAGTGGCCCGTGGACACCAGCGCCGCGCTCACGCAGCGCCTGGTCGTCGCCGCGGTGATCCGAGGTCTCACCGTTGAAGCGCCCGGTCTGTCACCGGAGCTCGACGGCGACCGGTGACATCCTGTCGCAGGAGCGATGAGGGGAGTCGATCGCCATCCTGCCGACCGGGGCTTCGGTCGAACTGACATAATGTGCATTATCGGATGACGGTGGAAGGGCCGGACGGACCGGGACTGAGGCCGCCCGACGGTCCGGAACGTCATCAGCGGATCGGCGAATGCTCCACCCACGCCTCGACGTCCTCGTACCAGCACGTCTCGGTCGGAGTGTCGAAGCGCGTGACCAGCCGCAGCCGCGGATCGACGGTCATCGTGCCGCGGACGCCGTCGTCGGCCTGGTGTCGAAGACGGATCACGGTGAGCGCGCCGTCGATCGACGCGCCGGTCATCCGGTACCCGTCGCTCGGCCGTCCCCAGACCGGCAGGTTCAGCGGGAAGGCCAGGCGGGCCGCCAGCGGCTCCGGCAGCAGCTGCCATCGGTCCAGCGGACGCTCCTCGCCCCCGGAGACGTACCGGCCGGTCGGGGCGTCGTACGCGTCGACCGTCCCGGTGCGCTCGTCGACGCAGGAGAACGACGCCTCGACGGGCCGCACCTCCAGTCGGTAGGTCTCGGTCCTCTCGGGCGTCCGCCGGAAGGCGCGGCACCGGAAGGGCGAGCGCCTCCTCCAGTTCGCCATCACCGCGAAGGCGTCGAGGAGGATGCTCGTCTCGCCGTCCCTGTCGAAGTCGCCACGCCGCCCGGAGGCTGCCGATGTGCGAAACCCGTCGGCGCGGACGGACTCCCCCGATGCCGGTCCGCTGCCGTCCATCGGAGTCATCCGTCGAGGATCGCAGACCCGCGCGCCGGGGTCATTCCGCGAAGGCGATCAGGCGAAGTCGGAGATGTCGCCGACGAGGCGGGTGTTGTCCGCGGGGATCGGCTCGACGGCCGCCAGAGCGACCTCGGCCGCGAACTCCTGCACGTTGTAGAGCTTGCCGGCCGACTCGCGACGCGAGCTGATCGCGCCCGGGTTCGCGCGCTCCAGCAGGGTCGCGGTGATGGTGCCCTCGATCATGTCGCCCGAGACGACGACGAACTCGATCCCGCGCTCGGCGAGCTCACCGATCCGCTCGCGCAGGGCGTCCTCGCCGGCGCGCTTGGAGAGCGCGACGGGCTCGTACTCGGGCATCGTGGGCGTGGTCCGGATGAAGTGCGCCTGGTGGCTCGTGACGAACACGACACGGGAGCCCTCGGAGAGCAGCGGCAGCGCCGCGTCGAGCACGGCGACCTGCGAGTCGCGGTTGAGGACCATCGCGTAGTCCTCCCCCATGTTGCTCTCCATGCCGCCGGAGGCGTTCAGGACGAGCACGTCGAGTCCTCCGTACTCCTTCTCGATGCGGGAGAAGAGCTCGGCGCGCGAGTCGGCGTCGGTGAGATCGGCGCCGACGGCGACGGCGGTGCCGCCGGCCTCGACGATCTGCGCGACGAGCTTGTCGGCGCGCGGCGCCTTCGAGCGGTAGTTGACGACGACGCGGGCTCCGGCCTCGGCCAGGTAGCGGACCGTGTCGGCGCCGATGCCGCGGGACGACCCGGTGACGAGAGCGCGCTTGCCGTCGAAGGAGCCGGGGGCGAGGGGATTGGACACGGGTATTCCTCCAGAACGCCGGCTCGGAGACCGGATCGGGCACGATGACGGGCCACGGCCCGACGGAGGAGTCTACCAAGGGCCTCGAGACCGTCGGCGCACCCCCTCTCCCAGCCCTCGTCCGGGGGGCGTTGATAGCCTGGGAATGCTCGTCGAGGGGAAGGAGCACACAGCATGGACGCTGTCACCCAGTACGCGTGGATCCTCTGGCTCGCGCTGATCCTCATCTTCGTGATCGTCGAGATGATCACTCTCGAGTTCACGTTCCTGATGCTCGCCGTCGGCAGCATCGGCGGACTGCTGACCGGGCTGGTCGGGGCTCCCTTCTGGGTCCAGGTCCCCGTCGCGGCCGTCCTCGCCGCCCTCCTGCTGTTCACCGTCCGGCCGCCGCTGCTGCGGCTGCTGAAACGGGGCGGCGATCCCACCCCCAGCGGAGCGGACGCTCTCCTCGGGCTCTCCGGCAGCGTCGTCCTCGCCGGCCCCGGAGCCGGCCAGGTCAAGCTCGCCAACGGCGAGACCTGGACCGTCCGCCTGTCCCCGCTCGTCGAGGACCGCACACTCGGAGTCGGCGAGAGAGTCGTCGTCACCGCCATCGAGGGCGCGACCGCGGTCGTCGTCCCCGCCGAAAGGAGCACACCGTGACACCGTCCTCCGTCGTGACGATCGTCGTCGTCGCCGCCGTCGTCCTCTTCGCCCTGGTCGTCCTCTTCCGAGCGGTCCGCATCATCCCCCAGGCCACCGCCGGGGTCGTGGAGCGCCTCGGCAAGTACCACAAGACCCTGCTGCCGGGCCTCAATCTCGTCGTGCCGTTCATCGACCGGGTCCGCCCGCTGATCGATCTGCGTGAGCAGGTCGTCTCGTTCCCGCCCCAGCCCGTGATCACGGAGGACAACCTCGTCGTCTCGATCGACACGGTCGTCTACTTCCAGGTGACGGACGCCCGCGCGGCGACCTACGAGATCGCCAACTACCTCGGCGCGGTCGAGCAGCTGACCACCACCACGCTCCGCAACGTCGTCGGCGGCCTGAACCTCGAGGAGGCGCTGACCTCCCGCGACAACATCAACGGGCAGCTGCGCATCGTCCTCGACGAGGCCACCGGCAAGTGGGGCATCCGCGTCGGACGCGTGGAGCTCAAGGCCATCGACCCGCCCCTCTCCATCCAGGACTCGATGGAGAAGCAGATGCGCGCCGAGCGCGACCGTCGAGCCGTGATCCTCACCGCCGAGGGCACCAAGCAGTCCCAGATCCTGAACGCCGAGGGTCAGCGCCAGGCCGCGATCCTCGCTGCGGAGGGCCAGGCGAAGGCGGCGGTCCTGCGGGCCGAGGGTGAGGCCAAGGCGATCACCACCGTCTTCCACGCCATCCACGAGGGCCGCCCCGACAGCGAGCTCCTCGCCTACCAGTACCTCCAGACACTCCCCAAGATCGCCGAGGGTAGCGCGAACAAGCTCTGGGTCATCCCGAGCGAGCTCACCGAGGCGCTGAAGGGCATCGGAGGAGCGCTCGGCCAGCGCGGCCAGTCCGCCCCGGCGGTCCGCCCGCAGGACGCGGCACCCACGTCGGCGCCTGCGGCTTCCGCGCCTGCCGCATCCGGGTCCGTCGGCTCCACGCCTGTCGTGCCCGGATCCGACACGTCCGCCCCCTTGGCGGCCGCGACGACCGACGGAAGCCCGGACTCCGCGCCCACTCCCCCGCCGCCGGCCGTCTGAGCCGCGGATCCGGTCCGCGATGCGCGCCTCCGAGCGACCCCTCGCCCTGAGCGGGCCGACCCCCCGGGTGATCGCGCATCGCGGGTTCGGCCCGCAGGCCGAGGGCAACACGCTCGCCGCCTTCGAGCGCGCCCTCGCCGCGGGTGCGGACCTCCTCGAGACGGACGTGCGCGCGTCCCTCGACGGGGTCGCCGTGCTCGTCCACGACGCCGAGGTGATCGACCACTCCGGCCGCCGCCACGTCGTCGCCGCCACCCGGTGGGAGGAGCTCGCGGACCTCCGGCTGGCGGGCGGCGCCCGGCTCGCCTCTCTCGAGCAGGCCCTCGCCGCACTCCCCCGCGCGCGCTTCAACATCGATGTGAAGTCGCGGGACGCGATCGGTCCGGTCGTCGCGGCGGTGTCCGGCGCCGCCGCCGCGGAGCGCGTCCTGATCACTTCGTTCTCCGAGCTCCGTCGAGCAGCGGCCCTCCGCCGTCTTCCCGGCGCCGCGACCTCGGCGTCGGCGGTCCGCTTCGTCGTCGCCCTGGTCGCCGCCCACCTCGGCGCCGCCCTCCCCGTGCGTCTCGCTCTCCGCGGCATCGACGCGCTCCAGGTGCCCGAGCGCGCGCTCGGCCTCCGCGTCGCGGAGCCGCGGATCCTCGCCCGGCTGCGGGTGACCGGCTGCGAGATCCACCTCTGGACCATCGACGATCCGGAGCGGATGGAGCAGCTCCTCGCACTCGGGATCGACGGGCTCGTGACCGACCGCACCGACCTCGCCCGAGCGGCCGTCGACGCCTTCCTCAGCGCCCGTCAGCCACGCCCTCAGGAACCGCGGAATACGCCTCCGACCTGAGGATTCTCTGGCAATGGCAGGGACGGGAAGACCACCTCCAGGTACGACGTTGACACTGGGGAAGCACAGCGAGAGGAGACCACACAATGGCAGATCGAAGCTTGCGAGGAATGCGGCTCGGATCCCAGAGCCTGCAGAGCGAAGAAGGCGTCGTCTTCTCCCCGCGATCGACGTACGAGTACCACTGCGCGAACTGCGGCCACGACACCGACATGGTGTTCTCGGCCGACGCGGAAGCACCGGAGACCTGGGAGTGCCGCTCCTGCGGTCACGAGGCCACTCTGATGGTGGACTCGAAGCCGGTCGTCGTGGACAAGGGCGAGCAGAAGGCTCCGCGCACCCACTGGGACATGCTGCTCGAGCGTCGGACCCGCGCGGAGCTGGAGGAGCTGCTCGAGGAGCGGCTCGCCTATCTGCGCGCCAGGCGCGGCGAGCACAAGATCGGCGCGTAGCGCCGGTCAGCGGGAACGGCGTCGCGGCTCGCGCGTCCTGAGGACGAACGAGACCATGCCGATGAGACCGGCGGCCAGGAAGTACCAGCCGAGGTCTCGCGCCCACAACAGAGCCGGGGTCGTGGTGGAGCTGAGGGGGACCTCGTCCACCATGGCACCCGGCTCGAACCATGTCAGGGAGTCGATCGTCGCGCCGTCCGGCCCGATGATCGCACTCGTCCCGACGGTCGAGATGTTGACCACGCTGCGCCCGGTCTCGATGGCCCGCAGGCGGGCGATGGCGAGCTGCTGGACGCTCTCGTCGGTCCGGCCGAAGTCGGCGTTGTTGGTCTGCCCGAGGATGACCTGGGCTCCCCCGTCGACCATCGCGTTCGTCAGCGCGTCGTCCGAGATGTCGAAGCAGATCGCGATGCCTGCGAGGACGCCGTTCACGTCGAAGACGTTGGGACGGGTGCCGATCGAGTAGTCCCGGCTCACCAGGTCGACCAGGTCCGGAGCGAACATCCGCCAGAACGCGCGGTCCGGCATGTACTCGGCGAACGGGACGGGATGCACCTTGTCGTAGACCTGCGTCGCCCCCTCCCCCGCCTTCCAGAGCAGCGAGCTGTTGTAGAAGACGTCGTCCGAGGGGTTCGTGATCGTGCCCACGATGAACGGCGCGTCCATCGTCCGGCTGAGGTAGTCGAGGACGGCGGCCGACTGGGCGTTCCGGGTCGGATCGATGTCGACGCCGTTCTCGGGCCACACCACCATGTCGACGTCCTGATCGAGGATCGGCAGCGTCGCCGAGGTGTGGTCCTCGAGGATCTGCCCGCGGTAGCTCTGCGAGAACAGGCCCGCATCGGAGTCGCCCTGGACGGCGGCGATCCGGGTCGTGCCCTCCGTCGGTGCCGGCCAGGCGGGGAACACCAGCGCCACGATCGCGAAGCCCGCGAGAGCGCTGACGCGAGCGGAGGCCGGGACGGACATCTCGCGGACGGCCTGCGCGAGCACGGCGGCGAGGAACGCGACCACGAAGCCGAGGCCGGCGAAGCCGATCCACGCCGCGAGACCGGCGAGCGGGCCGAGGGACTGCGAGATCGCGAGGCGGCCCCAGGCGAAGCCGCCGTAGGGCCAGACGCTGGTGATCGACTCGCGCCCGATCCAGAGCGCCGCCAGGAGGGCGGGGAGGCCGACCATCCGGCCGAGCGGTCCCGTCCAGACGCGGTGGCCGCGCGTGGAGACGACCGCCATCAGCCCCGCGGAGAGCGCGAAGAAGATCGCCTGCAGGCCGGCGAGGGCCGCCCACGGGACCGGGCCGAGGTAGAGGGTCAGCCACTCGATGTGGACACCCCAGAAGACCGCTCCACCGACGAGGCCGACGAGGCTCCCGCTCCAGAAGCCGCGCCCCGCCAGCGCGAACAGGATCGCCGCGGCGCCCACGATCGCCAGCGGCCAGACATCGGAGTCGGGGAAGCCGCGGTCGAGCACGGCGCCGCCGAGGGCGGCGAGGGGCAGCGCCACCCACAGCGGAACGGTCCGCCCGTCGGGCGGAGGAGCGACCGGCGTCATGCGACGGTCGAGTACGCGACGATGCCGCGGCGGACCAGGTCGAGGGCGGTCCGGGCCGCGCGGCCGACCTTGCCCTCGGCGACGACGGAGAGCTGGTCGAGGAGGTCGATGGTCTGCTTCGCCCAGCGCACGAAGTCGCCGGCGGCCATGTCGGACTCGCGGAGCACCATGTCGAGCGGCATGCCCTTGGCCCACATGTTCATCGACAGCGCCAGGCTCGTCGAGATCGGGTTGCTGCCCGGCAGGCGGTGCTCCCGCTCGACGTCGTCGAGCCGGGCCCACAGCAGCTGGGTCTTCTCCAGCGCCTCGGGGAACGCGCCGCGGGGCAGGAACTGCTCGCCGAGCGTCCCCTCCTCGCGTCGCGGCTCGAAGACCAGGCAGCACGCCATCGCTGCGAGGCCGGCCGGATCGAGCTCCGTCCACGCCTGCTTCCGGAGGCACTCGGCGACGAGCAGGTCCCGCTCCCCGTAGATCCGGCGGAGCGTGCGACCGTTGGGCGTCAGCGAGAGCTCGCCGACCTCGTCCCGGCGGAAGTAGCCGAGCTCGAGCAGCACATCCGTGATGTGGTCGAAGATGCGGGCGACGGCGCCGGTGCGCGAGCGGATCTGGCGCTCGATCTCGTCGGTCTCGCGGCGCAGCTTCCACCAGCGCTCGGCCCAGCGCGCGTGCTGCTCGCGGTCGGAGCAGGCGTGGCACGGGTGCGCCTTCATCCGGCGCCGCAGGCTCGTGAGCTGTCCCTGGCGCTTCTCGCGCTCGGCGTGGGACGCGGACTCGCCGCGCACCGCGCCCCGGCGCTCGAGGTCGCCGATCTCGCGGCGGATCGCCGCGTACTGCTCGAAGTCGCCCAGGTGGCACTGCATCGCCGTGACGTAGCCCGCCATCGACTCCTCCTGCTGGCGGACCCGGCGGGCGAGATCGACGACGGACCGGTCGGCCTGGAACTGCGCGAACGACGACTCGAGGATCTCGCGCGTGCGCACCCGCCCGAACTGCTCGATCAGGTTCGCGGCCATGTTGTAGCTGGGGCGGAAGCTGGAGTTGAGCGGGTAGGTCCGCCGGGAGGCGAGGGATGCGACCGCCTGGGGGTCCATCCCGCCGCGCCACTGGATCACCGAGTGGCCCTCCACGTCGATGCCGCGACGGCCCGCCCGGCCGGTGAGCTGGGTGTACTCCCCCGGTGTGATCGGGACGCGCGCCTCGCCGTTGAACTTCTCGAGCTTCTCGAGGACGACCGTGCGGGCGGGCATGTTGATGCCGAGCGCGAGCGTCTCGGTCGCGAAGACCACGCGCACGAGCCGGCGCAGGAACAGCTCCTCGACGACCTCCTTGAAGGCGGGGAGCATCCCGGCGTGGTGCGCGGCGACGCCCCGCTGGAGTCCGTCGAGCCACTCCCAGTAGCCGAGCACCGCGAGGTCCTCGTCGCGGATCGTCCGGCACCGCTCCTCGACGATCGCGCGGATCTCGTCGCGCTCGTGGCGCTCGGTGAGTCGCACGCCCGACCGCAGCACCTGGCGCACGGCCTGGTCGCAGCCCGCACGGCTGAAGACGAAGAAGATCGCGGGGAGGAGGTTCTTGCCGCGGAGGATCTCGACGACCTCCGAGCGCAGCACGAGCTCCTCGGTGCGCTGCTCCAGGTAGCGGCCGCGACCGCCTCGGCCGTTGCGGCCGCCCCTGCCGCCGCGCTCGACCCGGGAGCCGCCCTGGGCCATGCGGGCGAGCTCGGGGTTCACCCGGTTCGTCGCCGCCCGACCGGAGGAGTCGAAGAGGTCGACCAGCTTGCCGCCCACCAGGACGTGCTGGTCGAGCGGGACGGGCCGCTCCTCGGAGACGATGACCTCGGTCTCGCCCCGGACGGTCTGGAGCCAGTCGCCGAACTCCTCGGCGTTCGACACGGTCGCGCTGAGCGAGACCAGCCGCACGCGCTGCGGGAGGTGGATGATGACCTCCTCCCAGACGGCGCCGCGGAAGCGGTCGGCGAGGTAGTGCACCTCGTCCATCACGACGTAGGCGAGGTCAGGCAGGAGGTCCGAGTCGGCGTACAGCATGTTGCGCAGCACCTCGGTCGTCATCACGACGATGCGGGCGCGCGCGTTGACGTTGGAGTCGCCGGTCAGCAGACCGACCTCGGAGGCTCCGTAGTCCTCGACGAACTCCTGGAACTTCTGGTTGCTCAGCGCCTTCATCGGCGTCGTGTAGAAGACCTTGGCCGTCGGGTCCTGCATGGCCAGGTGGATCGCGAACTCGGCCACCGCCGTCTTGCCGGCGCCGGTGGGCGCGGCGACGAGGACGCTGTGGCCGTCGTCGAGAGCGCTGCAGGCCTCGTACTGGAAGGGGTCGAGGTCGAACGCGAGGGTCGAGCGGAACGCCTCGACCCTCGCGTGGCCCTGGCGCGTCCGGAACGCGGCGAACCGCTCGGCGGGAGACGGTCCGGTCACGCGGGCAGGTCGGAGGGGCTGCCGTCGAACACCAGCTGGCGCTTGGCGGCGCGCCGGTCGTGCAGGATCGCGATCCCGCAGGCGAGGAAGAACAGGAAGATGATCGGGATGGCCAGGAGGAACATCGAGATCGGGTCGGCCGCGGGGGTCGCGATCGCCGTGAAGAGCACGATCGCCATGATCGCGATGCGCCACGACTTGAGGATCAGCATGCCGGGGAGGATGCCGAGGAAGTTGAGGAGCACCAGGAAGACGGGCAGCACGAAGGCGATGCCGACGACCAGCACGAGCTTGAGAACGAACTCGTAGTAGATCTTGGCGTCGAGGAAGCTCGCCGCGTTGCTGCCGGTGAAGCTCGTCAGGAGCTCCACGATGTGCGGGAAAACGAACCAGCCGGCCGCGCAGCCCGCGAAGAACAGCGGGATGGCGGTGAGGATGAAGCCGAGGCCGTACCGCATCTCCTTGCGGGTCAGGCCCGGGACGAGGAACGCCCAGATCTGGTAGAGCCAGACCGGGCTCGCCAGGACGATGCCCACCGTGATGGCGATCTGCAGCCGCAGATCGAAGGCACCGGCGATCGTCGGGAAGTTGAGGATCGCCTCCTTGCCCTGGGTGGAGGCCACCTCGGAGATCGGAGCCTTGAGGGCCTCGAAGACCCACTCCGAGACGAACCACCCCGCGACGCACGCGATGACGATCGCGATCGCCGACTTGAAGAGCCTGTTGCGAAGCTCGACGAGGTGCGCCCCGAGCGACATGCGCCCGTCGGGGTTCTTCGTCCGCTTCGTCCGTGGCTTCTTCGGTGCCACGGACGTCATTACTTGAGCGGGGACTCGGGCGGCGTGGTGGTGCCGGTGCCGGTGGTCGTGCCGGTGGATCCGGCGACCGTGCCGGTGGTCCCCTCGGTCGACTCACGGCGCTCGGTGCCGTCCTCGTCCTTCATGGTCTTGACCTCGCTCTTGAAGATCCGCATCGACTGCCCGACACTGCGGGCCAGCTGCGGGAGCTTGGGCGCACCGAACAGGAGGAGGATCACGGCGAGGATGATGAGGAGGTGCCACCCCTGGAGGCCAGCGAACATTGCAGACTCACTTCACTTGTCGGTTGCGGTGTACGAGGAGCTTACCCCGTTCGACCCGTCCTGACCGGCGGAGATCGATCCTGTCGCGACGTGCGTCACGTCGGCCCTCGTGCGCACGCCTCACGTCGTCGCGATCGGCGAACAGCGACGAGGGCGGACGGGGCGGCAGGTCGTCCGTCACTCCAGGACTCAGTGTCTCGAGTTTCGCGGTGACCTCGGACAGCTGTCCGAGGAGCACCTTCCCCTTGCGCCAGTAGGAGAGGGCGAAGAGGACCAGCATCGCCAGAGCGCCCAGCGCGAGGCCGAGCCAGATCAGGATCCACGACCACCAGGTCACGACGGCTCCCCCTCGTTCGCGGCGAGCGCGGAGGCCGCCCAGTGCGCGACCGCGGTGCGCGCCTCGGGGGGTGCCACCACGGTGACGAGACCCGCCAACGACGCCACCAGGCGCGTCAGTCCCTCCAGATGGGCGACGCGGAGACGGACGAGGACACCGTGGTCCTCCTCCCCCGGCACGGGATCGGGGAACTCGGCGTCGGCCGCGTAGTCGCCCAGCAGCACGACGGCGCTGGGAGCGACGCGCAGGTCCACGACGAGATCGGAGGCGGAGGCCTCGAAGAGCCGTTCCGAGAGGGTCACCTCGTTGCGGCGCCGGACGATCGGCGTCCCCGTGTCGCGGAGGGAGCGCATCCTGTCGACCCGGAACGTCCTGACGCCCTCGCGGAGGTGGTCCCATCCGCGCAGGTACCAGTCCCGGTCGACCGATTCGAGCACGAAGGGGTCGACGAGCCGGGACTCGGTCTCGCCGCGGGCGCTGCGGTAGTCGAAAGCGACCTGCGTCGCCGAGCCCATCGCTGTCCGCAGGAGCGCTACAGCGCTGTCCGCGCCCGTGCCGCGCGAGACCGCCACCGCGCTCGGGGCCGAGGAGGCGCCGCGTGCGAGCTTCCCCATCAGCGAGGCGATCCTGTCGTTGCCCTGGTTCTCGGGCAGCGCTGCGAGGTACTGCATGCCGGCGATGAGGGCGGCGGCCTCCCGCGCCGAGAACCTCGGCGAGTCGTCGATCGCGACCTGGTGGGTGAGGACGACGTGGTCGTTCTCCTCGAAGTCGTCCCAGCCGATGTCGAAGAGATCGTTCGCCTGGTACTGCGCGGTCTCGCCGGGGATGCCCGAGACGGCGATGAGGCGCACCGCGCGGCGCACCTCCTCCTCCGGGATCTCGAAGTGCGCGGCGACCTCGGCGACGGAGACGCGACCCCGGTCGAGCAGGTAGGGAACGAGGGAGAGGAGGACGGCCAGTCGGTCGCGCGCCTGCAGGGAGCGGGGTCTAGCCACGGGGATCCCCTCCATGGTCGTCCAGGGTGCGGCGGAGGCGGTCGAGGACGCGGCGGCGGAGCTCCTCCGGCTCGAGCACCCGCACCTCGGGACCGTGACCGGCGAGCTCGTCCGCGAGCACGTCCGGGTCGGTGTAGTGCAGGCGCAGCAGGCCCTGGCCCTCGCCCTCGGCCTCGGCACGCCCGCCGAGACGGAGGGCGGCGTCGGAGTCGGGGGCGACGCGCAGGAGCGCGCTGTTGCGCTGCAGGATCTCGTCGAGCTGGGCGAGAGCGGTCGCCGCGTGGTCCCCCTCCGCGGGAGGCGCGGTGCGGCCGGTGGACGCGACCGGCCCGACGATCCGCGACAGGAGGAAGGTCCGCGTGCCCTCGGCGCCCTCGTCCCAGCCGTGGAGGTGCCAGCGCCCCTGGTGGTTCACCAGGGCGCGGGGCTGCACGGTGCGCATGCGCGGCTCCTCGCCGCCGGGCTTCAGATAGGGGAAGCGGACGACCTGGCCGCGGTCGAGCGCGGCGTTGAGCGGCTCGAACGAAGCCTCGCGGACCCGGATCGAGGGGCTGATGCCGATGACGGGGTCGACGGACTCGACCCCGATCGAGCGCAGCTTGATCAGCGCGCGCCGCGACTCCGCCGAGAGCGTCCCCTCGCGCCAGACCGCCCCGGCCAGGCGGAGCAGCGCGAGCTCCTCCGGATCGAAGGTCAGGTCGGCCGGGAGGTCGTAGCTGCGCTTCGCGATGCGGTACCGGACGGTCTGGGTGTTGCCCGGGTCGCCCGGGGCGTCGACCGTCTCGATCGGGATGCCCAGCTCGCGCAGGTCGTCCTTGTCGCGCTCGAACTGGCGCTCGAGCGAGGTCCGGTCGCCCCGGCCCACCCGCTGCCGGTAGCCCTGCACCGTCGAGAGGACGTCGGCCTTCGTCAGTCCGTTCTCGGCCGCGACGAGCGCGAGCACGAGGTTGAACAGACGCTCCTCGGCCGGGACGCGGCTCGAGGACGGGGCGTCGGAAGGCACGCCCTCCAGTCTAGGGCCGGGCCCGGTCAGACCTTTCCGAGGATGTCGGCGACGAAGATCAGCGTCGCGCCGCCGGGGATCCCGCCCTGAGGGGAGCCCTGGTCGCCGTAGCCCTGGTCCGGCGGGATGACCGCGATGACCTGGGATCCGACGGGCTGGCCGATGAGGGCGTCGGCGAATCCGGCGATGACTCCGCCCTGGGTGGTCGAGCCGTCGGCGGCAGTGAACACGGCGGGAGCGCCCTTCTCCCAGCTGGAGTCGAACACCTTCCCGTCGCTCCACTGCCAGCCGGTGTAGGCCACGACGACCTGGTCGCCCTCGGCGACGACGTCGCCGTCGCCCTTCTTGAGCTGGGCGATGCGGAGGTCGGACGGTGCGTCGCCCGAGGGCTTCGCGAGCCCCGGGCGTCCGTCGTCGCCGAGCGTGACCGTCGGGAAGCCGTCGGGCGCGGGCTGGGCGGCGCCGTTCGCGCGGGCCAGCGAGGCCTCGCGGACGTCCGCGACGAGCACGAGCGTGTCGTCCTCCGAGATGCCGAGCTGCGACGAGGACTGGCCGAAGCCGTCCTCGGGGGCGATCGCGATGGCGACGCGCGAGCCGACCTGCGTGCAGAGGAGGCCCTCGTTCAGGCCGACGAGCCCGGCTCCGCCGACGCCGAAGCGGGCGGTGCTCGACCCGTCGTAGGGCGAGGTCTCGAGGACCGTGCCGTCCGCGCCGTTGACCAGGGTGTAGTCGATGGTGACGAGCTGGCCCTTCTCGAGCGGTGCGCCCGAGCCCTCGATGAGGGTGCTGACCTGCGTGCCGTCCGCCTTCAGCGGCGTCGGGACGCTGACGTCCGGCTTCGCTCCGAAGTCGCCCGTGGCGCTGACCGCCGCCGAGGAGTCGCCGGAGGAGAACGGAGCGTCGCAGTCCGCCTGCGAGGAGGACGCGGTGCATCCGGTGAGAGCGGCGACGATGCCGATGCCGGCGATGAGCGCGGTGGTCCTGCGCACGGGTCCTCGATTCGAGAGAAGGGGAGCGGTGACGCCCGAGGTGGAGACGGCCCGGAGGCCGGGAACAGCTTAGAGGATGCCCTCGTCGTCGGGCTCCGCGGTCTCCTCGCCGAACCCGCGGGCCCGGGAGAGCTCGGCGCTGGTGGCGGACTCGCGGACCCGCTTGCGGAGGCTCTTGGGGCTCACGGCGCGCTCGCCGAGCGCGCCGGGGGTCCAGGCCTCCACGTCCTCGTCGCTGAAGTCCGTCTTCGACGGGCGCCGCTTGAGCTCGGGGAGCACGGTGTCCGGAGCGAGCCGGCGAGCGGTGATGAGGAAGCCGGTGTGGCCGATCATCCGGTGGTCCGGCCGGACCGCGAGGCCCTCGACGTGCCAGCCGCGGACCATGGTCTCGTTCGACGACGGGTTCGTGAACAGGCCCGAGGCGCGGATCGCCTCCGCCGTCCGCGAGAGCTGCGTGACGGTGGCCACGTAGCAGAGGAGTACTCCGCCGGGCGTGAGAGCGTCGGCGGCGACGTCGAGGCACTCCCAGGGCGCGAGCATGTCGAGCACGACGCGGTCGGCCTCGCCGGACGGGACCGTGCCGGGCAGCGCCTCGACGAGGTCGCCGACGGTGACGCTCCAGTTGTCGGGCGTATAGCCGAGGAAGGTCTCGATGTTCGCCCGTGCGACATCCGCGAACTCCTCGCGCCGCTCGAACGACGACAGCCGGCCGGTCGGACCGACCGCCCGCAGCAGCCAGAGCGAGAGCGCGCCGGAGCCGACACCGGCCTCGACCACGCGGGCGCCGGGGAAGACGTCGGCGAGGGCGAGGATCTGGGCCGCGTCCTTCGGGTACACGATCGCCGCGCCGCGGGGCATCGACATCACGAAGTCGGCGAGGAGAGGGCGCAGCGCGAGGTGCTCGACGCCGACGGTGTTGGTCACCACCGAGCCGTCGGGCAGCCCGATCACCGTGTCGTGCTCGATGCCGCCCCGGTGCGTGTGGAACACCTTGCCGGGAACGAGCGTGATGGTGTTCATCCGCCCCTTGGGTCCCGTCAGCTGGACGCGGTCCCCCGCGCGGAAGGGTCCGGAATGCTGCAGTGCCTCACCGGTCATCGGCGGGCCTCCGTCTCGGTCGTGGCCGGGCCGGAGCCGCGGTGCTCGGAGGACACCGTCGCGAGGTCCGCGACGGTGCGGCCCGCGAGAGTGGGCCAGAGGGCGTAGGGGGCGGCGGGATCCAGCTCCAGCTGGTGCGGGACGCCGATCGCCGCGGCTCCGGAGGCGACGGCCGCGCCGAGGCCCGTGAGGGAGTCCTCGATCGCGACGCAGGCGGTGATGTCGACACCGAGGGTGCTCGCGGCGAGGAGGTACGCCTCGGGGTGGGGCTTGCTGCGCTCGACCATGTCGCCGCTGACGACGGCGGCGAAGGCGGGGAACGGGATCCGGTCCACGACGGCCGCGGCCATCCGCGAGATCGACATCGTGACCAGCGCCTGCGGCACACCCGCCTCGGACACGGCGTGCAGCAGCTCGAGCGCGCCCGGTCGCCACGGGATGCTCACGGCCAGCTGGTCGACGACCTCGTCGGTCATCCGGTCGATGATCGCGTCGACGGAGAGGTCGACGCCCCTGCCCTGCAGGATGTGGGCGGCGGCGGGCAGGCCCGAGCCGACGAGTCCCATCGCGTCCTCGTGGGTCCACACTCCGCCGAAGGAGGAGACGAGCGCGTGCTCCGACGCCATCCAGTACGGCTCGGTGTCGACGAGCGTCCCGTCCATGTCCCAGAGGACGGCGGCGGGGGCGGACGCTCCTCCGAGCGACTCGGAGGACAGCGGCCGGGCGGAGGTCTCGGGAGTCACGAGCGACCATGGTACCGGCAGGGCCGCGCCCCTCCCCGGCCGCGGGCCGAGAGCGAACAGCGCGGCCGATCCCGCCGGACGGGACGGGCGCGGCCGGGGGCGGTCCTATCCTGGACGGAGGGACAGGCGCGGTGTGCGCTCCCCGCACATCGAGCCGAACGCGGAGATCCTGCCTATGAACGTGATCACGGGGAACGTCCTGGTCGTGGCCTTCGAGGGCTGGAACGACGCCGGGGACGCCGCCAGCGGCGCGCTGCGGCTGGTCAAGGACGCCGGGGAGTACGTGCCCCTGTTCGCCGTCGACGCCGAGCAGTACTACGACTTCCAGTACACCCGCCCCATGCTCTCGATCGGCGAGGACGGCCGCCGCAGCCTCGCCTGGCCCGGCACCCAGATCTTCGGCCCGGCCGACACCTCGGTCGACGCCGAGAGCGCGCTGTACCTCATGATCGGCACCGAGCCCTCGCGCAGCTGGAAGAGCTTCGCCGCCGAGGTCGTCGACGCCATGCTCGCGATCGACATCTCCGCCGTCGTCTTCCTCGGCGCGATGCTCGCCGACGTCCCGCACACCCGGCCGATCTCGATCTTCGCCTCGAGCGAGAACGCGGAGCTGCGGAGCTCGTTCGAGCTCGAGCGCTCCAGCTACGAGGGGCCGGTCGGCATCCTCAGCGTGATCGGCGAGGCCGCGCAGAAGGTCGGCATCCCCGCCGTCTCGATCTGGGCCTCCGTCCCGCACTACGTGCACAACGCGCCCTCGCCCAAGGCGATGCTGGCGCTGCTCGAGAAGCTCGAGGAGGTCGTCGGCCTGGCGATCCCCCGCGGCGACCTCGTCGAGGAGGCGGAGGAGTGGGAGCGCGGCATCGACGCCCTCGCCGCCGAGGACGAGGAGATGGCGTCGTACATCGCCCAGCTCGAGCAGGCGCGCGACACCGTCGACTCGCCCGAGGCGAGCGGCGAGGCGATCGCCCAGGAGTTCGAGCGCTACCTGCGCCGCCGCGGCGACGGCCGCTCCGGCGAGGAGCCCTGGCGGCCGTAGCCTCCGCCGGCGCCCGCTCGTCCGAGACGGTCGTCGATCACTGGACTGTTCCCGACCGATGACACTCCGGGCCGCCCTGACGGGACTCGCCCCTGACGGGACTCGCCCCTGACGGGACTCGAGCCGTAGAGGACTCGAGGCTTACGGGACTCTAGCCGTACGGAACTCGAGCCGTACGGAACTCGAGCCTTAAGGGGTTCAGGCCGGGCGCACCCCGAGCAGGGCGTCGACCGCGTCGCGCAGGAGCGACGGGTCGTCCACGCCCTCGGTCAGTGCGGCGTCGACGACGGCGAGGGCGGCCGGAGTGCCGAGGTCGTCGGCCAGCGCCTCGCGCAGCTGCGCCAGCACCTCGAGCGCCGAGCGCGGTCCCACGGCGGCGAGGGCCGCCTCCCAGCGCACCAGGCGCGCCTCGGCCGACGGCAGGTCCTCGGGCAGCCACTCCCAGTCGGAGCGGTAGTGGTGCGCGAGGAGCGCGAGGCGGATCGCCCGCGGGTCCGCGCCCTCGCTCCGCAGACGGGAGACCAGCACCAGGTTCCCGAGCGACTTGCTCATCTTCTCGCCCTGGTAGGCGACCATCCCGGCGTGCGCGTAGGCGCGGGCCAGAGGACGGCCGGACAGCGAAGCGGCGTGGCCGGCGCTGAACTCGTGGTGCGGGAAGACCAGGTCGCTGCCGCCGCCCTGCAGGGTGAACTCGGGTCCGAGCCGGTCGAGGGCGATCACCGAGCACTCGATGTGCCAGCCCGGACGGCCGCGGCCGACCTCGGCGTCCCAGGCGGGCTCGTCGGCGCGCTCGGCCCGCCAGAGCAGCGGATCTAGGGGGTCGCGCTTGCCGGCGCGCTCCGGGTCGCCCCCGCGCAGCGCCGAGAGGCGGGCCATCGACTCCGCGTCGAGCCGGCTCTCGCTGCCCAGGTGCCAGACGGCGCTCTCGGCCGCGGCGATGTCGTAGTAGAGGTCGCTCGCGCCCTCCTCCGCCGCGTCCGGAGCAGCGACGCGGTAGGCGACGCCGTCGCGCTCCAGGCGGGCGACCGCTTCCGCGATGGGATCCACGGTCTCGGTGACTCCGACGTAGTGCTGCGGAGGCAGGACGCGCAGGGCGGCCATGTCGCCGCGGAACAGCTCGACCTGCTCCTCGGCGAGGTCGCGCCAGTCGACGCCGGTGGCCGTCGCACGCTCGAGCAGCGGGTCGTCGACATCGGTCACGTTCTGGGTGTACTCGACCGTGTAGCCCGCGTCGAGCCAGACGCGCTGGACCGTGTCGAAGGCGAGGTAGGTCGACGCGTGCCCGAGGTGGGTGGCGTCGTAGGGCGTGATGCCGCAGACGTAGAGGCTCGCGACTCCGCTGGGCGCGTCGAGCTCGACGGGGCCGGCGGTCGCGGTGTCGTGCAGGCGCGGTGCGCTCCCCCGGCCGGGCAGGGCGGGGACGTCGGCGGCGGTCCAGGCGCGCATCTAGGCGGCGATCAGGCCGGTGGCGAGCGCGACCATCAGGACGACGCCGAGGACGATGCGGTACACGACGAACGGGAGGAAGCTGCGGCGGGAGATGTAGCTCATGAAGAACGCGATCACGACGAAGCCGACCACGAACGCGACGATGGTCGCCACGAGGGTCTCGAGCCCGCCGACCTGGACCTGGTTCGGGAGCACGACCGGGTCGCTGATGCTCTTGTACAGCTGGTAGAGACCGCTGCCGAACACCGCGGGGATCGCGAGGAGGAAGGAGTAGCGCGCCGCCGCCTTGCGCTCGTAGCCGAGGAAGAGGCCGGCGGTGATGGTGCCTCCCGAGCGCGAGACGCCGGGGATCAGGGCGAGCGCCTGCGCACCTCCGAAGATCAGGCCGTCGCGGACGCCCAGGTCGCGCAGGCGGCGCTTCTTCGCGCCGACCGCGTCGGCGATGCCGAGCAGGATTCCGAAGAGGATGAGGGTGGTGGCCACCACCCACAGGGAGCGGAGGGTCGTCTCGATCGCGTCCTGGAAGACGAGGCCGAGGACGATGATCGGAAGGCTGCCCAGGATGATGAGCCAGCCCATGCGGGCGTCCGGGTCCGAGCGCGGGATCCGGCCGACGAGGGAGCGCGCCCAGTGCGACACGATCCGCACGATGTCGCGCCAGAAGTAGATGATGACGGCGGTCTCGGTGCCCAGCTGCGTGATCGCGGTGAAAGCGGCTCCGGTGTCGCGGCCGCCGAGACCGGGCAGCAGCTCGCTGACGATCCGGAGGTGGGCGCTGGAGGAGATGGGGAGGAATTCGGTCAGACCCTGGACGAGTCCCAGGATCAGCGCGTCGAGCAGGCCCATGCGTCACTTTCGAGGAGGGCTGGGGCGTCGTCGGCCAGCAGTCGGTCGGGATCGGTCGGTGCTGACCCGGTCCGCGGCGCCGTCAGGAGCTCAGCAGGAGATCGGTCAGGACCTTCCTGCCAAACACTAGTGCGTCCAGTGGAACGCGCTCGTCGACCCCGTGGAACAGCGCCGGGAAGTCCAGGGACGACGGCAGCTGGAGCGGCGCGAACCCGTATCCGGTGATGCCGAGCGTCGAGAGCGCCTTGTTGTCGGTGCCTCCGGAGAGCAGGTACGGGAGGACCTCGGCGCCCGGATCGAACCGGCGGATCGAGGCGGCCATGCTCTCGACGAGGGGGCCGGCGAAGGGCACCTCGAGTCCGATGTCGCGGTGCTGGACGAGGATGTCGACGTGCTCGCCCGCGAGGACCTTCAGCCGCTCGAGCACGGAATCCTCCTCGCCGGGGAGGACGCGCACGTCGATGGTGGCCTCCGCGGTGTCCGGGATGACGTTGGCCTTGTAGCCGGCCGACAGCATCGACGGATTGGCGGTGGTGCGCAGCGTCGCGGCGATGAAGCGCGAGGCGGTGCCGGTGGCGAGTGCCAGCTCCTCCGGAGTGCTGCGCTGAGGGTCGTGGCCGAGCAGGCGGGCGACCTCGTCGAGCAGCTCGCGCGTGGTGTCGGTGAGGCGGGTGGGCCACTCCTCGCTTCCGATGCGGGCGATCGCCTGCGCCAGCCGGGTGACGGCGTTCTCGGAGTTGATCTGCGAGCCGTGCCCCGCCGTGCCGTGCGCGCGGAGGGTCAGCCACATCAGCGCCTTCTCGCCCGTCTGCACGAGATAGGCGCGCTTGCCGGCCAGCTCGATCGAGTAGCCGCCGACCTCGCTGATCGCCTCGGTCGCTCCGGCGAACAGCTCGGGCCGCTCACGGGCCAGGAATCCCGATCCCCGCACGCCGCCCGCCTCCTCGTCGGCGAAGAAGGCGATGACGAGGTCGCGGGAGGGGCGCCTCCCCTCGCGGAGGATGTCGCCGAGCGAGGCGAGGATCATCGCGTCCATGTTCTTCATGTCGACCGCGCCGCGGCCCCAGAGCATGCCGTCCTTGATCTCGCCGCCGAACGGGTCGACGCTCCAGTTGTCGGCGATGGCGGGCACCACGTCGAGGTGCCCGTGGACGACGAGGGCGCCGCGCTCGCGGTCCTCCCCCGCGACCCGCGCCACGACGCTCGTGCGCCCCGGGTCGGAGTCGATCAGCTCGGGCTCGAGGCCGAGGTCGCGCAGCTTCGCCGCGACGTACTCCGCTGCCGGGCGCTCCGGCTCCGCCTTCCCGTCGCCGTAGTTGCTGGTGTCGAAGCGGATGAGATCGCGCGCGATGAGCGCCGTCTCGTCGAGGGTGCTGTCGGTCACGGGCGCGCTGTCGATGCTGTCGGACATGCGGGCAACGGTACCGGCGCGGGCTCGACGGCGCGCGGAGGTCGGTGGGCCGGGAGGTGGCGTGAGAGGCTCCGGAACCGTGCTAATGTCTTCTTCGGCCGCGGAAACGCAGGTCGAAGGAAACACTCGTCCGGGTGGCGGAAATGGCAGACGCGCTAGCTTGAGGTGCTAGTGCCCGTATAGGGCGTGGGGGTTCAAGTCCCCCCTCGGACACACTGATCGGAACCCCTCGTCTCTCTTCGGAGAGGCGGGGGGTTCCGTCGTTCCCGGCACCGTCCCCTCCTCGCGCCGGCGGGAGGGATGCTGTGGGCGGAGAGTGCAGACGCCCCGGCTCCTCACGAGGAGACGGGGCGGCTGCTGCATCGGACGGGCGCTTCTGCAGCGGACGGGCGCTCCTGCACCGCAGGGCCCTCCCGCACAGACCGTGCCTCGGCGTCAGACGCCTGCTGTCGTCGGCGACCAGCCGAGAGCCGGAGCGATCGATTCCACGACAGTGCGCAGGAGCCGCGCGTTGTACTCGACCCCGAGCTGGTTGGGAACGGTGAGCAGCAGCGTGTCCGCCTCCTGCACGGCGGCGTCCGCAGCGAGCTCGGCGGCGACGGCGTCCGGCTCGCCCGTGTAGCTGCGGCCGAAGCGGGCGCGGACGCCCTCGAGGGTGGCGACCTGGTCCTGCTCACCGCGGCCGCCGAAGTACAGGCGGTCGAGATCGCTCGTGATCGGGAGGACGCTGCGCGAGACGGAGACGCGCGGGGTGCGCTCCCAGCCCGCCTCGCTCCACGCGGCGCGGTACTCGCGGATCTGGCGGGCCTGCAGCTCGTCGAAGGGCACGCCCTCCTCCTCCAGGAGCAGGGTCGACGACTGCAGGTTCATGCCCTGCTCGGCTGCCCAGCGCGCGGTCGCGAAGCTGCCGGCACCCCACCAGATCCGGTCCTCGAGGCCGGGCGAGCGCGGCTCGATCGAGAGCGGGAGCGACTGGCGCGTCATCGCCGGATCCGACTGCGCGACCGGCGCTCCGCCGAGCGCCTCCCGGAGGATGCGCACCTTCTGCCGGGCGAGGTCGGCGTCGGTCATCCCCTCCGGGGGGACGAAGCCGAACGCCTCGGACCCGCGCAGGGCGGTCTCGGGCGATCCCCGGCTGACCCCGAGCTCGAGCCGGCCGTCGGAGATCAGGTCGGTGGCGGCCGCCTCCTCCGCCATGTAGAGCGGGTTCTCGTAGCGCATGTCGATGACCCCGGTGCCGATCTCGATGCGGCGGGTGCGCGCGGCGATCGCCGCCAGCAGCGGGAACGGCGAGGCGAGCTGCGGCGCGAAGTGGTGCACGCGGACGTAGGCGCCGTCGATGCCGATCTCCTCCGCCGCCTCCGCGAGCTCGATCGTCTGGAGGAGGACGTCGCGAGCCGAGCGGGTCTGAGACCCGGGGACGGACTGGTAGTGGCCGAAGGAGAGGAAGCCGATGCGCGAGACCATGCCTGCCTCAGCGCCCGGGGGTCCCCCGCTATTCCCGGAGGGTGTGCACGGCGGTCGCCGAACCGCGACAGCGCTCCCGAGGAGTCCTCAATACACGTATGGTGGTCGCGTGCCCGCTGATCGGGGCGGAGAGGGGTCGTCGTGGAGCCGATGGTCGGTCGCCTCGGGGCGACTCTCGGGGTCGCCATGCAGACGATCAGCGGGTCGCAGGTGCAGGCAGGCGCTCTCCGTCCGCAGCGGAACCGGGCGCCCGGTCGCGTCTCCGCGTCAGTGCGCCTCGAAGTCGGCGGAGACCGAGGCGGTGACCTCGATGTCCTCCGGCTTGAGGGCCAGCGGCTCCTCGGGAGAGGAGAACGCCTTGGCGCGGCTCATCATCGCCGAGCCGCCCTCGATGCGCGTATGCGGCCGCAGTCCCGGCTCGAAGAGGGTCAGCACCCGCACCTCGGTCAGGCCGAGAGCCGCCGCATAGGCCTCGGCCCGCTCGCGCGCGTCGCGGACGGCAGCGGTGCGGACCTCGCGCTCGATGCCCGCACGTCGTGCCGCCGTCACGTCCCAATCGACCCCCGAGATCTGGATCCCCGGCACCTCCGAGATCGAGCCGACCCAGCGCCCGAGAGCCGCGAAGTCCCGGTACTTCACCCGGACCCCGGCGGCCGCGACATGGAACAGCTGCGTGACGTCCGAGTCCTTGATGTACCGGCGGATCGAGGAGACCGAGATCTGATCGGAGGACCACCAGGTGGCGGCGCCGGACGCCTGCTCGGCGGCCGCCTCCTCACGGACCCGCGCGTGCAGGGCGGTGACCTCGGCGAGCGCCTGGGGCCGGGATCGCGACTCGCGCCGGATCTCGAGGCGGACGGTGCCCCGCTCGGCGGGGTGGAAGTGCTGGGCGAGACCGGCGACGGTGATGGTGACCATGGCCCCATCGTGCCGTACGCACCCCGTCAGCTCCGAGCGGCGAGCATCTCCCGGATGCGGTCGGCGAGGGCCCGCTCCGTCGTCAGGTTGCTGACCAGCTGGGCTCGGTGCCCCCCGCAGGCGCCCGGGAGGGGAGCTCCGCTGCTCGGGTCGACCCGGCCCAGCAGTGCCCGCTCCCCTTGGGCGATCGAGGCCTCGAGCAGGGCGAGCCGCCGCTCGAGCCTCTCGGTCTCGAAGCTCTCGGGCGTGATGTCGGACTCGCGGAAGTGGCCGGCTGTGGAAGTGGGGACGCTCATCGATGATCCGTTCCGTCGGGGGCGCCCAGGAGCGGCGCCATCACCAGGAAGACACCGGAGAACGGCGATCATGACGCGAAGGCGCGAAATGCACTGAGAAGTGGCGTGCCACCGGCGGTCAGGAGCGGAAGACGGCCAGGTTCTCGTTCTCCACGATGGCGAGGGTACGGACGAGGCGGGTGTAGCGCTCGACGAGCTCGCCCTCCCCCGCGCCCTGTCCCAGCAGGGCCGAGATGCTCTCGGCGGGGAAGAGGGAGACGATCTCCATCGCGACGGCCCGCGCGTGCTCGGAGGAGAGAGTGCGCGCGTACTCCAGAGCGCGGGTCAGCTGCGGCCTCTCCTCCCCCTCCGGACTCGCCGACGGCGCCGTCGTGGCGGCATGCCCGAGGACCGCCACGAAGACGCGAGCGATCTCGTCGACCCGGAGTGCGCGGACCAGGGTCAGCAGGCGCGAGGAGACGCGGGAGACGCCGCGCGCGAGGAGCTCTCCGCTGAGGGCGCGCACCTCGATCACGTCGCCGCCGCCGAACTCGCCGGAGACGCGCTTGATGCCCGAGGCGAACAGACTCGAGCCGGCTCCGATGCTCCGCTCGGCCTCGAGGTTGATCTCGACGCGGCCGCGGCCGGTGGCCACTCCGGAGATCCAGCGCTGCTCCACGGGCGGATGCGCGTGCACGGCGCGGACGAGGGTGCCCGGGCCCGGCCCTCCCAGGGCGCCCAGGATGACCTCGGGGGTGCGCGCCCCAGCGATCCTGGTCGAGACGCCGTTGTGCGCGGCGAGCTCGGCGGCCCGCAGCTTGGATCGGATGCCCCCTCGGCCGGTACCGCCCTTCTGCACGCCGATGCGGCGCAGCTCCGAGATGCCCAGCTCCTCGAGGTGCACCCCCTCGGCGATGCTGCCGGCGAAGACGCCGGGGACGTCGGTGAGCAGCAGCAGCAGGTCCGCGCCGAGGAGCATCGCCAATCCGCCGGCGACGCCGTCGTTGTCCGAGCCGGCGGAGTCGATCGTGTCGTTGCCGTTGACCACGGGCACGACTCCGGCGTCGAGGGCGTGGCGGATCGCCTCGGCGACGTGTGCCATCTGCCGGGGAGAGGCGAGGTCGGACTCGCCGATGAGGATCTGAGCGACCAGGGCGCCCGAGAGCTCGGCCACCGAGCGGTAGAAGCCCATCAGGACGGTCTGGCCCACCGCTGCCGCCAGGCGGGCGCTGATCGGCTCCTCCTGTGAGCGGGCGAAGAGCGCCCGGCCCGAGGAGACGGCGCCGGAGGAGACCAGCACGACGTCCCAGCCCAGCGCGCGGGCGGCGAAGGCGCTCTCGAGCGCGCTGGCCAGGAGAACGGGATCCGGACCCGACTGCTTGGTGACCGAGCTGGACCCCATCTTGACCACGAGGGTCCTTCTGCGCGGCGCGGCCGGGGCGGTGGCGTCGGAGTCGGCGGGGTCGAGCAGGGCGTCGGACATGGCTCCCATGGTAGAGGCGCGGCAGGAGGCCCTCCCTCGCCGAGACCCGGTGGAGAACGCCCCAGGACGGGGATGTCGGAGGCGAATGCGAGACTGCCCGGGACGCCTGGAACCTCCTCCTCAGTGCGCCTCGCCGGGCGGTCGCGGAAGGGTCCGAGCGGCTCGCCGGTGGATGTCGGTGGCGATTGACATAATCGAACACATGTTCGAACATGGGCAGATGAGCCCCCCTTCATCCCTCGTCTCCGCGGAGACGGCCGAGGCCGCAGAGCCCCTTCTGCGGCAGCTCGCGTCGGTGAAGGAGCTGCAGTCCCGCATCCGGGACATGCAGGCGACCACTCTCGAGACCAGGAGCCTCGCCACCCTGCCGGCCTTCTCCTCCGTGCTCCCGGGCGGCTCGCTCAAGCAGGGTGCCGCCTACTCGGTGGAGGGCTCGATGAGTCTGGCGATGGGGCTGCTCGCCGGCCCGTCCGCCGAGGGCTCGTGGTGCGGCGTGGTGGGCGTCCCGGAGTTCGGGGCCGAAGCCGCGGCCGGCATGGGGATCGACCTCGAGCGCCTGGTGCTCGTGCCCGCACCGGCCGAGCACTGGCTCACCGTCACCGCCACTCTGGTCGATGTGCTGACCGTCGTGCTCACCCGTCCGCCCGCCTCCGTCTCCTCGGCCGACGTCTCGCGTCTGGGAGCACGACTGCGCCAGCGGGGTGCCGCGCTCGTGGTCCTCGGCGAGTGGCCCCAGGCCGAGGCGCGGCTCAGCATCCGCAGCAGCCGCTGGGAGGGGCTCGGCGACGGCCACGGCTACCTGCGCTCCCGGGAGGCGATGGTCGATGTGGTCGGCCGGGCCGGCACCCGGGTGCGCACGGTGCGGATGAGCATGCCCGGCGTCGAGAGCGCCTTCGGCTCCCGGGTCGAGCACGGCCGCCTGCACGAGCGGGCGGTCTGAGATGGCGAGCGCACCCGAGCTGCGGCGGACGATCCTCGTCTGGTGCCCCGACTGGCCCCTCCTCGCGGCCGCCGCCGACGCCGGCCTCGGCGACGAGCACCCCCTGGCCCTCACGGAGAAGAGCCTGGTCTTCGCCTCCTCCCCCGCTGCCCGGGCGGAGGGAGTCCGGCGGGGCATGCGCGTGCGCGAGGCGCAGTCCCGTTGCACGGGTCTCGCCGTCCTCCCGTACGACCCGGTGCTCGACCACCGGGCGTTCGAGCCGCTCATCCAGGCGCTCGAGGAGATCACCCCGGGCGTCCAGCTGATCAGGCCCGGTCTGTGCGCGATCCGCGCCCGCGGTCCGCGCCGCTACTACGGGAGCGAGCAGAGCGCGGCCGAGGCGATCCTGCAGCGGCTGGCCGAGCTGGGTCTCCCCGACGCCCGCATCGGGATCGCCGACGGGCTCTTCGCCTCCGAGCTCGCCGCGAAGATCTCCGGCCGCCCCGTCGCCGTCGTGCCCCCAGGAGCAGCGGCAGGCTTCCTCGCTCCTCTCCCGCTCGACGCCCTCGAGACCGAGTCCGTCGCAGCCCCTGCCCGTGCTCCCCGCCGGGGGGACGACCTGGTGGCGCTCCTGCGCAGACTCGGCGTCCGCACCCTCGGCGCCTTCGCCGCCCTCCCTCGCGAGGACGTCGCCGCCCGGTTCGGACCGGAGGGCGCCCACGCGCACCTCCTCGCCGCCGGTGCGGAGTCGGAGACGGTGGTGCCCCGGCTCCCGCCGGAGCGTCTCGACCGGGCGATGGAGTTCGAGCCCCCTCTGGACCGCATCGACCAGGCCGCCTTCGCCTTCCGCGTCCCCGCGGAGGAGTTCGTCGCCGGGCTCACCCGCGCACAGCTGGTCGCGACCGCCATCCGCATCGAGGTCGTCAGCGAGCGCGGTGAGGTCTCCTCCCGGAGCTGGCTGCACCCGAGATGGTTCACCCCGGGCGACGTGCTCGACCGAGTCCGCTGGCAGCTGCAGGGCAGCGGGGAGATCGACACCGGTCTCGGAGCGCCGATCTCGCGGCTGTGCGTCGAGCCCGAGGCGGTCGACGCGATCGGCAACCACGAGCAGGGTCTCTGGGGCACCGCTCCGGAGGAGCGCGTCCACCACGGGCTGAGCCGCGTGCAGAGCATGCTCGGGCACGAGGCCGTGATGACCGCGTCGATCGGAGGGGGTCGATCCCTCCGCGACCGCCAGCACCTGATCCCCTGGGGCGACCGGGAGCCGGGCGACGCACGGCCGAGGACCCTGCCCTGGCCCGGCTCCCTGCCGCCGCCCCTCCCGCCGACGGTCTTCGCGGAGCCCGCGGCCGTGCTCGTCCGCGGACCGAGGGGCGAACCCGTCGCGGTCGACGAGCGCGGCGCCCTCAGCTCCGTGCCCGCCTACTTCACCCCCGGGACCTCTCAGGCACGCCTGGAGCCCCTCGCCGGATGGGCGGGTCCCTGGCCGATCGACGAGCGCTGGTGGGATCCGAGCACCGCCGTCCGCTACGACCGCTTCCAGGTGGTCGACGCCGCCGGTGTCGCCTGGCTGCTGCTCTGCCTCGACGGGGTCTGGGCAGCCGAGGCCCGCTACGACTGAACCGGAGCATCCCTCCACCACCGCGAACGAGCACCGAAGGAGCCCCGATGGGCTGGAACAACCCGCCGATCCCCTGGTCGGAGTTCGAGCGCCGCCTCTCCAGCGGCAAGCGCGCCGACGGCACGGTCGTCCGGGGCGACGGCGGCGACAGTCCGGCCTGGTCGCACAAGCGCCCCGCCTACGTGGCAGGGGACGACGTCCGGCCGCCGGCTCATCCGGTGCCCTACGCCGAGCTGCACGCCCACTCCCACTTCAGCTTCCTCGACGGGGCGAGCAAGCCGGAGCAGCTGGTCGAGGAGGCGGTCCGGCTCGGCATCGACTCTCTCGCGCTGACCGACCACGACGGCCTCTACGGCATCGTGAGGATGGCCGAGGCCGCGCAGGGGCACGCCGTCCGCACGGCCTTCGGAGCCGAGCTCTCGATCGGGCTCACCTCGCCTCAGAACGGGGTCGCCGATCCGGAGGGGACCCACCTGCTCGTCCTCGCACGCCGCGAGGAGGGCTACCACCGCCTCGCCCGCGCGATCACCACCGCCCAGCTCGCCGGTGCCGAGAAGGGCAAGCCGAGCTACGACCTCGAGGAGCTCGCGCGCGCCGCCGACGGCCACTGGATCGTGCTGACGGGCTGCCGCAAGGGAGCGGTCCGTCAAGCGCTCGCCGCCGCAGGAGTGGCCGCGGCCGAGCGGGAGGTCCGCGAGCTCGTCCGGCTCTTCGGTCCCGCCAACGTCCTCGTGGAGCTGTACGACCACGGGGATCCCCTCGCCTCGCGCGCCAACGACCAGCTGGCGGCGATCGCCGAGAAGCTCCGGCTGCGGACGGTCGCCACCGGGAACGTGCACTACGCCCGGCCGGAGGAGCGCCCCCTCCAGACGGCCCTCGCCGCGGTCAGAGCACGCCGGAGCCTCGACGAGATGGACGGCTGGCTCCCCGCAGCGGGCGGCGCCCACCTGCGCTCCGGCGCCGAGATGGCCGAGCGCTTCGGCCGCTACCCCGGCTCCGTGGAGAACACGGTGCGCGTCGCCGACGAGATCGCCTTCGAGCTCGGCCGAGTCCGGCCCCGGCTGCCGCGCCAGGAGGTCCCCGAGGGGCACACCTCGATGAGCTGGCTGCGCGAGCTCGTGCGCGAGGCCGTGCCGGCCAAGTACCCCCGCGCCGACGCCGACGTCCTCGCGCGCCTCGAGAAGGAGCTCGCGGTGATCGAGCAGAAGGACTTCCCGGGCTACTTCCTGATCGTCCACGACATCGTCCACTACGCCAAGCGGAACGGCATCCTCTGCCAGGGACGCGGCTCGGCCGCCAACTCGGCGGTCTGCTACGTCCTGGGCATCACGGCGGTCGACTCGATCTTCTACGACCTGCCGTTCGAGCGGTTCCTCTCCAGCATCCGCGACGAGGAGCCCGACATCGACGTCGACTTCGACTCGGAGCGACGCGAGGAGGTGATCCAGTACGTCTACCGGAAGTACGGACGTCTGAACGCGGCCCAGGTCGCCAACGTCATCACCTACCGGCCCAAGTTCGCCGTGCGCGACATGGCCAAGGCCCTCGGATACAGCGCCGGGCAGCAGGACGGCTGGTCGAAGCAGGTCGAGCGGTGGGGGTCCGTCACCGAGAGCACCGACCACGACATCCCCGAGGACGTGGTCGCCCTGACCACCCGAGTGCTGGGCACGCCCCGGCACCTGGGCATCCACTCCGGCGGCATGGTGCTGACAGACCGGCCCGTGGGCGAGGTCTGCCCGATCGAGCCCGCTCGGATGGAGGACCGCACCGTCCTGCAGTGGGACAAGGACGACTGCGCCTGGATGGGCCTGGTCAAGTTCGACCTCCTCGGGCTCGGGATGCTCGCCGCCCTGCAGTACACGTTCGACCTCGTCGCCGAGCACGTCGGCGAGCAGTGGGACCTCTCCACCCTTCCCCGGGAGGAGAAGGGCGTCTACGACCAGCTCTGCCGCGCCGATTCGATCGGGGTGTTCCAGGTCGAGAGCCGGGCGCAGATGGGCACCCTCCCCCGGCTGCAGCCGCGCCGCTTCTACGATCTGGTGATCGAGGTCGCGCTCATCCGCCCCGGCCCCATCCAGGGCGGTGCGGTCCACCCCTACATCCGCCGCAAGCTCGGCGAGGAGCCGGTGACGTACCAGCACCCCCTCCTCGTGACGCCGCTCAAGCGCACCCTCGGCGTGCCGCTCTTCCAGGAGCAGCTCATGCAGGTGGCCGTGGCCGTCGGCGACTGCAACGCGGAGGACGCCGACCTGCTGCGCCGGGCGATGGGGTCCAAGCGCGGGACCGAGAAGATCGAGACCCTCCGCGAGCGGCTCTACCAGGGGATGGCCCGCAACGGCATCACGGGCGAGGTCGCGGACGACATCTACCTCCGGATCCAGGCCTTCGCGAACTTCGGCTTCGCCGAGAGCCATGCGATCAGCTTCGCCCTGCTGGTCTACGCGAGCGCCTGGCTCCGCCTGCACTACCCCGCCGCGTTCACCGCCGCGCTGCTGAGGGCGCAGCCCATGGGCTTCTACGCCCCGCACACCCTGGTCGCCGATGCCCGGCGTCACGGAGTGGAGGTCGTCTCGCCCGACGTCAACCGCTCGCTGGCGCCTCCCGGGCTCGAGGCGAAGGAGGACGCCCCCGCACGCCGGAGGGGCGGCGCCGCCTACGGGAGCGACGACTGCCTCCGCGCCGATCAGCCGCCCACGGGACTGTTCGACCGCACCGAGCACTTCCACACGGACGACCACAGGCGCGACAGCGGCTTCGTGATCCGGCTCGGGCTGGCAGGGGTGAAGGGCATCGGCACCGCGCTCGCCGAGCACATCGTCGCCGAGCGCGAACGCGGCGGACCCTACGCGAGCATGGCCGACCTCTCGCGTCGGGTCGGCACGACCGCGGCTCAGCTGGAGGCCCTCGGCGCCGCGGGCGCCTTCGACTCGCTCGGTCTGCAGCGTCGGCAGGCGCTCTGGGAGGCCGGCACCGCCGCAGGCGACCGCGAGGAGTTCCTCGCCGGCTCCACGGTCGTCGTGCAGCCCCCGCTCCTGCCGATGCTCTCCCCTCAGGAGCGCGTGGTCTTCGACTTCTGGGCCACCGGCATCTCGCCCGACGACCATCCGCTGCGCCACCTCCGCGAGGGACTCGCTCGCCGCGGCGCCCGCTCCTCGGCCGATCTCCCCGCAATCCCCTCGGGGACCCGGATCGAGGTCGGCGGGGTCGTGATCCACCGCCAACGTCCCTCCACAGCCGGTGGAGTGACCTTCCTCAACCTCGAGGACGAGCACGGGATCCTCAACGTGATCTGCTCCGTCGGAGTATGGAACCGCTACCGCCGCGTGGCCCGCGAGGCACCCGCCCTGCTGGTCAGGGGGATCCTCGAGCGCTCCGACGAGGGGGTGACGAACCTCCTCGCCGACAGGTTCGAGACCCTCACGGTCGGCGCTCGCACCACCTCCCGCAACTTCCGATGACCCCTCAGCGGCACCGCCCGCTCGCCCACGAGAAAGCGACACCATGACCACTCTCGACCACGCCGCTCCCGCTCCGCACCTCGATGCGCCGCTCCTGAACGACCGCGAGCTGCGCGAGCGCGTCTCCTCGCTGATCGGACCGGCCTACCGCCGGGCCCTGTGGCCGATCTTCCTCGACCGCGACGGCGTGCAGCTGCCGATCCTCTACCCGGTGGACGGACTCCCCGTGCACCCCGACGAGGAGAAGACCGAGCGGATCGTCGCCACCCTCGCCAAGGCCGTGGCGCACCAGGACGTGGGCTCGCTCGCCTTCGCCCTGGAACGTCCCGGGCGCGCCTTCCTCGGCGAGACCGATCGGGTCCTCGCCCGTCACCTGGCGGCGGCGTGCCACAAGCGGGCCATCCCCCTCCGCGCGCTCCTGCTCGTCCACGACGAGGGAGTGCGGGTCGTGACCGCGACGGAGTACGCCGCGGTCACGCTCTGAGCGCTCGGGCCCGAGGCGGCCGTTCAGGACAGCGGCGGCCGGCCACCTGATCAGCCGGCCGCTACGGAGCTCAGGCGCTCAGGCGCTCAGCGTCACCAGCAGCGAGGAGGCGCCGAGATCCACCTCGGTGTCCCCGGGCTGCACCGCGTACTCCCCGACGCCGAGCAGCGTCTCCGCCACCTCCGGCAGGGCGATGCGGGCGGCGGACTCGCCGACGTTGATCGCCACGGTCACCCGACCGCGGCCGAGAGTCAGCCAGCGGGCCTCCTCGTCGAAATCCACGCGGAGCGACCCGAAGCGCGGGTCCGTCAGCTCGGGGTAGCGGCGGCGGATCGCCGCCAGCTCGCGGTACACCTCGAGGGTGCGGGCGTGACGCCCCTCCCCGACCTCGGACCAGTCGAGCCGCGAGCGCAGGAACGTCTCCGGATCCTGCGGATCGGGCACGACCTCCGGGTCCCAGCCCATCTTCGCGAACTCCTCGATGCGGCCCTTCGCCGTCGCCTCGCCCAGATCCTTCTCCGGGTGCGAGGTGAAGAACTGCCACGGGGTCGACGCCGCCCACTCCTCCCCCATGAACAGCATGGGAGTGAAAGGGCCCAGCAGCGTCAGAGCCGCGGCGATCGCGAGGCGCCCCTCGTCGAGGGTCGCCGTCAGACGGTCGCCGACCGCCCGGTTGCCGATCTGGTCGTGGTTCTGGCTGCAGACCACCAGGCGCCAGGTCGGCATGTGCTCGGTGTCCACCGGACGGCCGTGGTGGCGGCCGCGGAACGTCGAGAGGGTGCCGTCATGGAAGAAGCCCCGCGTCAGCACCTTCGCGAGGGCGCCGAGCGGCGCGAAGTCCTCGTAGTAGCCCGTGGTCTCCCCGGTCAGCGCGACGTGGACCGCGTGGTGGAAGTCGTCGCTCCACTGCGCGTCGAGCCCGTAGCCGTGCGCCTCCCGCGGAGTGATCAGCGTCGGGTCGTTGAGGTCGGACTCGGCGATCAGCGTCAAAGGGCGCCCGACGTGGGCCGACAGCACGGCCACCTCGCTCGCCATCTCCTCGAGCACGTGCACGGCCCGCTCGTCCGAGAGGGCGTGCACCGCGTCCAGGCGCAGGGCGTCGACGTGGTAGTCGCGCAGCCACATCAGAGCGTTGTCGATGATGTACCCGCGAACGGTGTCCGAACCCTCGCCGTCCAGGTTGATCGAGCTGCCCCAGGTGTTGGCCTTCTCGTTCTTGAGGTACGGGCCGAACTCCGGCAGGTAGTTGCCGCTCGGGCCGAGGTGGTTGTAGACGACGTCCTGGACCACGCCGAGGCCGGCGCGGTGGGCGGCGCCCACGAAGCGCTGGTACGCCTCGGGTCCGCCGTACGGCTCGTGCACGGCGTACCAGAGGACGCCGTCGTAGCCCCAGTTGTGCGTTCCGTTCACCGCGTTGACCGGCAGCAGCTCGATGAAGTCCACGCCGATCGAGCGCAGGTGCTCGAAGCGCTCCGCCGCCGCGTCCAGGGTGCCCTCGGGTGTGAACGTGCCGAGGTGCAGCTCGTAGATGACGGCGCCGGCGAGCTCGCGCCCGGTCCAGGCGGAGTCGCCCCACTCGTGCGCCGAGGGGTCGAACGTGCGCGAGAGCTCGTGCACGCCCTTCGGCTGGCGGCGCGAGCGGGGATCCGGCAGCGGACCGCTGCCGTCCACCCGGTACCCGTAGTCGACCTCGCCGGTGGCCGGGGCCGACGCGGGCGCCCGCCACCATCCGTCGTCTCCGTGGCGGGTCATCGTCAGCGACGAGTCGTCGCCGAGAAGGAGCTCGACCGTCGAGGCCTCGGGGGCCCAGACGTCGAACCGCTCGGGCCCGGTCGTCGGGAGTGCGTAGCGGTAGGGAGTCGTGCTGATCACTGCTGTCTCCAGGAGGGGTCGGATCGGTCTGCGGTGCGGTGGCGGAACCGGTCAGGAGACCGGGGCGAGCAGTGCCACGGGGTAGTCGGCGAGGATCTCGGCGACCGGAGTCACTCCTCCCGCGAAGGTGCGGCCGGTGAGGACGTCCTCCATCGGGTGCCCGGGCAGGACCACGACCGTGCCGTTCCACCCGCCCGAAGCGGCGAGGCCCTCGGGGAGCCGGGTCGCGACGGTCAGCGCACCGCCGCGGTCGAAGGCGATCGCGTGCTCGGCGGCGGGCCCGATCGCGGGGACGGCGGCATAGCGGGTGAACAGCTCGGGGCGGTCGCGGCGGAGCCGGAGGGCGCGCGAGGTGACGAGGAGCTTCGCGGCTCCCTCGGCGTCGATCGCGGGCTTCCAGCCGCCGTCGATCCGCTCCAGCAGCGCTCGACGCTGCCCGAAGTCGACCTCGCGGCGGTTGTCCGGGTCGACGAGGGAGGTCTCCCAGAGCTCGCTGCCCTGGTAGACGTCCGGGATGCCCGGGGCGGTGATCTGCACGAGCTTCGCGGCGAGGCCGTTCGACCAGCCGGCGGCCGACACCCGCTCGACGGTCTGCTCGACCAGCCGGCGGACGGCGGGCTCGTCGAACGCCGCGTCGATCGCCGCGTGCATCCGCTTCTCGAACTGCTCGTCAGGAGCGGTCCAGTGCGTCGAGTCGTCGGCCTCGCGCGACGCCTTCTCGGCGTAGGCGTGCAGGCGCTCGCGGCTCGCGGGCCAGGTCCCCACGACGGCCTCCCAGAGCAGGTGCTCGATCGGGCCGTCGCCGAAGCCGACGAGGTCGTGGAGCTCGCGGAGCGTCGCCGCCCACGCCTCCGGGTCCTCGGCCAGTGCGGTGACGCGGGCACGGGTGTCCTCGCCGCGCTTCGTGTCGTGGGTCGAGAGCGTGGTGAGCGAGGCGGGGAACGAGGCCTGGCGCACGGCCTGGCGGCGGTGGAACTCGACCAGGTCGATCGCGAACTCGTCCGGGTCCGCTCCGACCTCGTTCAGCGAGGTGAGGCGGCTGAAGCGGTAGAACGCCGTGTCCTCGACGCCCTTCGCCATCACCATGCCGGAGGTCTGCTGGAAGCGCACGGACACCGGCGTGCCGGTCTCGCCGAGCGCCGCGGCGACCTCGTCGATGGTCGCGCGGATCTCGGGACGGCGGCGCACGGCGTCGACGCGGGCGTGCTCGAGGTGCTCCGCTCCGTAGGGGAGGTAGCTGCGGTAGACCGGGTAGGTCGCCAGGAGCTCCGCCAGCGCGTCGTCCGCTCCCTCGATGCCGGGGATCAGGCGGGCCAGCCGCAGGACCTCGGAGCGGAGGATGCCGTCGGCGATGCCGCGCTTGGTGTCGTGGATGAGGTCGGCCCACTGCAGCGGGGCGCCCTTCCCCGTGAGCTCGGCGTCGAGGCCCTCCAGCACGGGGCGGGCGTCGGGGTCGACCAGGATGCGGTCGACGTCGGCCAGGGCGTCGTAGCCCGTGGTGCCGACGGTCGCCCAGTGCGGCGGGAGCTCCTCGTCGCCCTCGAGGATCTTCTCGACCCAGACCGGGGCGCCGCCGATCGCGCGGGCCAGGTCGTCGAGGTATCCGCCCGGGTCGGCCAGGCCGTCCGGGTGGTCGACGCGCAGGCCGTCAGCGAGCCCCTCGGTGAACCAGCGGACGATCTCGGCGTGCGAGGCGTCGAACACCTCGGGCCGCTCGACCGTGATGGCGGCGAGGGTGTTCACTGCGAAGAAGCGGCGGTAGTTCAGCTCGGCGTCGGCGCGGCGCCAGTTCACGAGCTCGTAGCTCTGGCGCTCGTGCACCGTGCGGCCGGAGTCGCCGGGCTCGGCGGTGCCGGGCGCGATCGGCAGGCGGTTCTCGTAGTAGTGCAGCTCGTCGCCGACGACCTCGAGCGCGTCGAGCTCGCTGTCGCTGTCTCCCTCGCTCGCACCGTCGCCGAGGATCGGCACGCGCAGCTTCCCGCCCCCCGCCTCCCAGTCGATGTCGAAGGCGGTGGCGTAGCGGGAGGACTTCCCGTTCCTCAGCAGGTCCCACCACCACGAGTTCTCGCTCGGGGTCGCGACGCCCATGTGGTTGGGGACGATGTCGATGAGGACGCCGAGGCCCTCCGCCCGCGCCGCGGCCGAGGCGTTCGCCAGGCCGGCCGCGCCACCGCGGTCGGGATCGACCTCGGTGTGGTCCACCACGTCGTAGCCGTGGTCCGAGCCGGGCTCGGCCTTCAGCAGCGGCGAGAAGTACAGCCAGTCCGCTCCGAGCGCGCGCACGTAGTCGGCGACGCGGGCGGCGTCGTCGAGGTCGAACGCCGACCGGATCTGGAGGCGGTAGGTGGAGGCGGGCAGACGCACGTCAGGCTCCTGTCGAGGGTGCGGTCGCGGAGTCGGTCGACTCGGCGTGGGGGCTGGTGGGTCCCGTCGAGGAGACGATCGGGATGGCCGAGGTGGCGGCCAGGGACGCGAGCGAGGCGGCGACCGAGTGGTCGACCTCGGGCTCGGGGGTGCTGTGCTCCTGGAGGATGACGAGAGACTTCGCCTGGACGGTGAGCATCGCCCCCGCCGGACGCGGGATCGAGTCCGCCTCGGCGCCGGCGGTGTCGACGAGGACGCTCCACTCGAGCGCGTACTCGTCGCTCGGGATCGCGAACTCGACGTCGACGTCGTCGGCGTTGAAGTACAGGAGGAAGCTGTCGTCGGTGACGGGGCGCCCGCGCTGGTCGCGCTCGCGGATCCCGTTGCCGTTGAGGTAGATGCCCACCGATCGGCCGAGACCGGAGTCCCAGTCGGACGGGGACATCTCGGTGCCGGCAGCGGTGAACCAGACGATGTCGGGCAGGGGCTCGCCGTCGCCGCGCAGGACGGGGCGGCCGTCGAAGAAGCGCATGCGTCGGAAGGTCGGGTGCTCGGCGCGCAGGCGGATGAGCGCCGCGGTGAACTCGAGCAGCGGCCGGTCGGCGTGCGCCCAGTCGATCCAGGTCAGCTCGCTGTCCTGGGCGTAGGTGTTGTTGTTGCCGTTCTGGGTCCGGCCCAGCTCGTCGCCGTGGAGGATCATCGGGACGCCCTGGGAGATCAGCATCGTCGCGAGGAAGTTCCGCTGCTGGCGTGCCCGGAGCGCGAGCACCCGCGGGTCGTCCGTGGGCCCCTCCACGCCGTGGTTCCAGGAGCGGTTGTGCGACTCCCCGTCGTTGCCGTCCTCGCCGTTGGCGTCGTTGTGCTTCTCGTTGTACGAGACCAGGTCCCGGAGGGTGAAGCCGTCGTGCGCCGTGACGAAGTTGATCGAGGCGACCGGGTAGCGGCCCGAGTGCGCGTAGAGGTCGGCCGAGCCGGTGAGGCGCGAGGCGAACTCCCCCAGCGTCGACGGCTCGCCGCGCCAGAAGTCGCGGACCGTGTCGCGGTACTTGCCGTTCCACTCCGTCCACTGGGGCGGGAAGTTTCCCACCTGGTAGCCGCCGGGCCCGACGTCCCACGGCTCGGCGATCAGCTTCACCTGCGAGACCACCGGGTCCTGCTGGACGAGCTCGAAGAAGGTGGAGAGCCGGTCGACGTCGTAGAACTCGCGTGCCAGCGCCGAGGCGAGGTCGAAGCGGAAGCCGTCGACGCGCATCTCCGTCACCCAGTAGCGCAGCGAGTCCATGATCAGCTGGAGCGAGTGCGGGTGGCGCACGTTCAGGGTGTTCCCGGTGCCGGTGTAGTCCATGTAGTAGCGCTTGTCGTCGTCGACGAGGCGGTAGTAGGCCTCGTTGTCGATGCCGCGGAACGACAGGGTGGGGCCGAGGTGGTTGCCCTCCGCCGTGTGGTTGTAGACCACGTCGAGGATGACCTCGATGCCGGCCGCGTGGAGCGCCTTCACCATGCTCTTGAACTCCTGGACCTGCTGGCCCTGGTCGCCCGTGGAGGAGTAGGTGTTCTGCGGTGCGAAGAAGCCGATCGTGTTGTAGCCCCAGTAGTTCGAGAGGCCCTTGTCCATCAGCGTGGAGTCGTTCACGAACTGGTGCACGGGCATGAGCTCGATCGCCGAGACGCCCAGGTGCTTGAGGTGGTCGATCACCGCGGGGTGGGCGACTCCGGCGTAGGTGCCGCGGAGCTCCTCCGGCACGTCGGGGTGCGTCTTGGTGAGCCCCTTCACGTGCGCCTCGTAGATCACGGTGCTGTCGTAGGAGGTGCGCGGGCGGCGGTCACCGGCCCAGTCGAAGAAGGGGTTGATGACGACGCCCATCATCATGTGCGGCGCCGAGTCCTCGTCGTTCGTCGAGTCCGGGTCGCCGAAGGTGTACGAGAAGAGGGACTGGTCCCAGTCGATCTCCCCCGAGATCGCCTTCGCGTAGGGGTCCAGCAGCAGCTTGTTCGGGTTGCAGCGGTGGCCGGCATCGGGGTCGTACGGTCCGTGGATGCGGAAGCCGTAGCGCTGGCCCGGCTGGACCTGCGGGAGGTAGCAGTGCCAGACGTAGGCGTCCGACTCCTGGATCTCGACGCGCGTCTCGGTGCCGTCCTCCTCGAAGAGGCACAGCTCGACGCGCTCGGCGATCTCGCTGAACAGGGCGAAGTTCGTGCCGCTTCCGTCGAACGTCGCGCCCAACGGGTAGGCGGTTCCGGGCCAGGTCTCCACGAGACTCCTCAGGGGATTGTTCTCGGGCAGTCCGGGAGACGCCGATGTGCGGTCTGCGGATGCCCGACGTCGGGGGTGATGGTCCGTCACTTCCGCGACGGACCGACTGCTCAGCTTAGCGAGCGTGTCTCGAGCATTCCCCTGACGGTCAGCGCTCATCGCGCGGTCCTCCTCCGGTGGTCACGACCGGCGGCCGGAACCGCCGTCCGGTTCGTCCTGCGGGCGCGTGAGCGGGCAGGTCGTTCCGGTGGGTCACGCTCGAACAGTACGGTCGCGCCCGGTCCGCCGGGGAGGGCTGGCGCCGCGCCGGGTGCATCGGCTAGAACGCGCCGGAGGGACTGTCCGGCGCACGCGGAGGGGCCGGCCGGGCTGGGCAGGAGCAGCGATCGGCTCCGTCGTCGAGAGCGCGGCGCCACGTACCGGGGCGCCTCACCGCGATCAGTGCGAGCCGAGCCTTCGCCGCAGGAGATCGATCCGCGCCTGCAGCTGGGTCACGCTCGCCTGCGCCACCGCGGGTCCGCCGCAGAGCCGGCGCAGCTCGGTGTGGACCTGGCCGTGCGACTCGCCCGTCCCCCGTGCCCACAGGCCGACCAGGGAGTTGAGCAGGCTGCGCTGCTCCTTGAGCGTGCGGTAGAGCGGCGCCGGGATCTCGCTCGCCGGCTCGGCCGGGGCCGCCGCCCCCGCGCGGCTGCCGGCGCGCTTGGCCTGCCGCTGCTGCCGGTGCTGGAGCAGCTCCCGCACCTGGTCGGGCTCGAGGAGCCCCGGCAGGCCGATGAAGTCGAGCTCCTCCTCGCTCTCGACCTCGACCTCCATCCCGAACTCGGCGCCCTCGTAGACGACGCGGTCGAAGGTGGCGGCCGAGCCGATCGACTCGAAGCGGCCCTCCTCCAGGAGATCGGAGGACGCCTTGTCGCTGCGCTCGGCGTCGGCCATCAGGTCGGCCTCGGGGTACTCCTCGTCGTCGGAGGTCCTGCGGTCGAGGGCGTGATCGCGCTGCAGCTCCATCGAGCCCGCCAGCGCGAGCAGGCCGGGCACGTTGGGGAGGAACACCGAGGCGGTCTCGCCGCGGCGCCGCGCGCGCACGAAGCGGCCGATCGCCTGGGCGAAGAACAGAGGAGTCGACGCCGAGGTCGCGTAGACGCCGACGGCGAGCCTCGGCACGTCGACGCCCTCGGAGACCATGCGGACCGCGACCATCCAGCGACCGGTGTCCTTCGCGAACTCCTCGATCCGGTCGCTCGCCTCCTTCTCGTCGGAGAGCACGACGGTGACGGTCTCGCCGCTGATCTCGCGGAGCATCGCGGCGTAGGCGCGCGCGGTGTAGTGGTCGGTCGCGATGACCAGGCCGCCGGCGTCGGGCACGGCGCGCCGCACCTCGGTGAGGCGGGTGTTCGCGGCGCGGAGGACAGAGGGGATCCAGTCGCCCTTCGGGTCCAGCGCGGTCCGCCAGGCCTGCGAGGTGATGTCCTTGGTGTTGCCCTCGCCGAGCCGCGCCTCCATCTCGTCGCCGGCCTTCGACTTCCAGCGCATCTGCCCGGCGTAGACCATGAACAGCACCGGCCGGACGACGCCGTCCGCGAGCGCGCGGCCGTAGCCGTAGGCGTAGTCGGTGAGCGAGGTGCGGATGCCCTCCTCGTCCGGCAGGTAGCTGACGAACGGGATCGCTGCCGTGTCCGAGCGGAACGGCGTCCCGGTCAGCGAGAGCCGGCGGACGGCGGGCTCGAAGGCCTCGCGCACCGCGTCGCCCCAGCTGAGCGCGTCGCCGGCGTGGTGCACCTCGTCGAGGATGACGAGGGTGCGCCCGGACAGGGTGAGCTCGCGGTGGAGCTCGGCGCGGACGGCGACCTGCGCGTAGGTGACGGCGACGCCGTGGTAGTGGCGGGCGTGGCGGCCCATGCGGTTGGTGAAGGTCGGGTCCAGGCGGATGCCGACGCGGTGCGCGGCCTCGGCCCACTGGCGCTTGAGGTGCTCCGTCGGCGCGACCACGGTGATCCGGTCGACCGTGCGGTTGTGCAGCAGCTCGGCGGCCAGCCGCAGCGCGAAGGTGGTCTTGCCCGCGCCCGGGGTCGCGGCGGCCAGGAAGTCGCGCGGCTCGTGCTGGAAGTAGGCCTCGAGCGCCTCCGCCTGCCAGGCGCGGAGCTTGTTCGCGGTACCCCACGGCGCCCTGCCCGGGAACGACGGGGACAGGTGCTCAGCGGCGGAGGTGCCGACCTGATGACCGAAGCTCGAGGGACTGTTCACGTGGACCGAATCTAGCCGACGCCTCCGACAGCGGCTCGGTCTCCGCGGCCCGCCGGGAGGCGCACGGCGTGTCGCGCCGTGCCACCGGCGGCCGGGTGCGGAGCATGATGGAGGGATGGTCGAGCAGCGTCATCCGTGGTCCCGCTACGTCGCCCTGGGCGACTCCTTCACCGAGGGGATCGGCGATCCCGAGCCCGGCAGCCCCGGCGGGCACCGCGGCTGGGCGGACCGCGTGGCGGAGGTCCTGGGCAGCCAGAACGAGGACTTCGCCTACGCCAACCTGGCGGTCCGCGGCCGCCTCCTGCAGCAGATCGTCGACGAGCAGGTCGAGCCCGCCCTGGAGCTGCGCCCCGACCTCATCACCATCTCCGCGGGCGGGAACGACGTCATCCGCCCGGGGACCGACCCCGACGACATCGCGTCCCGCTTCGAGTCGGGCCTCGCCCGGCTCCGCTCCGACGGGGCGACCGTCGTCCTCTTCACCGGAGTGGATGTGGGCTTCTCCCCCGTGTTCGGGCGGATCCGCGGGAAGGTCGCGATCTACAACGAGAACCTGCGGGCGCTGGCCAAGCGGTACGACTGCATCGTCGCCGACCAGTGGTCCCTCCAGGAGATCCAGGACGTGCGGATGTGGGCGCCGGACCGCCTGCATCTCAACCCGCACGGCCACCACGAGGTCGCGCGCATGGTCCTCGAGTCGCTGAACGTCGAGAACGACCTGCGCCCCCTGGCCCCGGAGCCGCCGCACGCCCGCACCTGGCGTGCCGCCCGCACGGAGGACATCCAGTGGGCGCGGGAGTACCTCGTGCCCTGGGTGCTGCGCCGCGTCCGCCACCAGTCCTCCGGCGACTTCATCACCGCCAAGCGGCCCTCCGCCGAGCGCTGGAGCACCGATCCCGCGGCCTCGGAGCCGGGATCGGTCGTGCCGGGCAACGCGACGCCGGAGGAGGTCGCCGAGGACATCGCGACCGCGGGCGTGCGGATCATCGGCGACCGGGCCGCCGGCGACCGGGCCGCGGATCCCCTGGCCTGATCCGCTCCCGGGAGGCGGCGGCTCGCCCCGCGCTCAGCCGAACAGCTCGGCCGGGTGGCCGAGGCGCCAGGCGAAGCCCGGGTCCTCGATCGACCCGTCGGCGACGAGGGGAAGCTCGTACGGGGTGCCGTTGACGTCGACGACGGCGGTCCCCACGCGCTCGCCGTCGGCGACGGTCTCGAGCGGATCGAGGGCGACCGTGGTCGTCGTCGAGACCGCGCCCCACACCAGCACGGACCGCGCCTCCGCGGTCTCGGCCGTCGCCGTCTCCCCCCACGCGCTCGTGAGAGTGCCGTAGTCCTGCCCCTCGACGGTCAGCGGGACGGTCCGGAAGCCCGCCTCGACGGTCGGGACGAGGGTCAGCACGTCCGCGGCGAGCTGCGGGTGCGTGCGCGCGCCCACCACCACGCCGACCAGGGTGACCGGCCGGCCCTCGACGGTCGCGTCGAGCGAGAACAGCAGGCACGAGCCCGCCTCATCGGTCGTCCCCGTCTTGATCCCGTCCACTCCCGAGCGGCCGAGGAGCGAGTTGGTGTTGTCGACCTCGCCGACCCCCGGGATGACCGCGGTCGGCATCCCGACGATCGGAGCGAGCACCGGGTCCGCGATCAGCAGCTCGCCCAGGCGCACCATCTCGGCCGTCGTGCTGACCGTCGCCGGCGAGAGCCCGCTGGTGTCGGCGAGGGAGGTCCGCTCGAGCCCCTGCCCGTCGAGCCAGCCGCGCGCCGCGGCGAGGAAGGCGTCCTCCGAGCCGTACGCCCAGATCGCGAGGGACTTCGCATAGTTGTTCGCGGACGGGAGCATCATGGCGGTCAGCGCCTCCCGCTCGGTCAGCTGCAGACCCGCGGTGACCGGAGCGCTCGAGCCGTTCTCGGCCAGGGTGTCGTTGTAGTACTGCACGTCTGCGCTCGTGAAGGTGATGGTCTCCCCGTCCGTCCCCTCCGCGATCGGCTTCGCCGCGAGGACGACGAGAGCGGTGACGACCTTGGCGATGCTCCCCGTCGGCACGGTTCCGGTGGAGCCGTAGCGGGCGAGCAGCCCGTCCTCCTCCGTCCCGTCGATGCCCACGGCCGCCACGGCGCCGGAGCCGTAGGCCGGCCAGGCCGGAGCGGGCGCGTCGACGGTGCTCGAGACGGGGTCCACCGCGACGGCGCTCGCCGTCGGCAGCTCCGCGGTCGCCGCGTTGGTCGCGTAGGCACCGCCTCCACCGACCAGCACGGTCGCAGCGACGAGACCGGCGACGACCGCCCCGCGCCGTCGACGCGGTCGCGGCTCCGGCGCGGCGGGCTCCCCGAACAGGTCGAGGGCGTCGTCGGATCGGGTCGGGGAGGTCACCCCGTCATCGTACGGGCGGGCCTCTCACCCGTCCCGGACGCCGCCCCGTCGTCGGACGCGGCGGGTGACGCGCGGCACCGACCCCGATCCAGCGGCGGGAGCGTCAGCAGCAGGTCACCGCGGGGCCGCCGAGCGCCGGAGCCGGGCGGTCAGCGCCTGCGGGTCAGCGCCCACAGTGCGACGGCGCTCGCCGAGGCCACGTTGAGCGAGTCGACGCCGTGCAGCATCGGGATGGTGACGACGGTGTCCGAGGCGTCCAGCGCCGCGCGGCTGAGCCCGTCCCCCTCGGCGCCCAGGACGATCGCGACGCGCTCAGGGCGAGCCGCCGCGTACTCGTCGAGCGGCACCGCGTCCGGAGCGAGCGCCAGCGCGGCGACCGAGAACCCGGCCTCCTCCAGAGCGCGGCGAGCCGGTGCCCACTCGGGGGTGCGCGTCCACGGCACCTGCAGGACCGTGCCCATGCTCACCCGGACGCTGCGCCGGTACAGGGGGTCCGCGCACCGCGGCGTCACGAGCACCGCGTCCGCGCCCATGCCGGCCGCGGCGCGGAAGACGGCGCCGACGTTGGTGTGGTCGACCAGGTCCTCCAGGATCACGACGAGGCGCGCGTCCTCCAGCAGCTCGGCCATCGGCCGCAGCGGCGGACGGTGCATCGAGGCGAGCGCTCCGCGGTGGAGGTGGAACCCGGTCAGCTCCTCGATCAGCGGATCCGGCGCCACGAAGACCGGCACCTCGGGATGACGCTCGAGCACCCCGGCCGCGTCCGGCAGCCGCTTCTCCTGCACCAGGACCGAGCGGGGACGGTGCCCGGCGTCGAGCGCCCGCTCGATCACCTTGGCCGACTCGGCGATGTACAGACCGCCCTCCGGCTCCAGCACCCGCCGCAGCGCCACGTCGGTGAGGCGGTGGTAGTCGGCGAGGAGCGGGTGGTCGAGGTCGGTGATGTGCACGATCGGCATCCCGGCAATCTAGGGCACGGCGCGGACTAAACTCGTCCAGGGGCCGCTCGAACGGCCCTCGAAGGAGGCGCGGATGGAGTCGAGTCCGACACCGGTCGCCGAGGGCCCCGAGGCGCTCGCGGTCGAGCAGGCCGTCGAACTCCTCAGCGGGCGCCGCATCGCCGCCGTCACCGGCGCGGGCATGAGCACCGACTCGGGCATCCCCGACTACCGCGGAGCCGGGGCACCGGTGCGCAGCCCGATGACCTACTCCCAGTTCGTCGCCGATCCCGACTACCGCCGCCGGTACTGGGCCGGCAGCCAGCTCGGCTGGCGCCGCTTCACCAGCACGCTCCCCAACGACGGCCACCGGGCCCTGGCCCGGCTCGAGGAGCGCGGCCTGCTCACGGGCGTCGTCACCCAGAACGTCGACGGCCTGCACGTCCGGGCCGGCTCGCGCCGCGTCGTGGATCTGCACGGCTCGGCGGACCGTGTGCGCTGCATGACCTGCGGCCAGTACTTCGCCCGCGACGCGGTGGCCGAGCGGATCGAGGCGCTCAACCCCTGGCTCGACGACCCCGACGTCTCCTCCCTCAACCCCGACGGCGACGCCGAGGTCCACGACGTCTCGGCGATGACCGTCCCCGAGTGCACGGTCTGCGGCGGGATCCTGAAGCCGGACATCGTCTTCTTCGGCGAGTTCATCCCGACCGAGCGGTTCGAGGAGGCGCGCGCCATCGTCGCGGGCGCCGACGCCCTGCTCGTCGCCGGCTCGTCGCTCGTGGTCAACTCCGGCATCCGCTTCCTCGAGATCGCCCGGCGCGCCCGGATGCCGATCGTGATCGTCAACCGCGGCACCACCAAGGGCGACTCGCGGGCAAGCATCAAGATCGACGGAGGCACCAGCGAGGTGCTCCGCGAGCTCGCCGAGCGCCTGCCCGCGCGCCGCACCGCCGCCCTCTGAGCTCCCGCCCGCTCCGCACCCGACCTCCCGAGAGGCCCCTGTGACCCAGCTCACCCTCGTCCGCCACGGCCAGACCGACTGGAACGCCGCCCGGCGCATCCAGGGCAGGAGCGACATCCCGCTCAACGCGACCGGGCGCGCCCAGGCGCGGGCGGCGGCGCGGCTGCTCGCCGACCGGCGCTTCGACGCCGTGGTCGCCAGTCCGCTGCAGCGCGCCTTCGACACCGGAGCGATCATCGCGCGCGGTCTCGGCCTCGACGAGCCGCTGGCGGTGCCGGGCCTGGCCGAGCGCGCCTACGGCGAGGCGGAGGGGATGACCGGTCCCGAGCTCGCCGAGCGCTTCCCCGGAGGCATCGAGCGCGCGCCGATCCCCGGCTGCGAGACCCGCGCCGAGGTCGTCGAGCGGGCGACCGCCGCGCTGCTCGAGGTGGCCGAGCGCTTCCCCGACGCGTCCGTCGTCGTCGCCACGCACGGTGCGGTCATCGGCAGCCTGATCCGCGCGCTCAGCAGCGAGGACCTCCCTGTGCACGGCGTCTCGGTCGGCAACGGCTCCCGGCACGACTTCGCGATCGTCGACGGGGCACTGCGCATCGTCGGCGTCGACGACTCCGGCGACGTGGTCGTGGCGGACGTCGACCTCGACGACGTGCTCAGCCCGGCCCGGGGAGCCTGACGGCCCGCCTCCCGGAGGCGGTCCGATCGCCGGACCGCGTCAGCGCCGGCCGAGGTCCTGCAGGAGCCCGAAGAGCACCCGGGCGGAGTCGCGCCAGGAGAAGGCCGCGGCCCGCTCCGTCGCCCGGGCCGAGTGCGTCCGCCACACGGCGCCGTCCTCGAGCGACCGCACACCGTCCGCGATGCCCTTCGCGCTCGACGGGTCGACGTACACGGCGGCGTCCTGGGCGATCTCGCGGAAGATCGGGATGTCGCTCACCACGACCGGCGTCCCGAGCGCCATCGCCTCGACCAGCGGGATCCCGAAGCCCTCGTCCCTGCTCGCCGTCACGAGAGCGGTCGCCCGCGCGAGCACCGCGCGGTACTCCGCGTCCGGCGCCCCCTGGTGGAACACCAGCTTCGCGGTCGGCGCCAGGGCCCGGAGCGTCTCGACGGTCTCGTCGCTCGCCCGGCTCATCAGGTGCAGCTCGTAGTCGGGCAGAAGCCGCATCGCGCGCGCGAGCGTCTCGACGTTCTTGTAGGGCATGAACGAGCCCATGTAGACGAGCGAGCGCCCGGCCGACCGGTCGGGCAGCGATCCCGCCAGAGCGGCGCTCGCCTCGTCGGGCTCGGTCGCCGCGTTCGGGACGACGACCACCGGCCGGGTGGTGAGGCGGTGGGAGCGGATCAGGTCGCGGGTGGTCTCCGAGACGGTGACGACCGCGTCGGCGCGCTGAAGGAGCCTCCGCTGCGGCCACCAGGCGAGGTGGTAGAGCCGCCAGAGCGCGCGCACGGGAGCGGCCAGGTCGCGCGGCGGAGTGCGGTGGCGGTAGTAGATGAGGTCGTGCACGGTCAGGACGAGCCGGTAGCGGCGGCCGAGCGAGCCCATGGTCTGCATCGGCGAGAAGACCACGTCGGGCCGCAGCCGGTTCACCAGCAGCGCGACGAACGGCTCGAACGGGCTGGTCGGCCCGGTCACGCGCTCCCACGGGAGCGACGGGAGCATCGCGAGCTGGCGGCGGTCGCTGATCAGCATGGTCACGTCGTGCAGCTTCGCGAGCTCGCGGACGAGCTCCGCGGTGTAGCGGCTGATCCCGTCGTGCCGCTCGAGCCGGGTGTACCGGCAGTCGACGACGATCCTCATCGGTCGATCCCCTCCTCGAGGGCCGTCCGCAGCACGGCGGCGGCCTCGTCCGGCGTCTCGTAGTGGATCAGGTGGCCGACTCCGTCGATGACGTGCAGGCGGGCGTGCGGCAGCCTCTCGAGCAGGCGGTACTGCGCCGGGAGCGGAGTGATGTCGTCCTGCGCCGCGGCGATCAGCTGCGTCGGCACGCCGATCCGGGAGGCGTACTCGCCGACGTCGTGCGAGACGGAGGCGCGGAACGCCTCGAGGACCGTGTCGCGGGAGGCGAAGGCGCTGAAGTAGCGGTCGTGCTGGTCGTGCACGAAGCGTCGCAGCGCCGGCTCCTTCGTCTTCACCATCGCCAGGCTCATCACCCGCACGATCAGCGGGTCGCTGAGCAGGCGGCGTCCGAGGGGCCCCGGCAGGAGCGCGCCGAGCCGGTAGTAGAGGACGGCGAGCCTGGTCAGGACGCCGCGCGGACCCTGCAGGGCGGGCGCGCCGATCGGGTTGACCAGCACCAGGAGCGGAGCGGGCAGCCCGTCGGCGACGGCCGCGGCCGCGACGATCGAGCCGAAGGAGTGGCCGAGGACGGCCGCCTCGCCGCGGAGCCCCAGCGTGTCGAGGAAGGAGCCGAGCCAGGAGGCGTAGCCGTCCACGTCGTGCGGCAGGCGCGTCATCGGGGTCGAGGCGCCGAAGCCGGGCAGGTCGGGAGCGACGACCCGCACGTCCGCTCCCCCGGCGAGCAGACGGGCGACGACGGGCTCGAGGCCGTGGTGCTCGCCGCGGAACCCGTGCACCAGCACGAGGACGGTCGAGGCGTCCGGAGCGCCGTAGGTCCAGTAGGCGGTGCGGGATCCGGCGACGTCCACCGCGGCCTCGCGGACGGGGACACGGCCGAGATCGGAGGCGTAGGGGGAGGGAGTGGTCATCGCGTTCCTTATCGTAGGGAAAGCCCGTCGAAGATCTGGCCGCAACGCCTTGCGTGGCCTCGATCCGAGCCGGGAGCATGATCACGCGCTCGCAACACGGCGCACCGCCCACCCGTCTCGCGAGACGGTCATCCGCTCAGGCAGCAGCAGAAGGAGCACCGTGAGCTTCACGTCGCCGATCCAACTCCCCGGACTCGCCCTCGACCCCCAGTGGTACCGCCGGGCGGTGTTCTACGAGGTGATGATCCGGTCGTACTACGACTCCAACGGCGACGGCGCCGGCGACATCAACGGGCTCGCCTCCAAGCTCGACTACCTGCAGTGGCTCGGGATCGACGCCCTCTGGCTCCCGCCGTTCTACATGTCGCCTCTGCGCGACGGCGGCTACGACGTCTCCGACTTCAAGGCGATCCTCCCCGAGTTCGGCACGATGGAGGACTTCCGCGACCTCGTGCGGAAGGCCCACGAGCGCAACATGCGCATCGTGATGGACTTCCCGCTCAACCACACCAGCGACCAGCACGAGTGGTTCCAGCAGTCCCGGTCCGACCCCGAGGGCCCCTACGGCGACTTCTACGTCTGGAACGACACCGACGACAAGTGGCCGGACATCCGCATCATCTTCGTCGACACCGAGGACTCGAACTGGGCCTTCGACGCCGAGCGCCGCCAGTTCTACTTCCACCGCTTCTTCTCGCACCAGCCGGACCTCAACTTCGAGAACCCCGCCGTGCACGAGGCGATCCACGACGTGGTCAAGTTCTGGCTCGACCTCGGCGTCGACGGCATCCGGCTCGACGCGATCCCCTACCTCTACGAGTCCGACGAGGGCAACGGAGAGGGCGAGCCGCCCACCCACGAGTTCATCAAGAACCTCCGCACCATGGTCGACCGCGACTACCCCGGCCGCATCCTGATCGCCGAGGCGAACCAGTGGCCGCGGGAGGTCGCCGCGTTCTTCGGCACGGAGGAGGAGCCCGAGTGCCACATGGCGTTCGACTTCCCGGTCATGCCGCGCATCTTCTACTCCCTCCGCGCGCAGACGGCGAACGAGCTGAAGAAGGTGCTCTCCGAGACGTTCGACATCCCCAGCGGCGCCGCCTGGGGCGTGTTCCTCCGCAACCACGACGAGCTCACGCTCGAGATGGTGTCCGAGGAGTACCGCCAGGCCATGTACGGCTGGTACGCCTACGACCCGCGGATGCGCTCCAACATCGGCATCCGCCGCAGGCTCGCGCCGCTTCTGGACAACTCGCGCGCCGAGCTCGAGCTGATCAACGCCCTGCTCTTCTCCCTCGCCGGCAGCCCGTTCCTGTACTACGGCGACGAGATCGGCATGGGCGACAACATCTGGCTCAACGACCGCGACGCGTCGCGCACGCCGATGCAGTGGACGCCCGACCGCAACGCCGGCTTCTCGGCCGCCGACCCCGGCAAGCTCGTGCAGCCGATCGTCCAGTCGCTCGTCTACCACTACAACCAGGTCAACGTGGAGGCGCAGCTGGCGCAGTCCCGCTCCCTGCTGCACTGGATGCGGAACGTCCTGCACGTGCGCCGCGGCCACCCGGCGTTCGGCCTGGGGTCGATGCGCGTCCTCGAGACGGACCACGAGTCGGTGCTCGCCTTCGTGCGGGACTACGCCGGCTCGGGCTCCGAGATGGGCGACCAGCCCGAGGAGGTGCTCTGCGTCTTCAGCTTCAACCACAACCCGGTCTCGGTCACGATCACGGACCCGGAGAACCTCGGATCGACGCTCAGCGACCTGTTCGGCGGCGGCCGTTTCCCCGGATTCTCGGACGACGGCACGCTGACGATGACGCTCGGCACGCAGGGCTTCTTCTGGCTCCACGTCGCCAAGGCGCACGAGGCCCGCTGACCCGGCAGCACGCCGAGGGGCCTCCGGCCGATGTCGGAGGCCCCCTTTAGGCTGTCGGCGTGAGCACCACCGGAACGACCGAGACGCAGACCGAGCCGATGCTGTTCGACGACGCCGAGCAGGAGCTCGTCCCCTCCGAAGGGGCGCGGTGGTTCGACCTGCTGGCCGTGTTCGACCTCGAGACCACCGGCATCGACGTCCGCACGAGCCGCATCGTCACCGCGCACGTCGGCGTGATCGACGCGGCGGGCGAGCCGATCGAGGGCACGACCTGGCTCGCCGATCCCGGGGTCGAGATCCCGGCCGGCGCCTCCGCCGTCCACGGGATCAGCACCGAGCACGCCCGCGCGCACGGCCGCCCCGCCGGCGAGGTCGTGGCCGAGATCTCCGAGGCGCTGCGCTCGCTCCTCGCCCGCGGCATCCCGGTCGTCGTCTACAACGCCCCCTACGACCTCTCGCTCCTCGCCCACGAGGCGCGCCGCTGGGGCGTGCCCGTGCTGCTCGACCCGAGCCCCGTCGTCGATCCGCTCGTGATCGACAAGGCGGTGGACCGCTACCGCAAGGGCAAGCGCACCCTGACCCTCGCTGCCGAGCACTACGGCGTCGCCCTCACCGAGGCGCACGACGCGGGCGCGGACGCGATCGCGGCGGGCCGCGTCGCCCAGGCGCTGGGCCGCGCCTTCGCCGACGAGCTCGGAGTCGGCGCGGAGGCCCTGCACGCGCTCCAGGTCGACTGGTGCCGCACCCAGGCCGAGTCCTTCCAGGAGTACATGCGCCGCGTCCGCGACGAGTCCTTCGTCGCCGACGGGGGCTGGCCGGTCCGCCACTGACCCCTCAGGTCAGCGTGCGCCCCTCGCGCAGGAGCGCCACGTACTCCGCGATCCGCCGCTCCCGCGTCGCCGCCCGCTTCAGCTGCGAGAGGCGGAAGAGGAACGCGAAGCGCTTCTGCCCGCCGACGGTCGCGAAGAAGGCCAGGGCCTGCGGATCCGCGTCGAGCGCCCGCTGGAAGTCGTCCGGCACCTCCGCATCGCGCTGCCGGTAGGCCGCGTCCCAGCGCCCGTCGGCGCGTGCCCGCTCGACCTCGGCCAGCCCGCCCGGCAGCATCCGACCCTCCGCCAGCAGCCGTGCGACGTGATCGCGGTTCACCTTCGACCACGGGCTCGCGCGACGCCGCGGGGTGAAGGCCTGGAGCTTGAACTGCTCGTCGAGGGCTCCCGCCTGACCGTCGATCCAGCCGTGGCAGAGCGCGACGTCGAGCGCCTCGGCGTAGGTGATCCCCGGATCCACGGCGGCCTTCTTGCGCAGCTTCAGCCGGACTCCGTCCGGGTCGGGCTCGCCGCGGAGGTAGGCGTCCCACTCCTCGGGAGTCGTGAACGGCAGGATCGGCTTGTCGGCGAAGGACACCATGCCGGGACGCTACCGCGCCGGCTCCCCGACGGCCACGGACCGCTCGTCGGCGCAAGCCCTCGCTCCGCGGACCGCGGCGCTGTGGGATCGGGTGAGCACGTGTTCCCCCTCCCCCTCTCGCAAGGAGAAGTCATGCCCACCATCCGCACGGTCACCGTCCTCGGCAGCGGAGTGCTCGGCTCCCAGATCGCCTTCCAGTCGGCCTTCCACGGCTTCGCCGTCACCGTCTACGACCTCTCCGACGACGTCCTCGAGTCGGTGCGCGAGCGGCTCCGCGGTCTCGCGGGCGTCTACGAGACGGTGCCCGGCGGCGTCGCCGGCGGACCGCAGGAGGCGCTCGACTCCCTCCGCCTCACCTCCGACCTCGCGGAGGCGGTCGCCGACGCCGACCTCGTGATCGAGGCCGTTCCCGAGGACCTGGGCCTGAAGCAGGAGCTGTACGGCCGCCTGGGTGCGCTCGCTCCCGAGCGCACGGTCTTCGCGACCAACTCGTCCACGCTGCCCCCCAGCGACCTGAAGGCCTCGACCGGCCGACCCGACCGGTTCCTCGCGCTGCACTACGCCAACCACGTCTGGGCGCAGAATACGGCCGAGATCATGGGAACGGCGGACACGGACCCCGCCGTGGTCGACGCCGTCGTGGAGTTCGCCGTCTCCAGCGGCCTCGAGCCCATCAGGCTGCAGAAGGAGAAGGCCGGCTACGTCCTGAACTCGCTGCTGGTGCCGCTCCTCAACGCCGCGTCGGGGCTGCTCATGGGCGGCTACGCCGACCACGAGACCATCGACAAGACCTGGAGGATCGGCACCGGCGCCCCTCTCGGACCCTTCCAGATCTTCGACGTCGTCGGTCTGCGGACCGCCTACAACATCGCCGCCGCGGCCCCGGACGAGGCCTCCCAGGCGTTCGCCGCCCACCTGAAGACGGAGTACCTCGATCGCGGCCGCCTCGGAACGGCCACCGGAGAGGGCTTCTACCGCTACTGAGGACCGCCCCGCGGGAACGACGAAAGGCCCCCGACCGTGAGGTCGAGGGCCCTTCGAGGAGTGCTACTTGCCGAAGTTCTTGTAGCGGCTGTTGAACTTCTCGACGCGGCCGGCCGAGTCCATGATGCGCTGCTTGCCCGTGTAGAACGGGTGCGAGGCGGAGGAGATCTCGACGTCGATGACGGGGTAGGTCACGCCGTCGAGCTCGATCGTCTTGCTGCTCTTCGCGGTCGAGCGGGTGAGGAAGGTCTCACCGGACGCGAGGTCGCGGAAGACGATCGCGGAGTACTCGGGGTGGATGTCGGTCTTCATGGTCGTGTCCTGTCGTCGATGGTCCTGAACCGCACCTGTCGTCGACGGGAACGGGTGGATGAGGGCGGGCGCACCGCGAACGGGCCCGAACCAGCTACCGAGAATACCAGACCGGCAGCGCGCGCAGAAGTCGCGCCGCGCCCGGACCCCGGAGCCGGGGTCAGCCGCGGGCGCGGGCCGAGAAGCGCCCGTTCTCGCGGGTGAGAGCGATGTCGAGCCCGAAGGTCTCGGCGAGCGTCGCCTCGGTCAGGGACTCGGCCAGCGGGCCCGCCGCCACCACCGCTCCGTCGCGGAGGAGCAGGGCGTGGGTGAAGCCGTCGGGGATCTCCTCGACGTGGTGGGTCACCATCACGATCGCGGGCGACGCCGGGTCCTTCGCGAAGCCGCCCAGCAGCTGGACGAGCTCCTCGCGGGCGCCGAGGTCGAGGCTCGCGGCCGGCTCGTCGAGCAGGAGCAGCTCGGGGTCGGTCATGATCGCGCGGGCGATCTGGACGCGCTTCTGCTCGCCGTCCGAGAGCGTCCCGAAGGTGCGCTCGGCGAGGTGCTCGAGCTTCCACTCGGACAGCACCCGGCGGGCGCGGCGCTCGTCGATCGCGTCGTAGCCCTCGTTCCAGCGGCCGGTGACGGCGTAGGCGGCGGTCATCACGACGTCGAGCACGCTCTCGCCGGCCGGGAGGCGGCGCGCCATCGCGGTCGAGGCGTAGCCGATGCGCGGGCGCAGCTCGAACACGTCGACCCGGCCGAGGGTCTCCTCGAGCAGGTGCGCGGCACCGGTCGAGGGGTAGTTCTGCGCGGCGGCGATCTGCAGGATCGAGGTCTTGCCCGCCCCGTTGGGGCCGAGGATCACCCAGCGCTCGTCCTCGGCCACGTCCCACGACACGTGGTCGAGGATCCGCTTGCCGTTCCGGACGAAGGACACATCGACGAACGAGACAACGCTGGGCATGGGAGCCATTCTAAAGGAGGCGGCCGGGAGGCTCAGACGAGCGAGTCGTAGATCGCCCGGGTGTCCCGCGCGATCTGCGTCCAGCTGAAGTGGCTCTGCGCGCGCTCGCGGCCCGCGGCGCCCATCCGCTTCGCCGTCTCCGGGTCGGCGACGACCTCGGCGAGGGCGGCGGCCAGGTCGGCGACGTAGCGCTCCGGGTCCACGGGGGTGCCGGTGCCGTCGGTGACCTGCTCGATCGGGACGAGACGGCCGGTCACGCCGTCGTCGACGACCTCCGGGATGCCGCCGGTCGCCGTCCCGACGACCGCCGCACCGCAGGCCATCGCCTCGAGGTTGACGATGCCGAGGGGCTCGTAGATCGAGGGGCAGACGAACGTGGTCGCGTTCGTCAGGACCGCGGAGAGCTGGTGGCGCGGCAGGTGCCGGTCGATCCAGACGACGCCGGTGCGCTCCTCCTGGAGGCTGCGGACGAGGGAGGTGACCTCGGCCATGATCTCGGGGGTGTCGGGGGCGCCCGCGCAGAGCACGAGCTGCACCTCGGGAGGCAGGGTCGCCGCGGCGCGGAGCAGGTAGGGCAGGCCCTTCTGCCGGGTGATGCGGCCGACGAAGACCACGGAAGGGCGCGAGGGGTCGATGCCCAGCTCGGCGAGGACGGCCTCGTCCTCGACCGGGTGCCAGGCGTCGAGGTCGATGCCGTTGTAGACCACGTGGACCTTCGCCGGGTCCAGGGCCGGGTAGGAGCGGAGGATGTCCTCGCGCATGCCGCCGGACACCGCGATCACGGCGTCGGCGTTCTCGTACGCCTCCCGCTCGATCCAGCTCGAGACGCGGTAGCCGCCGCCGAGCTGCTCGGCCTTCCACGGACGCAGCGGCTCGAGGCTGTGCGCCGAGACCACGTGCGGGATGCCGTGCAGGAGCTTGGCGAGACGCCCCGCAGCGTTGGCGTACCAGGTGTGGGAGTGGACGAGGTCGGCCCCCGCCGCGTCCTGCGCGATCTGCAGGTCGACCCCGAGGGTCTGCAGCGCGCCGTTCGCCTCGGCGAGCTCCGCGGGGACGGAGTACGCGAACGTGCCCTCCTCCTCGCGCGGCGCGCCGAAGCAGCGCACCACGACCTCCAGGTCGCTGCGCAGCGCCTTGGTGAGCTCGGCCACGTGGACACCGGCTCCCCCGTACACCTCGGGCGGGTATTCCTTGGTCAGCAGATCGACTCGCACCCCCGAACCGTAGTACAGGGCGCTCCCCCGGCGACAGCCGGGGTCCACGGGGAAGCCCGAGCCCCTACTGTGGTGCCATGCAGTCAAAGAAGATCTTCGGCATCGTCCTCGCCGGCGGCGAGGGAAAGCGCCTCATGCCCCTCACGGCGGACCGGGCCAAGCCCGCGGTGCCGTTCGGCGGGCAGTACCGGCTGATCGACTTCGCGCTGTCCAACCTGATCAACTCCGGTCTCACCCAGATCGTCGTGCTGACGCAGTACAAGTCGCACTCGCTCGACCGCCACGTCTCGCAGACCTGGCGCCTCTCCGGGCTCCTGAACTCCTACGTCGCCTCGGTCCCCGCGCAGCAGCGGCTGGGCAAGCGCTGGTTCAGCGGCTCGGCCGACGCGATCCTGCAGAGCCTCAACCTGATCCGCGACGAGAAGCCCGACATCGTCGTCGTGGTCGGCGCCGACCACGTCTACCGCATGGACTTCTCGCAGATGATCGACGCGCACATCACGTCCGGTGCGAAGGCGACCGTCGCGGCCATCCGCCAGCCGATCGAGCTCGCGGACCAGTTCGGCGTCATCCAGCTCGCCGGTGACGAGGCGGGCGACGGCATCGTCCCGACGATGATCTCCGAGTTCCTCGAGAAGCCCAAGGACGCCGTCGGCCTGGCCGACTCCCCGCACGAGGTCCTCGCCTCCATGGGCAACTACGTCTTCGACGCGGACGCCCTGATCGACGCGGTCATCCGCGACGGCGAGTCCTCCACGTCGGACCACGACATGGGCGGCGACATCATCCCCGACTTCGTCGCGCGCGGCGAGGCCGGCGTCTACGACCTCAAGCTCAACGACGTCCCCGGCTCGACCGACCGCGACCGCTACTACTGGCGGGACGTCGGCACCATCGACTCCTTCTTCGAGGCCCACCAGGACCTCATCTCGGCGCTGCCGGTCTTCAACCTCTACAACCAGCAGTGGCCGATCTTCTCGTCGCAGCTGAACTCCCCTCCGGCCAAGATCGTCCGCGACGGCAAGGGCAACATGGGATCGACGGTCGACTCGGTCGTCTCGCTCGGCACCGTGATCTCGGGCGCGCACATCGAGCGCAGCGTCGTCGGGCCCTGGACGGTCATCGAGTCGAACGCGACGGTCACCGACTCGGTGGTCTTCGACAAGGTCCGCATCGGCCCGGACGCGCTGGTCGTCCGCGCTATCCTCGACAAGGACGTCGTCGTCGAGCCCGGTGCTCGAGTCGGCGTGGACCACGACCGCGATCGCGAGCGCGGGTTCACCGTCACCGAGTCGGGCATCACCGTCGTCGGCAAGGGCGTCGTCGTCCACCCGTAGCACCCCCGCGGGTCGAGCTCTGCGCCCCGGCGCGCCCACCCGACCGATCGGACCGGCCCATGAGTGAGCGTCCTGCGACGCCTGCCCGCTTCCTCGTCGTCCTCGACGCGGACTCCACCCTCCTCCAGGACGAGGTGATCGAGCTCCTCGCGGTGCACGCCGGCTCCGAGGAGCGCGTCGCCGCCGTCACGGAGCGGGCGATGCGCGGCGAGCTCGACTTCGGCGAGAGCCTCCGCGAGCGGGTCGCCACTCTCGCCGGGGTCCCGGAGTCGGTGCTCCCCGGTGTGAGCTCGGGCGTCCGCGTCACGCCCGGCGCCGCCGAGCTCGTGGCCGGCGTCCACGCCGCCGGCGGCCGCGTCGGTGTGGTGTCCGGAGGGTTCCACGAGGTCCTCGACCCGGTCGCCGGTGCGCTCGGCCTCGACTTCGTCCGGGCCAACCGCCTCTGCTGCGGGGACGGCCTGCTGACCGGAGCGGTCGACGGGGCGGTCATCGACGCCGCGGCCAAAGCGGAAGCGCTCCGCGAGTGGGCGGCGGTCTCGGGCGTCCCGCCGCAGCGCACGATCGCCGTCGGCGACGGTGCGAACGACCTGGAGATGATGGCGGTCGCCTCCCTCGCGGTCGCCTTCAACGCCAAGCCCCTGGTGCGCGAGCGCGCCGACCTCGTCGTCGGCGGCCTCGACCTGTCGCAGCTGCTGCCCGTCCTCGGCCTCCGCGGCTGAGGCCCGCCTCCCCCGCCCTCAGGGGCGTCAACGGCCCGCGATCGCGACGAGTCCGGCACAGCCGAGCGCCAGCGCCCAGCTGACGAGCGAGCCCACCAGGAAGTACTCCGCCTTCTCCCCGCTGCCGCCGTCGCGGGAGATCTCGGGGAATCGCACGATCCCCTTGGCCGCGAGCACGGCACCGGCGAGGCCGATCGCTCCGGCGAGCGTGAGACCGGCGATCAGCAGCCGCTCCAGCGGTCCGATCGTGCGCCCGCCCTGGAGGTCCGGCAGGCGGGCGTCGGCCGGCTCCCGACGCGCGAACCGCTCGCTCCAGCGCGGACGCGGCGCGGGCTCGGCCTGCGGGAGCTCGCGGAACAGCGCCGCCCGCACGATCACGTTGCCGCTCTCGAGCAGGAAGAGCCCGGCTCCGACCGCCAGAGCGAGCTGCTCGATCGGAGGGAGCGCGCTCGCGACGATGGTCGGCGCGAGCGGCCCCGTCGGGACGCCGACGGCGCGGTCGACAGCGGTCAGCACCAGGACCGCCGCGACGAGGGCGACGGCCGGACGCAGACCCCCGGGCGGCCGCGCGTTCTCGACGGTCGTGGTCGTCAGCAGCCAGGCTCCGGCCAGGACGACGACGATCGCCGCACCGAGCGGCGGGGCTCCGACGAGGAGCGCTGCGGTCACGGCTGCGGCGGCGAGCACGGGGATCGCGAGGAGGGCCGCACGGCGGCGGAGGTGCGTGCGCGCGAGGTCGCCGAGGCCGATCACGGCGAGCAGCAGCGCCGTCAGCACGTCTCCTCCAGCAGGCGCGCGCCGGCGAGGAGGGCGCCCGCTCCCGCGCGCCGCAGCGCCTGCGAGACGGCGGGCTGCGAGATCGACTCCTGCTCGCCCAGCTCCTTCTGCGACGCTCCGCGCAGGCTCCCCAGCACGAGTCGGCGATCGCGCGCGCTGAGCGCTCCGACCAGGGCGTCGCGGGAGAGGAGGTAGGCGTTGACCGCCGCCTCGCCGGAGTCCCCGTCGGCGTCCCCGGCGACGAACCACCCGCGGGCCGTGGGCACGGCACCGTCCTCGAGCGCGTGGGCCCGATCGATGGCCTCGCGCGCGCGCCACCAGCCGGACCCGTCCTCGAGGTCCCCGGCGATCCCCGACCCGACCACCCGCACCTCGCCCAGGCCGATGCCGGCGCGGCAGTCGACGCCGGCGGGGAGCGAGAGGCGCGCCTGCAGCGTCGCCCGGAGCGCGGTGTGGACGGTGGGGTAGATCGCCTGGAACTCGTCGCCGACCGTCGGGTGCAGGGGCTGGATCGCCGGGACCGCGGCCTCCACCTCGGCGAAGCCCCGCTCGATCTCGCGCTGAGCACCCGCGCGGTCGACGAGGGAGCGGGAGGTCACCAGGTCCAGGAGCACGGCGACGACATCGGAGGAGGTCATCGCATAAGCCTAGAGCTTATATCCGTCGGATATAAGCCCAGGGCTTATCGGTCAGTGGCCCATCCCGAGGCCGCCGTCGACCGGGATCACGGCACCCGAGATGTACGCCGCCTCGTCACCGGCCAGCCAGCGCGTGACCTTCGCGACCTCGGCAGCGGTGCCGTAGCGGGCGAGCGGGATGCTCTTCCGGTACTCCGCCTGCTGCTCCGGCGAGAGCTCGGCGGTCATGTCGGTCTCGATGAAGCCGGGAGCGACGACGTTGGCGGTGATGTTGCGGGCGCCGAGCTCGCGGGTCAGCGAGCGGGCGAAGCCCACGAGGGCGGCCTTCGACGAGGAGTAGTTGATCTGGCCCGGCGACCCGTAGAGGCCGACCACGCTGGAGATGAGGACGACACGGCCGAAGCGCTGCTTGAGCATCCCCTTCGATGCGCGCTTGACGACGCGGAACGCCCCGGTGAGGTTCGTGTCGACGACGGACGTGAAGTCCTCCTCCGTCATGCGCAGCAGCAGGGTGTCGCGGGTGATGCCCGCGTTCGCCACCAGGATCTCGACCGGGCCCAGCTCCGCCTCGACCTGCGTGAACGCGGCGTCGATGGAGGCGGCGTCGGTCACGTCCGCGACGACGGTGAGAGAGCCCTCCGGACCGGATCCCGAGCGCGCGGTCACGGCGACCCGGTGACCGGCGGCCACGAACTCCTGGGCGATGGCGAAGCCGATCCCCCGGTTGCCCCCGGTGACGAGGACGGTGCGCGGCGTGGTCATGGTGTCCCTCCTGCCGGCGCTCGTGCGGCGCCGGGCGACCCGTACATCCTAGAGGCGCGTCGCGCAACAGATTCCGGGATGAGGCCCTCCCGGCCTGCACCCGCCCGCCGCGACGTAGGCTTGCAGGGCTGTGAAACCACGCGAGACACTCACCTCCCTACCGCCGTCGCCGAGCGCCGAGCGGCGCTCCCGCGCGATCAAGTACTCGATCGCCATGGGCATCAGAATGCTCTGCGTCATCTGCCTGCTCTTCGCCCACGGCTGGTGGCTGCTGTTCTTCGCCATCGGCGCCGTGGTCCTGCCCTACTTCGCCGTCGTGCTGGCCAACGTCGGCAGTGCGGGCGAGCGCGGCAACGTCGAGCGGCCGGGTGCGATCGTCCTCTCCCGGCCGGTCCCGCCGCCCCCCGCCC
>NZ_PSVF01000015.1:0-94055 GCF_002931975.1 Rathayibacter sp. AY1F3 | reverse complement strand
CGCCCGCCGCACCGGCGTCGTGATCGGTCTCCTCGCCCCCCTCCTCGCGAACGCCGGTCTCACTCCGCTCGCCGCGCTGGTCGGCCCGGCCGTGTTCGGAGCGGTGGCGCTGGTCCTCGCCGGTGAGCTCGCCGTCGTCGCGGTTCTCGCGCGGCGGCGCTGAGTGCGCGCCTCCTACACTCGGGAGGGTCGGGAGAACGGGGGGCCGCCGGTGCTGAGCGAGAACGCGATCGCGCTGTACCTGCACGCGTCCGTGCGCGGAGACTGGTCGCTCGAGAGCGCGTCGGACGAGCTCGGCGTCACCGTCGACGGCCTCCGCGAGGCGCGCGACGAGCTGATCGGGCTCCGGCTGCTCGCTCCGCTGCACGCGGGGGCGGAGTCGCTCGCCACGGCCGCGCCGGACATCGCCCTGGCCGAGCTGATCGCCGACGACGAGCGGCGCCTCCTCGAGCTGCAGACCGGGATCACCCGCCGCCGCAGCGAGCTGATGGCCCTCGTCCCCGCCTACCGGAGCGCCCGCAGCGTCCTCGCCGCCGCGGAGCAGGTGGAGGTGATCGAGGACCCGGCGACCGTCCTCCGGCTGCTCCTCGACCTGCAGCGCGGAGCCTCGGAGGAGGTGCTGATCGCCGCTCCCGGCACCAGCAGCGTGGAGCGGCACGAGGCGAGCGACGCCGTCGACCGCGAGCTGCTCGGGCGCGGCATCGCGAGGCGGACGCTGCACCACGACCGCCGCCGCGACAACGCGGCCCTCCGGCGCTCGGTCGCGGAGCTCGAGCCGCTGGGCGCGCGGTTCCGGACCCTCCCGACGCTGCCCTTCCGGCTGGTGGTCTTCGACCGCTCCCTCGCGATCGTCGCCCGCTCCCGCGACGAGGACGACCGCGCCGCCCTGGTCGTCCGCTCCCCCGAGCTCGCGGCGACCCTGGCGCGCGTGTTCGACGCGGCGTGGGAGTTCGCAGCGCCCCTGCACGCGGCAGGTGCCGAGGAGGAGCCCTCCCTCTCCGCGGTGCAGCGGTCGATCCTGCAGGGCCTCGCCGCCGGGCTCACCGACGAGGCGCTCGCGGCACGGCTGGACCTCAGCGTGCGCACCTGCCGTCGGCACATCGCCGGTCTCTTCGATCTGCTCGGCGCCGAGAGCCGCTTCCAGGCGGGCGCGCTCGCGGCCCGGCGGGGCTGGCTGCCGGTCCGGCCGCGCTGACGCAGGCCGTCGGCGAGCTCAGCGCCGCGGAGCCGGGCGCCGTCCGTCGAGGGCCCGCTCAGCCCGCGTGCGCTCCGAGGAACGCGAGCGCCCGCGGCCAGGCGTCGGTCGCCGCCTCGGCCTGGTAGGTCTGCTCGTTCGCGTCGTTGAAGAAGGCGTGGCCCGCTCCCGGGTAGACGACGACCTCGACGTCCTTGCCCTCGGTCGCCTCGCGGATGCGCGGCACCTGCTCGACGAGGGGAGCGTCCTGATCGCCCAGGAACGCCAGCACCGGCACCTGCAGCGCGCCGAGCTCCTCGGCGGACGCGGTGACGTGCCCGTAGAACGGCACGGCCGCCGCCAGCCGCGGCTCGGCCAGCGCGAGCGCCCACGAGAAGGTGCCGCCGTAGCAGAACCCGGTGACGGAGACGCTGGTCGCGCCCTCCTGGCGCAGGAGCCGCTCGACGAGGGCGCGGAGGATCGCGACGGTGCGCGTCGCGTGCTCCGGAGTGAAGACGGGGGCGAAGAAGGTGCGCAGCTCGACCTGCCGCGGCAGGCGCCGCACCGGGTGGTCGTAGTCGGCGCGCTGCTCCTCGTCGAGCTGCTCGAGTAGGCCGCTGTCGGCCAGGAGCTCGGGGGCGACGACGCTGTAGCCCTCGGCCGCGTAGCGGTCGGCGACCGAGCGGATGTGCCCGTCGACCCCCCAGACCTCGTGGATCAGGATCAGCGCGCGGCCGCCCTCACCGCTTCGGTACACCGGTACGTCGTGCTCGGCCAGGGTCCAGGTCTCATCGCTCGTGGGCATGCTCGAACCCTAGCCCCGGACCCCGGGAGCACGCGTCGTCAGAAGTCGTACTCGCAGTTGCGGAGGTTCGCCACGTCCTCGGTGAGCGTCGGCTCCCCGCCGAGCAGGAACGCGTAGTTCTTCGAGTTGGAGGCCAGGAAGCGCAGCGTCGAGTCGTGCACGCAGTCGCGCTCGGTCAGCAGCACGGACGAGCCCAGGGCCGCCGCCGTCGTCGCTCCCGAGAGGGCGTCGGCGAAGGAGGACCCCGCGGCGAGGAAGACGCTGTCCTGCAGCAGCGACTGGGGGTAGGCGCTGTTCAGCTCGACGCTGGTCTCGTAGCGGTCGCGGCCGGCGATCCTCGAGACCGAGGGGGCGAGGCCGCGACGCGCGAAGTCCGCCACGTACGCGTCCCGGATCGAGGGGTCGCCGCCGAGGAACTCCACGTGCTCCGGCGCCAGGTCGCGCACCGCGGTCGCGGTCGCGGAGTCGGCGCCCGAGGTCGCACCGTCGACCAGCAGCACGGGCTGCGCACGCCAGCCGGCGATCGGCGCGGCCGACAGTGCGTCGGGGAAGTTCGTGCCGGTCGCGACGAACATGTTCGAGTAGGGGCCGGTGCCGAAGGCGTCCGCGACGATCCGGCGGGAGGTGTCGTAGCGGTCCGTCCCGCCGATGCGCTCGGTGCCGCCGACGATCGTGCGGATCGCGGAGAGGACCCCGGGGCTCACGCTCAGCTCGCTGCCGACGACCACGACCCGCTCCGGGCGGAGGCGGCGGATCTCGTCGGAGACGACCCGAGGCAGGCGGTCGGGATCGGTGAGCAGGAGCGCGCCTCCGAGTGCGGCGGCGGCCGGGCCGGCGCTCAGCGCATCCGGCCAGTTCGCCCCGCTGGCCACGTAGAGCACCGGGATGCCCGGGGAGAAGTAGCCCGTCGCCTCCACCGAGGTCGCGTAGCGGTCCGATCCGGCGAGGCGGCCGGTGTACTGCTGGTAGTCGCTGCTCAGCGAGAGGTCGATCCCGGCGGCCGATCCGCCCACCGGGACGCGCACGTCGCCCGCGTCGCCCGAGCGGAGGACGTGGTCCCAGTAGCTGTCGTCGATCACGTCGTCGCGGCTCGACGCCCGGACGAGGTAGTCGCCGGGGACGACCTGCTGGAACGAGTACGGGTTGTCGCCGCCCGTGATCAGGTCGAGCTCGCCGGTGCGGAAGTAGCCGTCGGTTCCCGGGTCGCGGTACCAGATGTCGACGCGCTGGTCGCCCGCGACGCCGCTCAGGCGTCCCTCGAGCGACCCCAGCCGTGCGGTGCGCAGCTGCACGCCGGCCGCCGGGGCCTGGAGCGGCTCGGCGCTGCGGGCGACGGCGCTGCCGCCGGACCAGAGGTCGGCGTACAGGTCGGCGTCGTCCTTGATCAGCAGGTAGTAGGTCTGCCCGGCGGTGAGCCCGTCGATGCTGAAGGTGAGGTCGCCGGCGACGGAGTGGTTCCCGAGGAGCCCCGCCTCGCTCGACCAGACCTCGACGTTCAGGAGGGCGCCACGGGGGGTGGTGGTCGCGATCGAGCCGTCGGCCTCCTCGACCACGACACGGCCGCTGATCAACGCGGCAGCGCTCGCACGGGCGGCGCTCGGCGCCGCGTCCGCCACGGCGGGCAGGGGGGACTCGGCGCTGGGCTGCCAGAGCGGCTGCCCCTCGGGGAGCACGATCGAGCGGGGCGTGTCGGAGGCGTCTACGGAGGCGACCGACGGCGGGGCCGCCGATGCGGCGGAGGCGAGCGGGCTGGAGCTGATCGCCAGGGCGGCGACGAGGACCGCGGAGGCGGCGGACCTCAGAACGAGCGGGGACACGGCGGAGTGCCTGCTTCCAGGAGGAGGTCGCCCTGCGGCCGACCCGGCGGAGGGGATCGCGCTCATGCTAGCGGCGGCCCGCGCCCCGTCGTCCTCCCCGATCAGGGGTCAGGAGACGGGCGGCGCGACGAGGATGTCGTCCCACTCCAGAGCGCGCTCGAACCGGAAGCCGTGCCGCTCGTAGAGGCGGCGGGCGTCGCTGCGCTTCAGCACGTCGAGGCGGAAGGGCAGACCCGGCCTCGCCTCCTCCGCCATCACCCGGCGCAGGACGGCGCCGCCGACACCGCGGCCCTGCGCGTGCGGCGCCAGGTAGAAGTGCTCGATCCAGACCGCGTCCGGCTCGACCCGCGCGGCGATGCTCCCGGCGAAGGCGCCGTCGAGCTCGATCACCCGGGTGAGCTCGGGCCGGTAGCCGTCGAGGAAGCGGTGCCGCACGCGGTGCTCGTCGTAGCGGTCGAGCGTCTCGAGCGACGGGCGCATGACGACCGCGCGCAGCTCGGCGATCGCCGCGGCGTCCTCCGAGGTCGCGGGGCGGAGCGACCAGTCGGCGTCGTCGGCCACGGTCAGCGGCCGCGGGGCTTGCGGGTGCGCCGCACCGTCGGCGCGGACGCCTTGGCGCGGGCCGGCTTCTTCTTGCCGCCGCCGGCCCTCTCCGCCTTCTCGCGCGCCTCCCGCGCCTTCGCCTTGGCGGCCTTCGCCCGCGACTCGACCTTCGGCGTCGCGGCGGTGCCGCGCGTGGTGTTCGCGCTGCGGCCGCGGACGACTCCGATGAAGTCCTCGACGTCGTCGCCCTTGTCGTCCGTCACCCAGGCGAGGCGGACGGAGGAGGGAGCGACGCCGGTCACCGGCACCGCGGTGACGTCCTTGCGGCTGTGCACGCGCGCCACCGACTGCGGCACGATCAGCACGCCCACGCCGGCCGCGACCTGCTCGACCGCGTCGTCGAGGCCGGCCATGCGCGGCAGCGGGCGCCGCGAGCCGTCCGCGAGCTCCTCGGCGACCGCGGCCCACTCCGGCACGTCCTCCGGGTCCTGGAGGAGGTGCTCGCCTGCCAGCTCGGCGACGTCGAGCTCCTCCGCGGCGGCCAGGACGTGCTCCCGGCCGACGACGGCGACGGGCTGCTCGTCGTAGAGGTGGATGGAGCTGAGGGCGGAGGAGGAGACGTCGCCGCGGACGAACGACAGCTGCGCGCGGCCGTCGAGCAGCGCCTGCTCCTGCTCGCGCTCGGCGACGACGGTGATGCGCAGCGGGAGATCGGAGCGGCGCTGGCCCCAGACGCGGGTCCACTTGGTGGGGGTGACGCCGGGCACGAGGGCGACGGCGAGCACGGGGCCGGCGGGGACGGCGTCCTCGGCGTCGGAGTCGACGTCGCTGTCCCCGGAGTCGCTGTCCTCGGAGTCGAGCTCGTCGACGTCGATGTCCTCGGAGTCGAGATCGTCGGAGTCGAGGTCGTCGGAGTCGAGGTCGTCGGAGTCGGCGTCGGTGTCGTCCGACTCGGCTCCGGCGCCGACCGCGCCCGATCCGGCCGACGCGTCGTCCGCCGCCGCGTCCGCCCCGCCCTCCGGACGCTCCTCCGCCTCGGGAGCGGCCTGCGGGTCGACGGTCTCGGGCTGCTCGCTCATCCCCTCAGGGTAGGTGGTCCGCGCCGCGCCGGTAGGGTTGCCGCATGGCCAAGGCGACACAGACGATGAAGGCTGCGACCGCGGCGAAGAAGCTGCAGGTCTACCTGCCCGCGACCCCGGAGGAGTTCCAGGAGTCGGCGATCACGCGCGAGCAGTACGACGAGCTCGCCGCGAACCCGCCCGCCTGGCTCGTGCAGCTGCGCGAGGAGGGGCCGCACCCCCGCTCCGTCATCGCCTCCCGGCTGAACGTCTCCATCTCGGGGCTCGCCCGCGGCGGCGTCACCGAGGCGCTGACCACTCCCGAGATCCAGGCCCTGCTCGACGAGGTCCCCGAGTGGCTGCGCGTCGAGCAGAACCGCTACGCGGAGGTCCGCCGCGAGCAGGCCCGCATCAAGTCCGAGCGCGCCGCCAAGGCCGCCGACTGACCCCACCCCCGCCTGCAGGACCCCGATCCGGCGCGGGCGACGTGGCCTGCGGACCGGAGCGGGATCCCGCCGAGGGGAGCCGCGCGGCTACTGGTTCGAGAACGCGGCGTCGAACGACGCGGTCGGGGTCCTCCAGAGCAGCGAGCGGATGAAGCCGACGGCCTCCTTCGCGCCGTGGAGGCGGTCCATCCCGGCGTCCTCCCACTCGATGGAGATCGGGCCGGAGTAGCCGATCGACTCCAGCGCCCGGAACGCGTCCTCCCACGGGACGTCGCCGTGCCCCGTCGAGACGAAGTCCCAGCCGCGGCGGGGGTCGCCCCACGGCAGGTGCGAGCCGAGCACGCCCGCGCGGCCGTTCTTCGGGCGCAGGCGGGTGTCCTTGCAGTCGACGTGGTAGATCCGGTCCTTGAAGTCGACGATGAAGCCGACCGGGTCGATGTCCTGCCACATCATGTGCGACGGATCCCAGTTGAAGCCGAAGGCCGGGCGGTGCCCGATCGCCTCGAGGGTGCGCACGCTCGACCAGTAGTCGTAGGCGATCTCGGACGGGTGCACCTCGTGCGCGTAGACCACGCCGTTCGCGTCGAACTCGTCGAGGATCGGGTTCCAGCGCGTCGCGAAGTCCTCGTACCCCTCGTCGATGACGGAGGCCGGCACCGGCGGGAACTGCGCCACGTAGGGCCAGATCTTCGAGCCGGTGAAGCCGACGACCACGTCCACGCCGAGCTTGCGGGCGACCCGCGCCGAGCGCTTCATGTCCTCGGCGGCGCGCTGCCGCACCCCCTCCGCGTCGCCGTCGCCCCAGGTGTAGTCGCGCACGAGTGCCTTGTGGCGGAAGTCGATCGGGTCGTCGCAGACGGCCTGGCCGGTGAGGTGGTTCGAGATGGCGAAGACCTCGAGGCCGTAGCGGTCGAGGATCTCCAGGCGCGAGGCGGCGTAGGCGTCGTCCTCGTCCGCGCGCTTGAGGTCGAGATGGTCGCCCGAGGCCGCGATCTCGAGTCCGTCGTAGCCCCACTCGGCGGCGAGTCGGGCGACCTCCTCGAAGGGCAGATCGGCCCACTGCCCGGTGAACAGCGTCACGGGGTGGGTGGCGGGGTAGGTCTTCTCGTCGCTCATGCGGCGATCTCCGTCCGGTCGTCGGCGGCGGGCACGGTCACCCAGGCGCCTGTCTCGGCCGCGTCGAGCACGGCCTCGGTGATGCGCGCCGCGCGGAGGCCGTCGGCGAAGGTCGGCAGACCCTCCACGTCGGCGCCCGCCACGGCGGCGTAGGTGTCGCGGGCGAACGCCGTGAAGGCGTCCTGGTAGCCCATCGGATGACCGCTCGGCACGATCGAGAGCCGGGCCGCATCGGGCGCGAGGATCGAGGCGTCGCGCGGCACCAGGAGGGCGCTGTCGCGCCGGCCGACCCACAGCGTCTCGGGGAGCTCCTGCTCGAAGCGCAGCGACTCCTCCAGCCCGGACACCTCGAGCACCAGCTCGTTGCGGTGGCCCGCGGTGACCTGCGAGACGAGGAGCGTGCCGACGGCGCCGCCCTCGAGCCGGACGATCAGGCCGGCCACGTCCTCGGTGCTCACGGGGCGGCCGCCGCGCTCGGCGTGGACGGTGCTCGTGATCGCGGCGAGCGAGTCGATCCGGTCGCCGGTGACGAACTCCAGCAGGTCGACCAGGTGCGAGCCGATGTCGCCGAAGGCGCGCGAGCGGCCGCCGGCGGCCGGGTCGACGCGCCAGTTGTCGTCGGAGGCGCCCAGCAGCCAGTCCTGGAGGTAGCTCCCGCGGACGGTGACCAGGCGGCCGGTCTCGCCGGAGGCGACGCGGGCACGGGCCTCGCGCACCATCGGGTGGAAGCGGTAGGCGAACGGGACGGTCGCCACCACGCCGGCGGAGGACGCGGCCGCAGCGAGCGACTCCGCCTCCCGCAGCGTCGCGGCGAGCGGCTTCTCGCACACCACGTGCTTGCCCGCCTCGATCGCCGCGAGCGCGAGTGCGGCGTGCGTGGCGTTCGGGGTGCAGACGTGCACGAGGTCGATGCTCTCGTCCTCGATCAGAGCCCGGGCGTCCGGGTAGGCGCGCTCGACGCCGAGCTCGGCCGCCGCCCGCTCGCCCTTCTCCGGGGTGGAGGAGGCGACTCCGGCGAGCACCGCTCCGGCGCTGCGGGCCGCGCGGCTGTGCACGGCCGCCATGAAGCCGCCGCCGAGCACGCCGACGCGCAGGGGCGCGGGCATCAGGAGAGGGTCGCTTCGGTCGGGTCCCAGCTCTCGGGCAGTGCGGGGCGGGGCGTCACGGAGCTCGTGACGAGGACCCTCTCGCCGGTCTCGGCGGCCTCGAGGAGCGAGAGCATCACGTCGGTGACGTGGTACGCGAGGTCTCCGGAGGCGGCCTCGGGGCGGTCGGCCCGGATCGCACGGGCGAGCTCGAGCACGCCGGTGCCGCGGGAGGCGGTCGAGCCGGTCGCCGCGATGACCTCCGGCTCGGCGGACCCGCGGCGGTGCAGGGTGATCTCTCCGTCGTGCTGGTTCGGGTCGGGGAGGACGAGGGTGCCCTCGGAGCCGTTGATCTCGACGAAGCCGGTGCGCGGCAGGCTCGACTCGAAGCTCCACACGCCCTGGGCCGAGGCCCCGGACTCGAAGCGGAGCAGCCCGCCGATGTGTGTCGGGATGGTCACCGGGAACTCGGTGCCCTCCTTCGGGCCGGAGCCCACCACGCGGGTGGCGCGGGCCTGGGACGAGACGGCGGTGACGCTCTCGACGGGGCCGAGGTTCTGCACGAGCGTGGTGATGTAGTACGGGCCCATGTCCAGCAGCGGTCCGCCGCCCTCGGCGAAGAAGAACTCCGGGTTCGGGTGCCACGACTCGGGGCCGGGGCCCTGGAAGAGGGTGAGGGCGGAGAGCGGCGTGCCGATGGCTCCGCTCTCGATCACGCGCTGCGCCGTCTGGAGGCCCGCGCCCAGGAAGGTGTCGGGAGCGGTCGCGACGCGCAGCCCCTTCTCCTTCGCCAGCGCGAGCAGCTCGATCCCGCTGTCGCGGTCGAGCGAGAAGGGCTTCTCGGTCCACACGTGCTTGCCCGCCGCGACCGCGCGGCGCGCGACCTCGACGTGCGCGGCCGGGATCGTGAGGTTCACGACGATCTCGATGCCCTCGTGCGCGAGGAGCTCCTCGACGGTGCCGGAGGCGGGGACGCCGAATGCCTCGGCCTGGGTCCTCGCCCGCTCGAGGTCGATGTCGGCGACGAAGAGCACCTCGAGGTCGGGGAAGACGGTGAGGTTGGTCAGGTACTGGGTGCTGATGTTGCCGGCGCCGATGACGCCGACGCCCACGCGGCCGGTGCCGCTCATGCGCCGAGCCCCGAGACGTAGCGGTGGGCCGACTCCAGGCCCTCGAAGATGTCGCCGGCGTAGGCGTCGAACTCCAGCACGGGCAGGGCCTGCGGAGCGGCGGCGAGGATCGCCGGGACGTCCATCGCGCCCTCGCCCGCGGGCAGCTGCTCCTGGGTGTCGGCCGAGATCGGGCCGTCCTTCACGTGCAGGAAGCGCACCTGGTCGCCGAGGCGTCCGAGCACCTCGACCGGGTCGTCGCCGCCGACGGCGGCCCAGTAGGTGTCGAGCTCGAGGACCATGCGCGGGTCGAGCAGGCTCGCGAGGTGCTCGAAGGCGCTGCGGCCGTCGACGCGGTTCTCGAACTCGAAGGCGTGGTTGTGGTAGCCGAGCACCAGGCCGCGGGCGGCGGCGGAGTCGACCAGCGCGTTCAGCTCGTCGGCGATGCGGGCGACGTCGTCCGCGGTGGTCCAGCGGGTCGGGTCGACGAAGGGGTCGATCACGGTCTCGACGCCGAGCGAGGCGGCCGTGTCGAGGATCTCGTCGACGGTGGCGTCGCCCTGCGGGCCGAGGAGGCGCGCGTGGGCGCTGGGAGCGTATAGTCCGCTGGCCGGGAGCGCTGCGCGGTAGGCGTCGGCCAGGTCGACGAACCCGAAGAGCTCGACCGTGGTGAAGCCGATCGCCGCGAGGCGGTCGAGGGTGGCGGGCAGATCGGCCGCGAGCGGCTCGCGCACCGAGTACAGCTGGACAGAGAGGTCTGGGGGTGTGGCCACCGGTGGGGCTCCTGATCGCATCGGAAGGTGTGCCTCGAACCCTACGCGGACTTTTGCTCACGGACAAGCAAAACTAGCCCTGCACGCCCGCCAAGTCGGGCACCCGCCGCACAGAAGCACGGGCGCTGTGGTTGACTCTGGCCATGTCCCCGCGCCGCCGCATCACCGTCAGCGCGGTCGGCGAGCTGCTGCTCCTGCTGGCCGACGGGGCGCCCCGGACGCGGGCCGACGTGGTCGCCGAGACGGGCCTGCCGCGCGCGGCCGTCTCCGCCCAGCTCGACGTCCTCACCGCCTCCGGCCTGGTCGCCCGGCAGGACGACGCCCCCTCCTCCGGCGGCCGCCCCGCCGCCCGCGTGGCCTTCGACCCCCGGGCGCGCAGCCTCCTCGCCGTCGACCTGGGCGCCGCGCACGCCGTCGTCGCCCTGACCGACCTCGACGGCACTGTCCTCGCCCGCCGCCGCGAGAGCATCGCCATCGCCGACGGCCCCCTCGCCGTCCTCGGCCACGCCCTCGACGTCGCCGCGGCCCTGCTCGGCCGGACTCCGGCGGCCGGCCCGCTCGCGGGAGTCGGCGTCGGCGTCCCCGGACCCGTCGAGCACGCGACGGGCCGCCCGGTGAAGCCGCCGATCATGCCCGGCTGGGACCGCTTCGACATCCCGGAGTTCGTCGGCCGCCGCCTCCCCGTGCCCGTCCTCGTCGACAACGACGTGAACCTGCTGGCGCTCGGCGAGCACGCCGACCACTACGCCGACGTCGACGACCTCCTCTACGTGAAGGTCTCCACCGGCATCGGAGCCGGGATCGTCAGCGGCGGGGCCCTGCAGCGCGGAGCCCTCGGAGCGGCGGGAGACCTGGGCCACGTGCAGGTCCCCGGCGACCGCGGCGAGGCCGACCTCGAGGCGATCGCGAGCGGCTCGGCGATCGCCCGCCGCCTGACCGAGTCCGGGATCGACGCCGCCAGCACCTCCGACGTCGTCACCCTGCTGACCGGCGGGGACCCCACCACCGTCGAGCTCACGCGCGCCGCCGGCCGCGACATCGGCGAGGTGCTCGCCACCTGCGTGAACCTCCTGAACCCGTCCGTCATCGTCGTCGGCGGCAGCATCGCCCAGGCCAGCCACGAGGTCCTCGCCGGGGTCCGCGAGGTCGTCTACCGCCGCTCCCTCCCCCTGGCGACCCGCGCGCTCGACATCGTGCAGGCCGCGGCCCAGGGCGGAGGCGTCCGCGGCGCCGCCCTGATGGTCCGGCGCCACCTCCTCTCCCCCGCGCACGTCGACGCCTTCCTCGACGCCTGAGCCGCCGGCGCGAGCCGTCGCGCCCCGGTGAGACGCCGCGGGTCGGCGTGCCGATTCGACCGGGCGCCGCAGGGGGCAGAGAATGAATCGGTGCCCGACCTGCAGCTCTCCTTCCCCTGGGAGACGCAGCCCGTCTTCACGGACGCCGAGCCCCCGCACCTCCGGAGGGTCGTCGCCGACTCCTCGGACCGCGTCGCCTGGCTCCGCGCCCGCTCGCGCGGAATCACGGCGACCGACGTCGCCCGCCTCTCCTCCCCCGCCGCGATCGGCAAGGCAGCGCTCGACAAGCTCTACGGCACCGGCTTCGGCGGCAACGCCTTCACCGACCACGGCCGCGCCCGCGAGCCCGAGATCGCCGCCTGGGTACGGAGCGAGCACGCGATCGAGCCCAGCAGCACCCTCTTCCACGCGAGCCAGGAGCGGCGCCACCTCGCCACGCCCGACGGCATCGGCCTCCGCGAGGACGGCCGGCTCGAGCTCTGCGAGATCAAGACCACGACGAAGCCGTGGCGGAGCATCCCGCGCCACTACCTGCGGCAGGTCTTCTGGCAGCAGTACGTCCTCGGCGCCGAGCGCACGCTCGTCGTCTGGGAGCAGCACCGCGACTTCGTGCCGATCGAGGGCGAGCCGAACTCCCGCTGGGTCGACCGCGACGAGGACGAGATCCACATCCTCGTCCGCCTGGCGGGGATGCTGATGGCCGAGCTGCACGAGCGGACGCGCGCCCGGTGACGGTCCTCCTCCTGCACGGCCTGGGCGGCGACCGCTCCCAGCCGCTGGGGCTGCTGCGCTCCGCCCTCCCCGCCGGCAGCGAGGTCATCGCTCCGGACGTCCGCGCCCACGGCGCCTCCGAGCTGCTCGGCGCGCCCGGCGACTTCGCCCTCGAGGCGCTCGCCGACGAGGTGACGGAGGAGGTCGTGCGCGCCGGAGCCGCGCACAAGCCGCTCACGGTGCTCGGCATCTCGATGGGCGCGGCGATCGCCCTGCGCCTCGCCGTCCGACGCGTGCTGCCGATCGACCGCGCCGTCTTCGTGCGTCCCGCCTTCACCGCCGAGCCGCTGCCCGAGAACCTCACCGTGTTCCCCGTCATCGCGCAGCTGCTGCACGACCACGGAGCGAAGCGCGGCGAGCGGATGTTCCGCGCCTCGGGCCTGTTCGCGCGCGCCGCCGAGGTGTCACCCGCGTCGGCGGAGGCGCTGACGCTGCAGTTCCGCTCCCCGCGGGCGGCCGAGCGCGCCGTCCGGCTCGCCCAGATCCCGCGGAACGCCGCCTACCGCGACTCCGGAGAGCTGGGCGAGGTCATCGCGCGCACCCTGGTGATCGCGGCCGAGCGCGACCCCGTGCATCCGGTCGAGGTCGCGGAGGCGTGGGCTAGGGCTCTTCCGGATGCGGACTGCGAGCGGGTGCCGGCGCGGGACGAGGGCTTCGCCGCTCAGCAGGACCGGATCCGCGGGCACGTCCGCGGCTGGCTCGCTCAGCGCTGAGGTCCTCGAGCGCGAGCACCAGGCCGACGAACGCGAGCCAGAGCACTGCGATCGCCGTCGCCACGAACTCGAGCGTCCCGCCGAGCCGCAGCCACACGCGCAGGAGGGACAGGATCCCGCCCGTCCCGGCGACGACCGCCACCGAGATCCCGGCGGCGAGCGAGAGCCGCGCGACCGCCGGGCGCCCCCGCACGGTCGCCAGCTGGAGCATCGCGGCGCAGGCGGCCCCGAAGCCGAGCACGGCGGCCGAGGTGTGGATGAGGTCCTGCCAGCGGAAGGCCGGCCCGACCGGCAGCGGGCAGCCCGCCGTGCAGGTCACCTGCGAGGCGAGCGCGAAGCAGGCGGCCGCCAGGAGGATCGCGCCCGCCGGGCGGAGGGCGGGGAGCAGGCGGGCGCGCACCGGCCAGGCGCCCGCGGCGATCAGCGCGCCGCCGGCCGCCACGAGCAGAAGAGCGGCCTCGAAGGCGCCCGCCGTCGGCAGGTCCGGCGCGCCCATCTCGCTGACGTAGACCCAGCGGCTGGTGCCGATGCTGATCCGGGCGGCCAGGAGGACCACGAGCCCGGCCAGGACAAGGAGTGCACCGCCGACCAGCAGGGTACGTCGGCGTCGCATCCCCTCATCGTGCCAGACCGGGCGCCCGCGGCTCCGCGCGCCAATCTTCTCCCGAGGGTGACACCCCCGTAACAGCGCCGACTCATTGCCTCGATTGACTGGTCGCGGCGTCGGATGCGGGGATCGGGGGCGACGTCCTCGGCACGCTCCACCCGCACGCCTCAGCGACAGGAAAGGCGACGATGCACACCAGCGCGCTCGGGCACGGCCTCGCGATCGGCGAGATCCCGGAGGAGGTCGTCCTCCCCGACACGATGACGGCGGCGGTGATCGACGCGCCGGGCGACGCCTCCGCCCTGCACCTGGCGACCGTGCCGACACCCTCCGCCATCAACGCCGAGTTCACCGTGAAGGTGGTCGCGGCCGGCGTGAACCCGCTCGACGCGAAGACGCGCGCGGGCCAGGGGGTCGCCTCGCAGATCGCCTCCTACCCGGCGGTCCTCGGCCACGACTTCTCGGGCGTCGTCGTCTCGAGCCCCTACCCGGCGCATCCGCTACGGCCGGGCGACGAGGTCTACGGCTTCGTCATGGTGCCGCGCTACTCGGGCTCCTACGCGGAGTACGTCAGCGTGCCGAGCGTCTCCATCGCGCGGAAGCCGTCGACGCTCTCCCACGTCGAAGCGGCCGGCGTCCCGCTCGCGGCGCTCACCGCCTGGGGCATGGTCGTCGAGCTCGCCAAGGCGCACGAGGGTCAGCGGATCCTCATCCACGCCGGGTCGGGCGGAGTCGGCCACTTCGCGGTGCAGTTCGCCGCCTACTTCGGCGCCTCGGTGATCGCGACCGGCTCGACCCGCAACCTGCAGTGGCTGCACGAGCTCGGCGCCGCGCAGGTGATCGACCACACCGCCGAGCGCTTCGACGAGCTGCTGTCCGGCGTCGACGTGGTCATCGATCTGGTCGGCAACGTCCACGACGACACGGGCTCGCGCTCGCTGAGGGTCCTCCGCCCCGGGGGCCTGATCGTGAACGCGCCCACCGGGAGCTGGCCCGGGTTCTTCGAGGAGGCGGCCGCTGCGGGCGTCCGCGCCTCCACCTACCGCGTCGCTCCCGACGGGGCGACCCTCGGCGTGGTCTCGCGCCTGCTCGAGTCGGGCGACGTCCGCGTCTTCATCGACGGCATCTTCCCCCTCGCCCGCGCCTGCGAGGCGCACGAGCAGCTCGAGACGGGCCACACCCGCGGCAAGATCGTCCTCACCGTCTCCGAGGGCTGACCTCGGCGAGAGGCCACTCGGATACGCCACGCGGAGCGGGTCGCGTACCCGGGTGGCGTCTCGCGGGGAGGGTCAGGCGAGAGAGCGCTCGAGGACGAAGTCGTCCTCCCAGCGGTCGCCGACGAGGAAGCGCTTGCGGCCGACGACCGCGAAGCCGTGCTTGGAGTAGAACCGCTGAGCACGCGCGTTCTCCTCGTTCACGCCGAGCCAGACGCCCGCGGCACCGTGATCCAGCGCCTCCTCGAGGGTCGCGGCCATCAGCGCGGCCGCCGCTCCGGAGCCGTGCCGGCCGGGCAGGAGGTAGAACTTGCTGAGCTCGACGGTCGGACGCAGCCGGATCGCCGCGACGACGTCGGCGTCGGCGGGCTCTCCGCGCACGAGCATCGCGTAGCCGGTCAGCGCGCCGGAGTCGTCGTCGACCAGGAGCGAGCGGAGCGGATCGGCGAGGTGGTCGCGGAAGCGCTCGACCGAGAGCACGGTGCGCACGAACTCGGCCTTCGCCTCCGCGGTGGTGTGCGGCGGGCAGGCCAGCGGGAAGGTCGCGGCGGCCAGCTCGGCAACGGCCTCGGCGTCGGCGGCAGACGCGCGGCGGACGGTCACGGGAGGCGCGACGGAGCGGAGCGGCGGATCACCGGTCCAGTATGCCGGGACGACGAAGGAGGGGGCCCGCCGAAGCGGACCCCCTCCTCACGTCAGTTCGTGCCCGGCTCAGGCCAGGACGTTGACGTCCAGCGGGATGCCGGGGCCGAAGGTCGTCGAGACGGCGGCCTTCTGGATGTAGCGGCCCTTCGAGGAGGACGGCTTGAGGCGGAGGATCTCGTCGAGCGCGGTCTTGAAGTTCTCCTGGAGCTGCTCCTCGGTGAACGCGGCCTTGCCCACGACGAGGTGCACGTTGGCGTGCTTGTCGACGCGGAACTCGATCTTTCCGCCCTTGATCTCGGTCACGGCCTTCGCCACGTCCGGGGTCACGGTGCCGGTCTTCGGGTTGGGCATGAGGCCGCGGGGGCCGAGCACCTTTCCGAGACGGCCGACCTGGCCCATGAGCTCCGGGGTCGAGACGGCGGAGTCGAACGAGGTGTACCCGCCCGCGACCTTCTCGATGAGCTCGGCGCCGCCGACCTCGTCGGCACCGGCGGCCAGCGCGGCCTCGGCGGCCGGACCGGTCGCGAACACGATGACGCGGGCGGTCTTGCCCGTGCCGTGGGGCAGGATGACCGTGCCGCGGACCATCTGGTCGGCCTTGCGGGGGTCGACACCGAGCTTGAGGGCGACCTCGACGGTGCTGTTGAACTTGGCGGAACCGGTCTCGCGGGCGAGCGCGACGGCCTCGTCGGCCGTGTAGAACTTGCCCTCTTCGAGCTTGGCCGCGGCGGCCCGGTAGGCCTTCGACTTCTGTGCCATGTTGTTTCTCCTTGAAACGAGAATGTGGTTCTAGAGCCTGGCGGGCTCTCCCACGGGGGTGATGGAGTTCTGGTGGTGCCGCGATCGCGGCCGTGCGTGCTGCTCGCGGGAGGCGGAGAGGTCCTGCGGAGGCGTTTCCGGACCGGGCGCGCGACCCCGCTGAGGGGCCGCCGTCGGGTTCTCGAGGCTTCCGCGGTGGGTCCGCGCCGGTGGGCGCGTCGCTCCCGCCGTCGAGCAGCGCGTCGCGCTACTCGACCGTGATGCCCATCGAGCGGGCGGTGCCGGCGATGATCTTCGCGGCGGCGTCGATGTCGTTGGCGTTCAGGTCGACCTGCTTCGCCTCGGCGATCTCGCGGACCTGCGCCTGGGTGAGCTTCGCGACCTTCACGGTGTGCGGGGTCGAGGAGCCCTTGGCGACGCCGGCGGCCTTCTTGATGAGCTCCGCCGCGGGCGGGGTCTTCAGCACGAAGGTGAACGAGCGGTCCTCGTAGACGGTGATCTCGACGGGGATGACGTTGCCGCGCTGCGACTCGGTCTGCGCGTTGTACGCCTTGCAGAACTCCATGATGTTGACGCCGTGCTGACCGAGCGCCGGACCGATCGGGGGCGCGGGGTTGGCCGCGCCGGCCTTGATCTGGAGCTTGATCAGGCCGGTGACCTTCTTCTTGGGGGCCATTCTGATTCCTTTTCTCAGGGTTCGAGCGGTCGGGGGCTCCCGGCCGCTCTCCCGCGCATCCGACGGTGCCGGATCGCGGTGGAGGAGGGTCGTCCGGCGCGCACAGAGGCGGGCGCCGACACGAAAACCCGTACGAGCTTACACGAGCGGGGCCACCCCCGACAGGGCGGAGGAGGGGCCGACGCCCGGGGGCGCGCGGGGCGGTGCCGGAGGGGGCGCCGCCCCGAACGGCGAACGCCCCCTCCGACGTGCGGAGGGGGCGTTCACGCGGTGCGGAGGCGACGCGTCAGAGCTTGGTGACCTGGTCGAACGACAGCTCGACCGGGGTCTCGCGCTCGAAGAGCGAGACGAGCACGGTGAGCTTGCCGCTCTCGGGCTTGATCTCGCTGATCGAGCCGGGAAGACCCGCGAACGAGCCCTCCTTGATGGTGATGGTCTCGCCGATCTCGAAGTCGACCTCGGCGGGCAGCACGCGCTGGGCCTGCTTCTGGCCCTTGGCACCGGAGGTCTTCGAGGGGGCGACGTCCTTGATCTCGACGAGGCTCTTCAGCATCGTGAAGGCCTCCTCGAAGCGCAGCGGGGTCGGGTTGTGGGCGTTGCCCACGAAGCCGGTGACGCCCGGCGTGTGGCGGACGACCGACCACGAGTCCTCGTTGAGGTCCATGCGCACCAGCACGTAGCCGGGGATGCGCACGCGGGTGACCATCTTGCGCTGGCCGTTCTTGATCTCGACCACGTCCTCCATCGGGACCTGGACCTCGAAGATGTAGTCCTCGGCCTCGAGCGAGACCTTGCGGTTCTCGATGTTCGACTTCACGCGCTTCTCGAAGCCGGCGTAGGAGTGGATGACGTACCACTTGCCCGGCTTGCCGCGCAGCTCGGTGCGGAAGGCCTCGTAGGGGTCGATGTCGGCGAGGTCCTCACCGGCGGACTCGGCGTCCTCGGCGGCGACCTCGGCCTCGTCCTCGACGGCCTCGAGGGCCGCTTCGGCCTCCTCGACGGTGTCGATGTGCGCGGCCTCGTCGACCGCGGAGTCGGCCTCGGGGTCGTCGACGGAGCCGATGGCGTCCAGCGCTGCCTCGAGGTCGGAGGCGAGGTCGTCCTCGGACTCGTTCTCGTCGATGATGCTCAGCGCACCCTGCTCGGCGGGCTCGACGGCGTCCTCAGCCTGCGACTGGACGTCGCCCTCCTGCTCCTCCTCGACCTCCGACGACTGCTCGGCAGCCGTCGCCCAGTCGACGTCGTCGCGGTTTCTGTCAGACACTCGTCACAACTCTCTCTCGATCGATCGGTCGCGCCCCTCGGGGCGCGTCCCGCTGTCGCCGGCACCCTCCGCTCGCGCGGCCCGGATGCTCTCGGGTCAGGCGGCGGGTGTGCCGAACACGTACGTCACGGCCAGGGCGAAGACCCAGTCGAGGAAGGACACCAGCGCCATCATGATGACGACGAAGATCAGCACGACCACGACGTAGTTGCCCAGCTCCTTGCGGGTGGGCGTCACGACCTTCTTCAGCTCGGCGATGACCTGCCGGATGAAGAGGGCGATGCGCGCGAACGGGTTGCGCCGCGCGGCTCGCTGCTGATTGGCGATCGCGACGACGTCCTCGCTCGGCTCGTCGACTGCTTTCCCGGCCACCTGCACGCACCTTTCCCGCACCGGAACCTCCGGTGTGGCCGACCGCCCGTCATGGGCGGCCCTGGACCGATGACCGCAGCGTCGCGGGGACCGCGTGCGACGGGCATCGATGTGCAGGGCGGACAGGGCTCGAACCTGCAACCTGCGGTTTTGGAGACCGCTGCTCTACCAATTGAGCCACCGCCCTATGGATGCCGTTGCGAGCATCCGAGGAGGAGACCGACCCGCCGCCCCACCGCCGCGACCCTCGCGGGCGCTGTGGATGAGGGCAGAGATCGACTACCTCGGACGAGTGTACGTGGACCCGCAGGGCGTGTCCAGCCGAGCGGCGGGGGGCCTCGGAGCCCCGTGCGCGCGCAGGATACGCTGGCCGTCGTGTCCTCCACCACGCGCATCTCCGCCCGCATCGCCGCCATCGCCGAGTCCGCCACTCTGAAGGTCGACGCCAAGGCGAAGGCCCTCCAGGCCCAGGGCCGACCGGTCGTGTCCTACGCCGCCGGCGAGCCCGACTTCCTCACTCCCGAGCACATCGTCGAGGCCGCCTCGGCCGCCGTGCTCGACCCGGGGAACTACCGCTACACCCCCGCGGCGGGCCTCCCCGACCTTCGCGCGGCCATCGCGGAGAAGACGGCGCGCGACTCCGGATGGGCCGTCGACCCCTCGCAGGTCGTGGTCACCAACGGCGGCAAGCAGGCCGTCTACCAGGCCTTCCAGACCCTCCTCGACGACGGCGACGAGGTGCTGGTGCCGACCCCGTACTGGACCACCTACCCCGAGGCGATCAAGCTCGCCGGCGGCGTGCAGGTGGACGTGTTCGCGGGCGCCGACCAGGGCTACCTGGTCACGGTCGAGCAGCTGGAGGCAGCGCGCACCGAGCGCACCAAGGTGCTCCTGTTCGTCTCCCCCTCCAACCCCACCGGCGCCGTCTACTCGGCCGAGCAGACCCGCGAGATCGGCGAGTGGGCCGAGGAGCACGGCCTCTGGATCATCGCCGACGAGATCTACCAGAACCTCGTCTACTCCACCGGCGACCAGGACGACGCGAGCCCGCTCGAGCACGCGACCTCGATCGTCGAGGCGGTGCCGGCCCTGCGCGACCGGACGATCCTCGTCAACGGCGTCGCGAAGACCTACGCGATGACCGGCTGGCGCGTCGGATGGATGGTCGGCCCGGCCGACGCGATCAAGGGCGCCTCGAACCTGCAGTCGCACCTCTCGAGCAACGTCTCGAACATCTCGCAGCGCGCCGCGATCGCCGCCCTCACCGGCCCGCAGGAGCCGGCCGAGGAGATGCGCCTGGCCTTCGACCGCCGCCGCCGCACCATCGTCGCCGAGCTGAACGCGATCGACGGGATCGAGTGCCCGACCCCCGGCGGCGCGTTCTACGTCTACCCCGACGTGAACGGGCTGCTGAACCGAGAGTGGAACGGCACCACCCCGACGACCTCCCTCGAGCTCGCCGACCTCATCCTCGAGCAGGCCGAGGTCGCCACCGTCCCCGGCGAGGCCTTCGGACCGAGCGGCTACCTCCGCCTGTCCTACGCCCTCGGCGACGACGCGCTCCTCGAGGGCGTGCGCCGCTTGCAGCGGCTCTTCGGCACCGTCTAGCCCTCCTCCTCCTGCGCCGTCGATCGGCAGCGGCGGCTCGACGACGGGGGTGCGTCGCAGAGAGCGGGGTGCGCAGCGCGGACGACGATCCGTGACACGCGGATCGCCGATCGCCGCTCGACCGTGCCGCACGGTGACGGCGGGTACTGCGACGGGCCTGTCCGACAGGCGAGGGGTGCGTGGCATCTCGGGGCGGGGAGGGCAAGAGGGAGGCGGAAATCGGGGATCACTGTCGCCGGAGGGGTGCGACAGGGCACGCTGTGACGATGAGCGAAGACCACGCCGTCCGAGTCCGCGACCTGCGGAAGGACTACGGGGGCGCTCCGGCGGTCGCGGGAGTCTCCTTCGACATCCACCGGGGCGAGACCTTCGCGCTCCTCGGCCCCAACGGCGCCGGGAAGTCGACGACCATCGAGATCCTCGAGGGCTACCGCGACCGCTCCGGCGGCGAGGTGTCGGTGCTCGGGGTCGACCCGCGCCACGGCGACCTGGCGTGGAAGGCGCGTCTGGGGATCGTCCTGCAGTCCAGCGGCGAGTCCGGCAACGCGACGGTCCGCGAGCAGATCGCGCACTTCGCCAGCCTCTATCCGCGACCGCGCGACGTCGACGAGACCATCGAGGCCGTCGGGCTGACGTCCAAGGCCCGCTCGCGCATCGGGCGCCTCTCGGGCGGCCAGCGCCGCCGCGTCGACGTCGCCCTCGGCATCATCGGCCGTCCCGAGCTGGTGTTCCTCGACGAGCCCACCACGGGATTCGACCCCGAGGCCCGCCACTCCTTCTGGGACCTGATCGCTCTGCTCAAGAGCGAGGGCACGACCATCCTGCTCACCACCCACTACCTCGACGAGGCCGCCCGCCTCGGCGACCGCGCCGCCGTGATCTCCGGCGGGCGGCTCCTGGCCATCGGCCCGATGAGCGCGATCGGAGGGGACGAGGCGCGCGTCCCGATCGTGCAGTGGCGCGAGGACGGCGTGCTGCACCGGCTGCGCACCACCGAGCCCGCCCGGACCGTCGCCGAGCTGCACTCCCGGATCGGTGAGCCGACGGCCCTCGAGGTCGTCCGCCCCAGCCTCGAGGACATCTACCTCGACCTCATCCGCGAGGACCGCGACGCGGTCGACCTGATCGGAGAGCCCGCGTGACCGCCGTCGCCACCCGCCCCCGCACTCTCTCCACCGGCCCGGGACGCACCGTCCGCCTCGGACTCGCCCGGGCCCGCTACGAGATCCGCTCGTACTTCCGCGCTCCGGACCAGGTGTTCTTCACCTTCCTCTTCCCGGTGCTGCTCCTGACGATCTTCTCGGTCGCGTTCGGCGACACCGCGGTGATGCAGGCGAACCCGCAGGACCCGGGCATCCCGATGGCGGAGTACTACGTGCCGGGCCTGGCCGCGGCCGGGATCCTGCTCTCGGGCGTCCAGAACCTGGGCGTCGACATCGCGGTCGAGCGCGGCGACGGCACGCTCAAGCGCCTCGCGGGAGCACCGCTGCCGGTCTTCAGCTACTTCATCGGCAAGTTCGGCCAGGTGCTCGTGACGAGCCTCGCGCAGACGGCCCTGCTGCTCCTCGTCGCGGCGACGGTGTTCTCGGTCGAGCTGCCCACCGACAGCGGACGCTGGGCGACCTTCGCCTGGGTCTACCTGGCAGGAGTCGCGACGTCGGCCATCCTCGGCATCGCCGTCTCCGCGCTGCCCCGCTCGGGCAAGAGCGCGACCGCCGTGATCGTGCCGCCGCTGCTCGTGCTGCAGTTCATCTCGGGGTCGTACCTGTCGTTCACGACGCTGCCGGACTGGCTGCAGAACACGGCGAGCGTCTTCCCGCTCAAGTGGATCGCGCAGGGCATGCGCGCCGTGTTCCTGCCGAGCGGGTTCGAGGAGGCGGAGGTGAACGGGTCGTGGGACCTCGGCGGCGTCGCGCTGGTGCTCGGGATCTGGCTCGTCGTGGGGCTCGTCGCCTGCCGCTTCGGCTTCCGCTGGATCCGCCGCGACAGCTGAGCCGGAGGAGGCCGCGGCCGGAGGGCGCGCGTCCCCGGGAGCGCGGCGCCTGCCGGCGCAGACCGCGCGGACTCAGACCGCGGTGCCGACCACGACGGGCTCGGGGTGCAGCAGCACGCCGAACTCCGCCAGGACGCGGCCCTGGACGTACCGGGCGAGCTCGGCGACCTGCTCGGCCGTCGCTCCTCCGCGGTTGGTCAGGGCGAGGGTGTGCTTGCTCGACACGGCGGCCCGCGAGCCGGGCAGGGCGAAACCGCGCGAGACGCCGGCGTGCTCGATCAGCCACGCGGCGCTGAGCTTCACCAGGCCGTCGGCGCGGGGAGGCACGGGCAGCCCGACGGGCGCTCCGGCCTCGACCGCGGCGAGCGGAGTGATGACGGGCGCCTCCGCCGTCGGCTCGACCGGCCAGCGCGGCGCCTCGGGCGGCAGGGAGTCGGCGAACGCGCTCGTGACGAGGGGGTTGGTGAAGAAGGAGCCGGCGCTCGCGGTGTCCGGGTCCTCCGGATCGAGGACCATGCCCTTGCCCGCACGCAGCGCCAGCACGGTCTCGCGCACCCGCGCGAGCGGCACGCGGTCGCCGAGCGCGACTCCGAGCGCCGACGCCAGCTGACCGTAGGCGACGGGAGTGCCGTCGCCCTCGGCGCCGACCTCCTCGAGCGCGAACTCGACGGCCAGCACCGCGCCCCGGCGGCCCTGCTTGATCACGGAGGTGCGGTAGGCGAACTGCAGCTCCTCCGCCGTCAGCCGGACGGGCTCGCGGGCGCCCTCGTCGAGGAAGTCGACCGCGACCAGCGTGTCCGAGAGCTCCTGGCCGTAGGCGCCGATGTTCTGCACCGGCGACGCACCGACCGTGCCGGGGATGCCGCTGAGGGCCTCGAGGCCCGCCCAGCCGCGCTCCACGGTCGTCGCGACGAGGCCGTCCCACGACTCGCCCGCCTGCACCCGCAGGAGCACGCGCCCCGGCTCGTCGGAGGGGAGCCGCTCGACGCCGGTGGTGCGCACGCGCACGACCGTGCCCTCGACCCCGTCGTCCCCCACGAGGAGGTTGGAGCCGCCGCCGAGCAGCAGCCACGGCTCGTCGTCCGACCACAGGCCGACGAGCGTCTCGACCAGCTCCGCCTCGGTGGCGGGCTCGACGAGGCGCTCGGCGGGTCCGCCGACGCGGAGGGTGGTCAGGGCGGAGAGCAGCGGCGCGGAGGTCACGCGAGTCGGACCCGTGCCTGGGCCTTGCCGAGGACGGACTTGCCCTCGACCGAGACGGCGAGGTCGACGCGGACCCAGCCCTCCTCGGCGTTCACAGCACCGATCCTGGCGACCACGTCGATCGCGGCGCCGTCGCGCGGGTCCACCACGACGGGGCGGGTGAAGCGCACCTGGTAGTCGACCACGCGTCCGGGGTCGCCGACCCAGTCGACGACGACCTGCACCGCGGTGCCCATCGTGAGCATGCCGTGCGCGAGCACGCCGGGCAGGCCGACCTCGGCGGCGACGTCGTCGCGGTAGTGGATCGGGTTGAAATCGCCCGAGGCGCCCGCGTAGCGCACCAGGGTGCCGCGGTCGATCGGGAAGCGGCTCTCGGCGACGACCTGGCCGACGCTCAGCTCGGCGAGAGCGGGCAGTGCGGTGCTCATTCGTCTCCCCTGACCACGAGGGTCGAGATCGCGGTGACGACGTGCTCGCCGCTCGCGTCGACCATGCGGGACTCGGTGGTGACCATCGAGTGGGCGCCGAGCTTCTTGATGGCGGCGACCGAGAGGGTCGCGGTCAGCTCGTCGCCGGCCACGACCGGACGGGACAGCACGAAGCGCTGGTCTCCGTGCACGACGCGGCTGAAGTCGATCCCGCCGTCGGGCTCGGCGAGCAGCTGCTGGAGCGTGAACTCCTGCACGACGACGGCGAAGGTGGGCGGAGCGACGAGGTCGGGGTGCCCGGCGGCGCGGGCGGCCTCGACGTCGTGGTGCAGGGGGGAGGTCGCGGAGACGGCGCGGGCGAACTCGCGCACCTTCTCGCGCCCCACCTGATAGGGCTCCGTGGGCGCGAAGACGCGCCCGACGAGTTCGGGGTTCACTGGCACCCGGCCATACTAGGCGCTGCCGTCGCAGGGCCCTCGGGGCTCCGGAGGCGCCGCCTGTGGTCACCCGGGTATGACCACCGGGAATTTCCCATCCATGTATGGCTGACCCGCGGCCGAACTTCTCCGAAGCTGGCGGGCATGTCGACACCCACTCCCGAGCGCGACTGGGCGACCTACGCCCGCGAGCTCGGCACCAACATGCACCGGGCCCGCATCGCCAAGGGCGCCAGCCAGGAGCGGATCGCCCACGCGGCCGGGCTCGCGGGCTACACCTACCAGAAGTTCGAGAAGGGCGAGTCGAAGCCCGGCTCGCCCGCGAACCCCACGCTGCACACCCTCCTCGCGCTCTGCGAGGCGCTCGAGATCGAGCTGACGGACCTCCTGCCGCCCGACCCGCCGCGCACCTCACGCGGCGCCGAGTAGCCGGAGCACCGCGCCGGCCAGCCGCGACCCCGAGCTGAGATCGAGGTCGACCTCGCCGAGCCCGTCGGCCTCCAGGCGGAGCCTGTCCTCCCCCGACTCACCCGGGCGGCACAGGGAGACGTGCACCGTCGCGCCCGCGGCCCCGTCTCGGCCCGCCCAGAGCACCACCGGGAGCGAGCTCGCCGCGGAGCGGTGCAGCCGCTCCCCCGCCGCGACCAGCTCGTCGTGCTCGCCCGCGCACCAGCGCGGGCACCCCTCGTCGTTCCTGCCGTCCATCCGCTCCTCCACGTTCCGCACCCCTCGGTCGAGGAGACCAGCCCACCAGGCGGTACCGACACCGAGGGCCCGCCGCGCCCCGATCCCGACCGGGGTGCGGACAGGAGACGGTCGTCCGCCCGTTGTGGAGGAGCGAGGACCAGGGTCCCATACGCAGGTGGTGCCGCCAGGGGTCCGGCACGAAGCACCGGCGCGGTGTCAGCGGTGGACGATCAGCCAGGTCGCGATCGCCGTGGTCGAGCCCGTGTTGACCATGCGGTGCGGCCGCTCGCACGGGAACGTGATGGCGTCGCCCGGCCCGAGGACGACCGACTCGTCCTCGAACTCGACCGTCAGCTCTCCGAGCGTCACCGTCCCCATCTCGAACCCGTCGTGGCGGAGCAGCTGCCGGTGCGCCGTCGAGGTCGAGCCCGGCGGGTAGGTCGATTCGAAGAAGTCGACGGCGTCCAGCGGACGCGGCGCCAGACGGCGGAACAGCACTCCGCCCTCGAGCGCCACGGGCGCCGACTCGCGCGCCCGGACGACCGCGGTCTCGACCGGCGCCGACGCGCCCTGGTCGAACACGGCGGACAGCGGGACCCCCAGCGCGTCCACGAGGGCGATCAGCCGGCCGACCGAGGGCTGCATGGCTCCGCGCTCGATCTGCGAGACGGCGCTCACGGAGATGCCGAGTCGCCCGGCGAGTGCCTTCAGCGACAGGCCCGCCGAGAGCCGCAGCTCCCGCAGCCGGGCGCCGAGTCCGGCCCCGTCCGCGATCGCCCGGGCGACCGCCTCGTCGGGCGCGGTGTCGTCGGAGGGCATGGCCCGTCCCCTCTCGCGGATCGTCACACAGCCGTAACGGAGCCGAAACGAGCGGCGGCCTCCCGACTCGTAGCGTGGCCCGCGTGAAGTGATCACTTCACTCGGAACGCTCTCCGCGACACCCCGCCTCCTCGGCCGGACGTCCCGACCACCCTGACACATCCGCTCCGTGCCGCTCTGCGCACGACCGCCCGAGAGGTGGATCCACCCATGTCCGACCGCGTCACCGCACCCCGAGTCACCGCTCCCCCCGTCGATCCGGATCCCGCCGCCGCGGCGAGCGCCGGCTACGACGACCGCCTCTCCAACGAGGACCTCGCCCCGCTCCGGAAGCAGCGCTGGTCGAGCTACAACATCTTCGCGTTCTGGATGTCGGACGTGCACAGCGTCGGCGGGTACGTGACCGCGGGCTCGCTCTTCGCGCTGGGCCTGGCCGGCTGGCAGGTGCTCGTCGCCCTGGTGGTGGGCATCGTGATCGTGCAGGTCTTCTGCAACCTCGTCGCCAAGCCCAGCCAGGTCACCGGCGTGCCCTACCCCGTCATCAACCGGGCGATCTTCGGCATCCGCGGCGCGAACATCCCGGCGATCATCCGCGGACTGATCGCGATCGCCTGGTACGGCGTGCAGACCTACCTGGCGGCGCAGTCGCTGAACATCGTCTTCCTCAAGTTCTTCCCGGGCATGGCCGCCCTGAACACGCCCGAGGCGTCGTTCCTCGGCCTCTCGGCCCTGGGCTACCTCTCCTACGCGATCCTCTGGGTCGCGCAGGCCGCGCTGTTCTGGCGGGGCATGGAGTCGATCCGACGCTTCATCGACTGGGCGGGACCGGCGGTCTATGTGGTGATGCTCGTGCTGGCCGTCTACCTGGTGTCGCAGGCGGGCTGGGAGAACATCTCGCTCACCCTCGGCTCCGGCGAGCCGCTCGACCTCGCCGCCGCGGTGCCGGTGATGATCTCGGCCGTCGCCCTGGTCGTCTCCTACTTCTCGGGCCCGATGCTCAACTTCGGCGACTTCTCCCGGTACGCCCGCAGCTACGGCGCCGTGAAGCGCGGCAACCTGCTCGGCCTCCCGATCAACTTCCTCTTCTTCTCCCTCCTCACCGTGATCACCGCCTCGGCGACCGTGCCGGTCTTCGGCGAGCTGATCACCGACCCGATCGAGACCGTCGAGCGGATCGACACCTGGTTCGCCGTGCTCCTCGGCGGGCTCACCTTCGTCATCGCGACGATCGGCATCAACATCGTCGCCAACTTCATCTCCCCCGCGTTCGACTTCTCGAACGTCAACCCGAAGAAGATCAGCTGGCGGATGGGCGGCATGATCGCCGCCGTCGGCTCGGTGCTGCTCACCCCGTGGAACTGGTACTCGAACGACACCGCCATCCACTACACGCTCGGCATCCTCGGCGCGCTGATCGGACCGCTGTTCGGCGTCCTCATCGCGGGCTACTACCTGATCAGCTGCCAGCGCGTCTGGGTGGACGACCTCTACACGATGAGCGAGAAGGGCCGCTACTGGTTCTCGCGCGGCTTCAACCCCAACGCCGTCTGGGCGACCGTGATCGGCGGAGTCCCCTCCGTCGCCTCGGTGCTCGTGCCGCGCTGGATCGCGGAGGCGGGAGGCGCGGAGTTCACCTGGCTCGGCGACTACAGCTGGTTCCTCGGCTGCGGGCTCGGATTCGTCGCGATGGCCGTGCTCGAGCGGCGCGCGCCGCGGATCGGGCGCCTCGACGAGGACCTCGAGCACGTCAGCGACGGCTCGACCGTCTGATCCGGCCGGCACGGAGGAGGGATCCGCTCCGGCCGCTCCGCATCCCGCGGACCGGCGGCCGGGCGGGTCCCTCCCCCTCCCGGCACCCGAACCGAGGAACCACCATGCGCATCACCGTCGTCAACCCGAACACCAGCACTGCGATGACCGCGGCGATCGGCCGGGCCGCCCGCTCCGTCGCCTCGCTCGGCACCGAGATCACGGCCGTCACCCCGCCGATGGGTCCGGCGTCGATCGAGAGCCACTACGACGAGGCGCTCGCCGTGCCCGGCGTCCTGCACGAGATCGCCCGGGCGGAGGCGGCCGGCTGCGACGGCGCGGTCGTCGCGTGCTTCGGCGACCCGGGCGTCGACGCCGCGCGCGAGATCGCGAGCGGCCCGGTCGTGGGGATCGCCGAGGCCGCCATGCACATGGCCGCGCTCGTCGGCCGGGGCTTCAGCGTGGTCACCACGCTCTCGCGCACGAGCGGCCGCGCCTGGGACATCGCCCGCCGCGCCGGGTTCGGCGACGCCTGCCGTCAGGTGCGCGCCTGCGACATCCCCGTGCTCGAACTCGACGACCCCCGCTCCGACGCCCGCCGCGCGATCCTGGCGGAGTGCGCCGAAGCGCTGGCCGTCGACGGGTCCGACTCGATCGTGCTGGGCTGCGCGGGCATGGCCGACCTGTGCCGCGACCTCTCACGGGAGCTGGGCGTGCCCGTGATCGACGGCGTCGCCTCGGCGGTGCGCCTGGTGGAGGGGCTCGTCGCGATGGGCGTCAGCACCTCGCGGCGCGACGAGTACGCCGCGCCGCGGACGAAGGCGATGGCGGGGCTGCTCGCTCCGTTCGAGCGGGTCTGAGGCTCCGCACCCCGGGCGGTCGGGTGTTCTGCCGGACCCCCGACCCGGACCCACCTGCGAGGATCGGGGGATGAGCGTCCTCCGCGATCTCGGCCTCGGTGCCCGGCTCTTCCTCCGCGGCTTCCGCACCTGGGTCCGCTCGCCGCGGGCGATGCTCCTCGGCGCGATCCCGCCCCTGATCGTCGGTCTGGTCTTCGTCGGCGTGCTGGTCCTGGTGCTCACGCGGGTGCAGGACGCGGTGACCGCGCTCACCCCGTTCGCCGGCGGCTGGGACGAGGGCACGGCCGCCACCGTCCGCCTGGTGCTCTCGATCGCGGTGGTCGGCGCCGTGCTCGCCCTCGGCGTGGTCCTCTTCGCCGCGGTGACCCTGCTGGTCGGCGACCCCTTCTACGAGCGGATCTGGCGGCGGGTCGAGGACGACCTCGGCGGCGTGCCCGACGAGCGCGAGAGCACCTTCTGGCAGGGGGTCGGCCGCGGCCTCCGCGACTCCGCCGTGCTGGTCGCCACCTCCCTCGGGATCGGCGTGGTCCTGGTGCTGCTGGGCCTGGTGCCGCTGGTCGGCTCGATCGTCGGCCTCGTCGCGGGCGCCCTGGTCGGCGGGAGGGCCCTCGCGCTCGAGCTGACCGGGTTCGCGGGCGACGCCCGGGGGCTCTCCCTCCGCGACCGCCGCCGCCTCCTCGGCGAGCACCGCGCGGTCTCGCTCGGCTTCGGCATCGCCGTCTACCTGGCGTTCCTCGTCCCCGGGGGCGCGGTCGTCGCCACCCCCGCCGCGACGGCCGGCGCGACCCTTCTGCTCCGGACCCTGCGGGGCGAGCCGACCGAGCGGCCGGCCGCCTGACACCGCTTGGCCGCCGCCCGGCTCTCCCGTAGACTCGCCGCGTGCGCACGTCGATCCGAAGCCCCTGGTGGCCCGCCTCCTAGGCGGACCGACGCGCAGACCCCTCGCACGCGACCGCCTCCTCCGGGCGGTCGTTCTGCATGTCAGGGCCCGGGTGGGGCACGACCCGATACAAGGACCACGATGACCTCGCTCCTCTCCCGCATCCTCGCCTCCGACGGGACGCTGCCGTTCGCGGTGGTCCTCCGCCAGGGCCGCGACGCCGTCGACGTGTTCACGGGCGACGTGCTCGACGTCGAGGGCCTGGCCGACATCCCGCTCGACGGCGACGACGTGCTGACCCTCGTGCCCTACCGGCAGGTGCGCGAGCGCGGCTTCGCGGCGAAGGACGACGGAGCCCCTCTGCGCAACCTCGTGGTGCGCGAGCGCGAGAGCGTCCCCCTGGCCGAGGTGCTGCGGCTCCTGCCCGAGCGGGAGATCCCGGTCGAGGAGCGCGGCTTCGACGTGCCGGACGACGAGTACGCCGACATCGTCCGCCGGGTGATCGAGGACGAGATCGGCCGCGGCGAGGGCGCCAACTTCGTCATCAACCGCGCCTTCGTCGCGCAGACCGACGCGCCGCCCGTCGAGGCGGTCCTGGCCTGGTTCCGCCGCCTGCTCACCGACGAGTCCGGCGCGTACTGGACCTTCGCGATCCACACCCCCGGCGTCGACGGCGCGCAGACGGTCACCGCCGTCGGCGCGACCCCCGAGCGCCACGTCTCGGTGCGCGACGGCGTCGCCATGATGAACCCGATCAGCGGCACCTTCCGCCACCCCGCGGCCGGACCCACCGGGGAGGAGGTGCTCGCGTTCCTCGCCGACGTCAAGGAGAGCGAGGAGCTCTTCATGGTCGTGGACGAGGAGATGAAGATGATGAGCGCGGTCTGCCCGGACGGCGGCCGCATCCTCGGGCCGTTCCTCAAGCAGATGTCGCGGCTCAGCCACACCGAGTACCTGCTCGAGGGCCGCACCGGACTCGACGTGCGCGAGGTCCTGCGGCTGACGATGTTCGCGCCCACCGTCACCGGCTCGCCGATGGAGAACGCGTGCGCCGTGATCGCCGAGTACGAGAAGGAGCCCCGCGGCTACTACTCCGGCGTGCTCGCCCTCTTCGAGCCGGAGGAGCACGGCTACACGGTCGACGCCCCCATCCTCATCCGCACCGCCTACCTCCGCGCGGACGGCCGCCTCACCGTGCCGGCCGGCGCGACGCTCGTCCGCCACTCCACCCCCGAGGGCGAGGTCGCCGAGACGCGCGCGAAGGCGTCGGGCGTCCTCTCCGCCCTGGGCCTGCTGCCGCACCGCGAGGTGCCGCCGGCCCTCGACCTGAACGCGCAGCCGGGCGTGCAGGAGGCGCTCGAGGCGCGCAACGAGCGGCTCGCCTCGTTCTGGCTCCGACCCCAGGCGCCCGAGCACATCGCCGGCCTCGCCGGGCACACCGCACTGATCGTCGACAACGAGGACCAGTTCACGACGATGCTCGCCCACCAGCTGCGCCACCTCGGGATGGACGCCCGGGTCGAGCGCTGGTCGGAGGTCGCCGACGTGCTGAGCGACGACCTCGTCGTCTTCGGCCCGGGCCCGGGCGACCCCCGCGACGACTCCGAGCCGCGGATCGCGCACCTGCGCTCGCTGATGACCGCGCGGCTCGAGGCCGAGCGGCCGATGCTCGCCGTCTGCCTCAGCCACCAGATGCTGTCGCTGCTGGCGGGCCTCCCGGTCGAGCCGCTGCCCGCGCCCCGCCAGGGCGTGCGCCTGGCGGTGGACGTGTTCGGCGAGGACGCCGCGATCGGCTTCTACAACACCTTCTCCTCCGTCGCCCCCGGCGTCGCGCGCACGCCCCGGCTGGGGCTCGAGGTGTCGGTCGATCCGGAGACGGGAGTGGTCAACGCCCTGCGCGGCGAGCACGTCGCGTCGGTGCAGGGGCACCTGGAGTCGGTGCTCTCCTCCGACGGCCTGCGCACCCTGGAGCGGCTGGTCCGCACCGCGACCGCTCAGCCCGCGCGCGCATGAGCGGCCTGCGGCTGATCGCGTCGCCCGCCTACCCGGCCGAGCTGCAGGAGGCGGTGGCCGCCGCCGTGCGCGCGGCGGCCGAGGCGGCGCGCGGCTGGTACGGGCGCGGCGACAAGATCGCGGCGGACGAGGCGTCGGTCGCGGCGATGCGCGCCGTGCTGGCCGACGCTCCGTTCGACGGCGTCGTCGTGATCGGCGAGGGCGAGAAGGACGAGGCCCCGATGCTCGCGAACGGCGAGCGCCTCGGCCGCGCCTCCGCACCCTCCTGCGACGTGGCGGTCGATCCGCTCGACGGGACCCGGCTCACGGCGGAGGGGCTCCCCGGCTCGGTGAGCGTGATCGCGCTGGCCCCGCGAGGCACGCTGTTCGACCCGCGCGACGTCTTCTACATGGACAAGCTGGTCTGCTCGGGAGCGGGCCGGGGCGCCGTCTCGCTCGACCTCCCTCCCGCCGAGAATGCCGCACGGCTGGCGGCGGCGCTCGGGAAGCCCGTCGCGGAGCTGGTCGTCGTCGTGCTCGACAAGCCGCGTCACTCCGGGCTCATCGCGGCTCTGCGCGCGGCCGGGGTCGCGCTCGAGCTGCGCGGCGAGGGCGACGTGTCGGTCGCGATCGAGGCGGCCGATCCCGCGGGCCGCGTCGACCTCGTCCTCGGCATCGGCGGAACCCCGGAGGGAGTGGTCGCCGCGTGCGCCGTCCGCGCCCTCGGCGGGGTCATGGAGGGGCGCCTCGCCCCCCGGACCGCACCGGAGCGCGCCAACGCCCTGGCCGCCGGCCACGACCTCGACCGCCTGCTGACCCTGGAGGATCTGGTCTCCTCGGACGACGTGCTCTTCGCGGGCTGCGCGGTCTGAGACCTCTCCCGCGGGCAGGACCTCGCCCGGGAACGCCGAAGGCCCCGGTTCGACGCGCGAACCGGGGCCTTCTCGCTGTAGCGGGAGCGGGACTTGAACCCGCGACACCACGATTATGAGCCGTGTGCTCTAACCACCTGAGCTACCCCGCCGCGCGTTCTTCGCAGGTCTGGCCTGCGGGGAACGGAGCCCCCTGTGGGAATCGGACCCACTACCTCTTCCTTACCAAGGAAGTGCTCTACCAATGAGCTAAGGGGGCGCACCTGCGGGTCTGACAGCCCCTCTCGGGGCGTGCCCGCGATTTGGCACCGTTAGACGATAGCACCTCCGCGGAGCGTCGATGACCGCGGGGGACGCGCCCCCGCGGCCGCCCGTCTGCGGCTACGCCCGGCTCGCCTCGTCGAGCGCGGCGAGCTCCTCGGCGTTCAGCTCGAGGGAGGCCGAGGCGATCAGCGCCGGCAGCTGCTCCATCACGCGGGCGCTGGCGATCGGCGCGACCACTCCGGGCTGCGAGCGGAGCCAGGCGAGCGCCACCGTCGCCACCTCGGCGTCGTGCGCCTCCGCCGCCGCATCGAGCGCCGCCAGCACCCCGCGGCCGCGACCGTCGAGGTAGCGGGAGGCACCGTCGGCGCGCGGGCCCTCGGGCGTCGATCCGTCGCGGTACTTGCCGGTCAGGAAGCCCGACGCCAGGGCGGAGTAGGGGACGACGGCCAGCCCCGCCTCGCGGGCGAGGGGCAGCAGGTCGGCCTCGATCCCGCGCTCCACGAGGTTGTAGTGCGGCTGCAGCGCGACGGGCGCGTGCAGGCCCTCCTCGCCCGCGATGCGCAGCCACTCCGCGACGCGCTCGGCGCTGAAGTTCGACACTCCGATCGCGCGGACCAGGCCCTGGTCCACGAGCTCCGAGAACACGGCGGCGATGTCGGCCATCGGCACGGCCTCGTCGTCGAAGTGGGCGTAGTAGAGGTCGATCCGGTCGGTCGCGAGGCGCTCGAGGGAGGCGCGGGCGGCCGCGCGCACGGTGTCGGGCGCGAGGCCGGTGAACTGCGGGTGGCGGCCCGCCTTCGTCGCGATCACCACGTCCTCCCGGTCCCCCGAGCGCTGCGCGAGCCACTCGCCGATGATCGTCTCGGACTCGCCGCCCGTGTTGCCCGGGACCCAGGCGGAGTAGGCGTCGGCGGTGTCGATGAAGTCGCCGCCCGCGGCCGTGTAGCCGTCGAGGACGTCGAAGGAGGTCTGCCGGCCCGCGGTCCAGCCGAAGACGTTGCCGCCGAGCGAGAGCGGGAAGACGTCGATGCCGGAGTCGCCGAGCGGCGAGCGGGTGACGGAGGAGGATGCTGCGCTGTCGATGCTCATCCCCCGATTCAAGACCCGCTCCCCGCCGTGATCGATCCCTCTCCCGCGCATGCGCGGCAAGGACTCAGGCTCTCAGTGCCGCGGGTAGTCGGCGTAGGCGAAGCGCGTCGAGTCCGGCGCCCAGCCGGAGACGTTGATCGTCCCCTGCCCGCCGTGGAGGCGCTCCAGCACGCGGCCGGGCTCGAGCGTCGAGCGCCCGGGGAGGTCGAGCAGCCGCAGCTCGACGTCGACGTTCTCGGGGTGCCCGGCCGTCCCCTCCGGATAGGCGAGGTAGAGCAGGTGCGCGCCGTCGGGCGACTCGTGCGGGAACCAGTCGACCGTGCCCGACTCGACCAGGCGGGAGAGCGCGGAGCCGTCGAGGCCGATGCGGAACAGCTGCGCCCCGCCCCCGGCCCGCTCGGAGTTGAAGACGAGGGTGCGGCCGTCGGCCGAGACGTCGACGCCGTCGTCCGCCGGCTCGTCGTCGGTCAGGGCGGTGAGCGCGCCTCCCCCGGCCGGCATCGTGAACACGTCGGTCCGCCACCGCCCGGAGGCGTCGCCGCCGCCGATCAGCGCGAGGGTCGCGCCGTCGGGCGAGACGCCGTGCAGGTAGTGCTTGAAGCGCGCGCCCTCGCGCTCGGCGGTCAGGCGGCGGGCGGGGGCGGAGCCGTCGAGCTCGACCGCGTACAGGTGCCCGTCGCGCGCCGAGACGTAGGCGAGCCCGCCGGACGGGGCGAGCACGTGGTCGTTGTTGAGCTCGGCCGGCACCCCGTCGAGCGGGATCGGCTCGAGCACGGGCGTCCCCTCGAGCGGCAGTCGGAAGAGGCCGCCGTCGCCGTTCACGATCAGGGCGGAGCCGTCCGGAGTCCAGTTCGGCGCCTCCACGAGGAGGGAGTCGGACTCGAAGACGGTCGTCGACTCCCCCGTCGCGAGGTCGTGGACGCGGAGTCGGCAGAGCTGGTCGGGGAGGAGCGAGCGGGCCATGCTCCCCACGGTAGGGCCCTGGCGGATCACGACGGGGCCGTCAAGCCTCCGCGCACTCAGGTTCCGCGGGAGGGCGCTCCGATATTCTTGACCGACTTATGTGCTGGGTACACCTTGGGAGGAACATGTGATGCTCCTCATCCTCGTGATCTCGTTCGCGATCGCCGTGGTGACCCCCTGGCTGGTGGACCGGTTCGGGCCGAAGACGTTCTACGCGCTGGCGCTGATCCCGGCCGCGAGCTTCGTCGCCACCGCGACCGCCCTGCCGACGATCCTCGACGGCGGCGAGATCCGCGAGTCCGTGCCGTGGATCCCCGCGCTCGACATCGCCCTCTCCTTCCGCCTGGACGCGCTCTCGATCGTCCTCGCCCTCGTGGTCAGCGGAGTCGGCGCCCTGGTCCTCGCCTACTGCGCGACGTACTTCAGCCGCGACGAGCCCTCGCTGGGCCGGTTCGCAGCGCTCCTGTCCGCGTTCGCCGGAGTGATGTACGGGCTGGTCACGGCCGACGACGTGATCATCCTCTTCGTCTTCTGGGAGGCGACGAGCGTCCTCTCCTACCTCCTCATCGGCCACTACAGCGGGCGCAAGGAGAGCCGCGGTGCCGGTCTCCAGGCGCTCCTGGTCACGACTCTCGGCGGGCTGGCGATGCTGGTCGGGATCATCGTCCTGATCGTGCAGGCCGGCACCACCAGCCTCTCCGGGATCGTCGCCGCCGCCCCCTCCGGCCCGATCGTGTCGACGGCGCTGGTGCTGGTGCTGCTCGGCGCGTTCTCGAAGTCCGCCCTGGTGCCGTTCCACTTCTGGCTGCCGGCCGCGATGGCCGCTCCCACGCCGGTCAGCGCCTACCTGCACGCCGCCGCGATGGTGAAGGCGGGCATCTACCTCGTCGCGCGCCTCGCGCCGGGCTTCGCCGACGACTCCGTCTGGCTGCCCGTGGTGGTGAGCGTCGGAGTCTGGACCATGCTCGTCGGCGGCTGGCGCTCGCTCCGGCAGTACGACCTCAAGCTCGTGCTGGCCTACGGCACCGTCAGCCAGCTCGGCTTCCTGACCGTCGCCGTCGGCTTCGGCTCGCGCGACGCCGCGCTGGCCGGACTGACCCTGCTCGTCGCCCACGCTCTCTTCAAGGCGCTGCTCTTCCTCACCGTCGGCATCGTCGACCACCGCGCCGGCACGCGCGACCTCCGCAAGCTCAGCGGCCTGGGACGGCAGGCGCCGGTGCTCGCGGGCGCCGCCCTCGTCGGCGTGCTGTCGATGGCGGGCATCCCGCCGCTGCTGGGCTTCGTCGCCAAGGAGGCCGTGTTCACGAGCCTGATCTCGGCGATCGAGCAGGGCTCGTTCTGGGCCTGGGTCGCGCTGGTCGGCCTCGTCCTCGGCTCGATCCTCACCGTGGCCTACTCCGCGCGCTTCTTCTGGGGCGCCTTCGCCCGCAAGAAGGGGCTCGAGGACACGCACCTGCACGCCGAGCCGTGGACCTTCACCGCCGCCCCGGTGCTGCTGGCCGCCGCCAGCGTGATCGGCGGGATCGCCGCCTCCGTGCTCGACCCGCTCGTCGCCGTCTACGCGGACACCCTCCCCTACGCCGCCCCGGACGCCGACCCGGAGCTCGCCGCCGCCGCGGAGGCCTCCGACCACGGCGGCTACCACCTCGCGCTCTGGCACGGCTTCGAGCCCGCGCTGGCACTCAGCGCCCTCGTGATCGCCGTCGGACTCCTGCTCTTCGCCAAGCGCGTCGCCGTCGCGCGCGCCCAGTCGATGCTGCCCAACCGGATCGACTCCGCCGAGGGCTACTGGGCCACCGTCCGCTGGCTCGACCGTGTCGCCAGCACGGTCACCGAGTCCGTCCAGCGCGGCTCGCTCCCCCGCTACCTGACGGTGATCTTCGCGGTCTTCGTCCTCGGCGTCGGCGGTGCGGCCGCCCTCAACCGCACCTGGCCGGGCGATCTCGTCTTCTGGGACAGCCCGGGCCAGCTCGCGGTCGCGGCCGTGATGATCCTCGCGGCGGTGCTGTGCGCGATCGCCCGCAACCGCGTCGCCGCCGTGCTGCTGGCCGGCGCCACCGGCTACGGGATGGTGGCCCTCTTCGCCCTGCAGGGCGCACCGGACCTCGCCCTCACCCAGGCGCTGATCGAGACGGTGACCCTCGTGGTCTTCGTCCTGGTGCTGCGCCGCCTCCCGACCCGCATCGCCGCGAAGCACCAGCCGATGCGCAAGCGCCTGCGCGCCGTCATCGGCATCGCGGTCGGAGCGGTCATGGCCCTCGCCGCCACCATCGCCCTCGGCGCCCGGACCGCGACGCCGATCTCGGCCGAGCTGCCCCGCCTCGCCTACGAGGAGGGCAAGGGCCGCAACATCGTCAACGTCCTGCTCGTCGACATCCGCGCCTGGGACACGATGGGCGAGATCTCGGTCCTCGTCGTGGTCGCCACCGGCGTCGCGAGCCTGATCTTCCTCTCCAGCCGGGCCGGAGGCGCGCCCCGCCTCGAGTCGCAGAGCGCCGACGACCGCCGCGAGCGCGCGATGGACCTGACCGCCTCCTCCGCCGACGCCGAGCGCGACGGCGACCGCGGCTCCTGGCTCGTCGCCGGGCGCACGCTCCGGCCGGAGAACCGCTCGATCGTGCTCGAGGTGCTGGTGCGCCTGCTCTTCCACCCCGCGATGATCGTGTCGGTCTACCTGCTCTTCACCGGTCACAACACCCCGGGCGGAGGCTTCGCGGGCGGCCTGCTCGCCGGTCTCGCCCTCGTCGCGCGCTACCTCGCCGGCGGCCGCTTCGAGCTCGGCGAGGCCGCGCCGATCGACGCGGGCAAGGTCCTCGGACTCGGCCTCTTCTTCGCCGTCGGCACCGCCGTCTCCTCCCTCGCCTTCGGCCTCGAGGTCCTCGAATCGAGCTGGCTCGACCTCGAGGTGCCGGTGCTGGGCGAGCTCCACCTGGGCACGTCCACCCTCTTCGACATCGGGGTGTACCTGATCGTGATCGGCCTCGCCCTCGACATCCTCCGCAGCCTCGGCGGCGAGGTCGACCGCCACGGCGAGGAGGCCGAGCAGGGCTCCCCCTCGGGCGACGGCGTCACGCACTCGACCGACAGCACCCCCGGCCCCGGCCAGGGCACGGTCGACGGGCTCGAGACCTCGCTGCCCACCGGCTCCACGGTCGTCGGCGGACCGGGCAGGGGGGACGGCGCATGAGCATCACCCTCGTCCTCGTCGTCGTGATGGCGGTGATGTACGCGGCCGGCGTCTACCAGATGCTCGAGCGCAGCCTCACCCGCATCCTGATCGGGTTCCTGCTCGTCGGGAACGCGACCAACATCCTCATCCTGCTGATGGCCGGCCGCTCGGGCATCGCGCCGTTCGTCACCGACGACGGGCGCTCCTACGAGCAGATCGCCGCCGAGATGGCCGACCCGCTTCCGCAGGCGCTGATCCTCACCGCGATCGTGATCACCTTCGGGGTGTCCGCCTTCCTCCTCGCGATGATCTACCGGCGCTGGCGCCTCGCCAACGCCGACCAGGTGGAGGACGACGAGACCGACGCCTCCGTCCGCGAGGACGCGGCGGGCATCTCGGCCCAGACCACCGCCGACGACCGGGCGCTCGACGTCCTGCTCGAGTCCAGCGACGAGGGCACCGCCGCCAAGCACGGGGAGAGCGCCATGACCGACGACAGGAAGGAGGACCGATGAACGCCCTGATCCCGCTCGTCGTCACCCTCCCCCTCCTGGGAGCGGCCGTCGCGCTGATCCTCGGACGCCACCGGCGCGCGCAGATCACCGTGAACATCGTGACGCTCTCGAGCGTGCTGGTGATCTCCTCGGTGATGCTCGTGCTGGTCCTCACCGGCGACGGAGGCGGCAGCGCCGTCTACGTGGGCGGCTGGGAGCCGCCGTGGGGCATCGTGCTGGTCGTCGATCCGCTCGCCGCGCTGATGCTCGTGATCACCTCGATCACCCTGCTGGGCGTCCTGCTGTTCTCGGTCGGCCAGGGCCTCGTCGACGGCAACCGCGAGACGCCGGTCACGATCTTCCACCCGACCTACCTGATCCTCTCGGCGGGCATCCTCAACGCCTTCGTCGCGGGCGACCTGTTCAACCTCTACGTCGGCTTCGAGATCCTGCTGGCCGCGAGCTACGTGCTGATCACCCTGGGCGGCACCGCGCCGCGGATCCGCGCCGGCACGACCTACGTGGTCGTCAGCCTGGTCTCGAGCGTGTTCTTCCTCTCGGCCATCGGCCTGCTCTACGGCGCCACCGGCACGGTCAACATGGCGCAGCTCTCGATCCGCATCGCCGAGCTCCCCGCCGACGTGCAGCTGGTGCTCCACGTGGTGCTGCTGCTCGGCTTCGGGATCAAGGCGGCCGTGTTCCCCCTGTCGTTCTGGCTCCCGGACTCGTACCCCACGGCTCCGGCGCCGGTCACCGCCGTCTTCGCCGGACTCCTCACCAAGGTCGGCGTGTACGCGCTGATCCGCACCGAGACCCTGCTCTTCCCCGGCGGGAGGCTGAGCGAGGTGCTGCTGGTGGTGGCGCTGCTGACGCTGATCGTCGGCATCCTCGGCGCCGTCGCGCAGGCCGACATCAAGCGGATGCTGTCCTTCACGCTGGTCTCGCACATCGGCTACATGGTCTTCGGGATCGCCGTGGGCACCCCGGCCGGCTACGCGGCGACGATCTTCTACGTCATCCACCACATCACGGTGCAGACGACGCTCTTCCTCGCGACCGGCCTGATCGAGCGCGTCGGCGGCACCACCTCGATCCTGCGCCTCGGCGGGCTGCTCAAGGCCTCGCCGCTGCTGGCGCTGCTCTACTTCATCCCCGCGATGAACCTCGGCGGGATCCCGCCGTTCACCGGCTTCCTCGGCAAGGTGGGGCTCTTCGTCGCCGGCACGGAGTCGGCCGTCGACCAGCCGTCGTGGCTGATCTGGGCCGTCATCGCCGCCGGGGCCGTCACCTCGCTCCTGACCCTCTACGCCGTCGCGCGCGTCTGGAACATGGTCTTCTGGCGCCGCCAGGAGGAGGTGCCCGGCTACGAGTCGCCCCTGATCGACCAGCTGCAGGAGGACCCCCACGACACGGGCAGCATCCGCACCCGCCACTCGCCGCCCATGATGGTGCTCGCCACCGCGGGGATGGTCGTCGTCGGCGTCGTGCTGACCGTCGGCGCCGGTCCCCTCTACGACGCGAGCGAGCGAGCGGCGAGCGCGGTCGCCGACCCCGCGACCTACATCGCGACCGTCTACCGCGACTCGTCCTTCGGAGAGGAGGGGCCGCGATGAGCCCCCGCCGCCGCGTCGACATCTGGAACCGCGTCGCGATGTTCGTGACCCTCGTCGGGATCTGGGTGCTGCTCTGGGACGACGTCTCGGTGCTGTCGATCGTCACCGGCTTCCTGGTCGCCCTGCTGATCACCCGGGTGTTCTACCTGCCGCCGGTCGAGTTCTCGAACCGCATCAACCCGTGGTTCGTGCTCCTCTTCCTCCTGCGCCTGCTGGCCGACATCGCGGTGGCCTCGGTGCGGGTGTCCTGGCAGATCCTGACCCTGCCCGTCCCGGTCCACAACGCCATCGTCGCCGTGCACCTGCGCAGCCGCTCCGAGGGGATGCTCGTCTGGACGACGGAGGCCGTCTCGCTCGTCCCCGGCTCCCTGGTGATCGACGTGGACCCGCAGCTGAACGTCCTCTACCTGCACGTGCTCGGCGTGACCCACGACGAGGGCGAGCGGATCGACGAGGTGCGCCGGACGGTCCTCCGGACGGAAGCGCGCATCGTCCGGGCCATCGGCTCCCGCGAGGACGTGCAGCGGGTGAATCGGCCGATCGAGGCCGGATCGGGGGTGGTCCGGTGATCGACTGGCTGATCTGGATCCTGGTGCCGGTCTTCGGCGCCGCCTGCCTGCTCGCGCTCGTGCGGATCCTCCGCGGTCCGTCCGTGCTCGACCGGGTCGTCGCGGCCGACGTGCTCGTCGCGACGATCATCTGCGGGATCGGCGCCGAGATGGCGGTCAACCACCACGCGCGGACCCTGCCCGTCGCGCTCGGGCTCGCGCTGTTCGCCGTCTTCGGGTCGATCAGCGTCGCCAAGTTCATGGCCAACCGCGAGGAGGACTGACATGGACCTGTTCTTCGACGCGCTCACCGCTGTGCTGCTGCTGGTCGGCGCCCTGCTCTCGCTGCTGGCCGCGATCGGCCTGATGCGGTTCGACGACCTGCTCTCCCGGATGCACGCGGGCACGAAGCCGCAGGTGCTCGGACTGATCTGCGTGATGCTCGCGGTCGCCATCCGGAACCCCGGCTTCGCCGCCGCAGGGACCATCGTGCTGGTGATCGGCTTCCAGCTGCTGACCGTGCCCGTCTCGGCGCACATGGTCGGCCGGGCGGCCTACCGGGCCGAGGCCGTCTCTCCCGGGTACCTCGTCGCCGACGAGCTCGCGGAGGCGGTCACCCGCGCCGACGAGCAGGCCCGCGCGACCGGGCCCGAGACCGCGCACGCGTCCGAGGAGCGGGCGCGCACCTCCTCCGCGCCCCCGCCCGAGGACGAGGACGGCCCGGCCGCGACCGCCTAGGCGACGAGGACGAGCTGCACGGCGGAGGCCCCGGTCATGCTGCGCAGCGCGAATCCGCCGATCGCGAGGGTGACGGCGACCAGGCCGCCGACCAGCAGTACCAGCAGCGGCACCACCCACAGCAGCGCCCGTCGGCGTCGGGCTCGGGCCTCGTCCGGCGTCTCTTCGATCACCCGTCGACTGTACGGGACGGCGGGGGGCGTGCCCCCGGCGCCCACGAGCCGCCCGATAAACTGGACCTCATGACCCTGGACTCCGCTACCTCCGGCGCGCCCGAGAACTCCCCCGGCCCCGACTCCGAGGCCGAGCACCGCCGGGGAGCCGAGTGGTGGCGCACCGCCGTCATCTACCAGATCTACCCGCGCTCCTTCGCGGACGCGGACGGCGACGGCATCGGCGACCTGCCCGGCATCGCCTCGCGCCTCGAGAGCCTCGCCGAGCTCGGCGTCGACGCGATCTGGCTCTCGCCCTTCATGACCTCGCCGCAGACGGACGCGGGCTACGACGTCGCCGACTACTGCGACGTCGATCCGCTCTTCGGCACCCTCGCCGACTTCGACGCTATGCTCGCCCGCGCTCACGCCCTGGGCATCCGGATCATCGTCGACCTCGTCCCCAACCACTCCTCCAGCGCCCACCGCTGGTTCCAGGAGGCGCTCGCCGCTCCCGCGGGCAGCGCCGAGCGGGCGCGCTACCTGTTCCGCGACGGCCGGGGCGAGTCGGGCGAGCTGCCCCCGAACAACTGGGAATCGGTCTTCGGCGGCCCCGCGTGGACCCGCGTCATGGAGCCCGACGGCTCGGCCGGCCAGTGGTACCTGCACCTCTTCGACACCTCGCAGCCCGACTTCGACTGGACGAACGAGTGGGTGCGCGAGCGCTTCCGGGACGTCCTCCGCTTCTGGCTCGACCGCGGCGTCGACGGCTTCCGCGTCGACGTCGCGCACGGGATGATCAAGGCCGAGGGGCTGCCCGACTACACGCCGCCCGCCGACAGCGGGTCGATGGGCGGAGTCGCTCCCGCCGACGGCGAGGAGCCCGCCACCGCCCCCTACTGGGCGCAGGACGGCGTCCACGAGATCTACCGCGACTGGCACTCCCTGCTCGCCGAGTACCCGGACGACCGCGTGCTCTGCGCCGAGGCGTGGGTGCAGCCGCTCTCCAAGCTCGCCCGCTGGGTCCGCCCCGACGAGATGCACCAGGCCTTCAACTTCGCCTACCTCGAGACCCCGTGGAGCGCACCCGCCCTCCGCGACATCATCGACTCCTCCGTCGAGGCCTTCGCCGCCGTCGGCGCCCCGTCGACGTGGGTGCTGTCGAACCACGACGTCGTGCGCCACGCGAGCCGCCTGGCCCTGACGTCCGACAACCCGCAGGGCTACGGCATCGGCCCGCGCACGCCCGGACTCCCCGACCCCGTCCTGGGGCTGCGCCGCGCTCGTGCCGCGACCGCCCTCATGCTCGCGCTCCCCGGCTCCGCCTACGTCTACCAGGGCGAGGAGCTCGGGCTCCCCGAGGCGATCGACCTGCCGGACTCGGCGCGTCAGGACCCGACCTGGTTCCGCACCGGCGGCGAGCGCTACGGCCGCGACGGCTGCCGGGTGCCGATCCCGTGGGAGGCGGACGCGCCCGCGTACGGCTTCAGCGGCTCCGGCGACTCCTGGCTGCCGCAGCCCGGCGACTGGGCGCCGCTCGCCCGCGACCGCCAGCGCGGTGTCGAGGGCTCGACGCTCGAGCTGTACCGGTCCCTGCTCGCGGTGCGCCGCGCCGAGGACCTGGGCTCCGGCGCCGTCGAGTGGCTCGAGGGCTACCCGGAGGACGTCGTGGCGTTCCGCAACGGAACGGTCACGGTGATCGCGAACCTCGGCGAGGCTCCGGTCGAGCTGCCCGTCGGCTCCGTGGTGCTGTCCTCGGAGGAGCTGCACGAGCCGGCGCTGCCGGCCGACACCACGGTCTGGCTGCGCGCGGAGTAGCGGGCCGCGGGGTCCGCCCGGCGGCTCCCGCGTCCCGCCGCCGGGTCAGCGCCCGGCGTTGGCCTTGAGCCAGAGGTAGGAGTCGACCTTCGTCACGCCGTCGAGGCGGATCTCGAAGTGAAGGTGCGGTCCGGTCGACATGCCGGTCGTGCCCACCAGGCCGAGGAGCTGGCCGACCTTCACCGGGTCGCCCTCGTTCACGGCCGCCGAGCCGTGCTGCATGTGCGCGTACACGCTCGAGACGAGCTGCCCGTCGATCTCGTGGTCGACGATCACGTGCACGCCGAGCGAGCCCTCGCCGTCGATGACCGTGCGCACGACGCCGTCGGCGATGGCCTGGATGGGCGAGCCGTCGCCCGGGTTGAAGTCGGTGCCGCCGTGGTTCACCGAGCAGCCCGCGCAGTTGCGGTAGCCGAAGCGGTCGCCCACCGGCACGCCGACGGCGAAGGGCCACTGGATGGACGCGTTCGGGTCGTTGGTGAAGCCGGTGTCGGAGGTGCGGACGATGTCGGCGACGTTGGTCTGCGTCTTGCGCTCCTGCACGCCGAAGCCGTCGCGGGCGACCGTCTCGGCGCTGACCTCGCCGGCGACGAACGACTGCGCGCCGCGGCGGGCGTCGGCGCCGAAGGGGGTCGAGAGGCTCTGCGCCTGCACGTCCTCCGCGGTCAGGAGCGATGTGGCCGGCAGAGAGGTCGCCGCCACGATGGCCGCGACGAAGGAGAGGGCGACGAGTCCGCCGACCCGGGTCCGGCGCACGGGCCGGAGCGGCGTCGCGCGCGGTGCGGGGACGGGGGCCGGGGCGCTGCGGACCGAGGCGACGCGGCGCTCCGCTTCGCGCAGTTGCTCCGCCGTGGGAGCCGCGAGGAGGTCGTCGGAGCCGCTCGCGAGCGAGACGTCGGAGGCGAGGGCCAGAGCGCGCTCGCGCTCGCGGAGCTCGCGACGGGAGAGGGGTGGAGTCGATTCGCCGGGGGTCGATGCAGGGGCAGCGGGGGCGGGCGAATCGGGGCTCACGAAATCGATGTCTTCCGTCGGGGGCAGGGGACGAGCGGGCCTCCAGGGAGAGGCACCGCTCGGCTCCGTGAGCGCAGCCTGTGCGAACATCACGAATTCATAAAGGATAACCACGGCCGGCGGGATCCGGCCAGAGGCCGCCGCGCACAGGCGCGATCGGGGCACGACGCGCGGCGAGCCCCGGCGGGATCCTGCGCCGATCCGCCTCTCGGCGCACGGAATCCTTGTCGGCTCGGCCCGGGAGAGCGGTTACACCTCGTCCGCGCGCAAGCGGCGCAGCAGATCCTCCAGCTCGGCGAAGAGAGGATCCGGTGCCGCGATGAGCAGCCCGGAGCCGAAGGGTGCGCCGTCGAGTCCCGCGACCCGCGCGCCCGCCTCCTCGGCGATGAGGGCGCCCGCAGCGAGGTCCCACGGGTTCAGGCCCCGCTCGTAGTACGCGTTCAGCTGCCCGGTGGCCACCGAGCACAGGTCGAGCGCCGCCGAGCCGATGCGGCGGATGTCGCGGACCGAGCCCAGGAGCTCCTGCACCACGGCGCCCTGACGCATCCGGCGGCCCGCGTCGTAGCCGAAGCCGGTGCCGACCAGCGCGAGCGAGAGGGAGGAGGGAGCCGAGACCTGCAGCGCGACTCCGTCCCGCTCGGCTCCCCCGCCTCGGCTGGCCGTGGTCACCTCGCCCGTCGCTCCGTTCACGACCGCGCCGGCGAGCGCGGTCCAGGTCGCGGGATCCGGCTCCCCCTCCACCACAGCGATGCTGACCGCGTAGGAGGGGATGCCGTAGAGGTAGTTGATGGTCCCGTCGATCGGATCGACGACCCAGGTCAGCCCGCTCGTGCCGCCCCCCGACCCCGACTCCTCGCCGAGGAAGCCGTCGTCCGGACGCGCCTCGGCCAGGCGCCGGCGGATCAGCTCCTCGACCTCCCGGTCCGCGGCCGTCACCACGTCCTCCGGGGACGACTTCGACGCGGCGATCTCGACACCGTCCTGCCGCCGCTGGCGGGCGAGGTGCGCCGCCTCGACGGCGATCGAGCGGGCGATGGCGAGGAGGGGGGCGTTGTCGCTCATGGCCCCAGCCTAGGGATCGGGCCCATCATGGGGGGATGAGCACCCCTATCGCCCTCACGGGAGCCACCGGAGCCGTGGGCGGTCGCGTCGCGCGCGAGCTCGCCGACGCCGGTCACGCCCTCCGCCTGCTGGTCCGCGACCCGTCCCGCGCGCCCGAGCTCCCCGGGGCCGAGGTGGTGCGCTCCTCCTTCGCCGACGCGGGCGACTCGCTCGAGGGCGTGCGCCTCCTCCTGATGGTCTCCGCCTCCGAGAACGAGGAGCGCCGCGCCGAGCACCTCGCGTTCGTCGACGCAGCCGCCGCCGCGGGTGTCGAGCACGTCGTCTACACCTCCTTCGCCGGAGCCGCACCCGACGCGGTCTTCACCCTCGCCCGAGACCACGCGGCCACCGAGGACGCGATCCGCCGCTCCGGCATGGGCTGGACGTTCCTCCGCGACAACCTCTACCTCGACTTCCTGCCCGCGATGCTCGGCGACGACGGCGCGATCCGCGGACCCGCGGGATCGGGCCGTGCCGCCGTCGTCGCGCGCGAGGACGTGGCCCGCGCCGCCGCCGCGGTCCTCCGCTCCCCCTCCGAGCACCGCGGAGCCGCCTACGAGCTGACCGGGCCCGAGGCCCTCACCCTCGACGAGGTCGCGGCGACCCTGACGGCGGCGGGCCGCCCCGCCGTGTACGTCGACGAGACCCTCGAGGAGGCGTACGCGTCACGCCGCCGCTGGAACGCACCGGACTGGCAGCTGGACGCCTGGGTCAGCACCTACTCCGCGATCGCCGCCGGACAGCTGGAGCACGTCTCGGGCGACGTCGAGCGGCTGACCGGACGGCCGCCGCTCTCTCTCGCAGCGTTCCTGGAGCAGGAGGCGCGGGGCTGAGGCGACGGCGCGGGCCGGACCGGTGCTCCCCCGGAAAGGCGCTCCGCCGGAAAGGCACTCCGCCGGAAGGGCGATCCCCCGACATGCGGAACGCCCCGCGCATCTCGTGATGCCGGGGCGTCTGCTGGATGTTCCTGCTCGGTGGCGAGTGAGGGATTCGAACCCCCGAAGGCTACGCCGTCTGATTTACAGTCAGATCCCTTTGGCCGCTAGGGTAACTCGCCGTGGCGCACCCGACCGCGTGTTCACAACCGGAGGCGCTCAGCAAGGATACCCACGCGACCGGCGGATCGGAAATCGGTGCCGCGCGGCCTCAGTCCGCCTCCGCCGCGTAGCGGGACGCCGCCTCCGCGACCTTCCCCGCGTAGCTCCCGGCCGGGTTGTAGGCCGCGATCGCCGCCCGCCATCCCGACTCCGTCGAGAGGTCGCCGCCGGCGTCGCAGAGGTACCGGGCGGCGGTCACCGCCTGCTGGTCCACGTTCTGCGGATCCCATCCGCTCGACGCCCACGCCATCCACGTCGCCGGGATGATCTGCAGCGGACCCATCGCCCGGTCGACCTCGGCGTCGCCGTCCAGAGCCCCGCCGTCGTTGTCGGGGACCCGGTCGAAGCGCGTTCCGTCCAGGCGCGGACCGTAGATCGGCTCCGTCGGCCGCCCGTCCTCGCCCAGCTCGCCGCCGTCGATCGTGCCGTGCCTGCTCTCGACGTAGCCGATGCCGGCCAGGGTCGCCCAGTCCAACCGGCAGTCGGGGTCGACCGACGCCGTGAGGAGGGCCGTGCCCGCGTAGGCGGTGAGCGCACGCAGCGGGATGCCGCTCCCCTCGGACGCCGTGCCCAGCCACGCCTCGTCGGCGAGCAGTCGCACCGGCGTCGCCGCGGCCTGCTCGGGATCCTCCAGCACGACGGGGTCGGCCGCGACGGGAGCGGTCGCCGCGGGAGGGACGGTGGACAGGCCCTCCTCGACCGTCAGCGCGGGCGGCCGCTGGCCGCAGCCGGCCAGGAGGAGGCCGGCGAGCGGGACGAGGACGAGAACGGGGAGGCGGCGCACCCCTCAGAGGTACCAGCCGCGCCTGGGGCCGGGCTCCGCCACGCCTGAAAGCTAAACTCGGAGCCATGGCAGATTCAACGTTCGACGTCGTCAGCAAGATCGACAAGATGGAGGCGGACAACGCCCTGAACCAGGCCCACAAGGAGGTCGAGCAGCGCTACGACTTCAAGAACGTCGGCGCCTCGATCGCCTGGAGCGGCGAGAAGATCCTGATCAAGGCCAACACCGAGGAGCGGGCGAACGCCATCCTCGACGTCTTCCAGTCGAAGCTGATCAAGCGCGGCATCAGCCTCAAGAGCCTCGACGCGGGCGAGCCCTTCGCGTCCGGCAAGGAGTACCGGATCGAGGCCACCCTCAAGGAGGGCATCGACCAGGAGCACGCGAAGAAGATCAACAAGCTCATCCGCGACGAGGCGCCGAAGTCGGTCAAGTCGCAGATCCAGGGCGACGAGCTCCGCGTCTCCTCGAAGAGCCGCGACGACCTCCAGGCGACCATGGCGCTCCTGCGCGGAGCCGACCTCGAGCTCGACCTCCAGTTCGTCAACTTCCGCTGAGGAATGACGCACACGGGAGCACGCGAGTGACCGCCGGCATCGACGAGCCCGACCGGCGGGGCCGCACCGGACTCGACCGGGAGGGCCTCGACCTCGTCGGGAACCCCGACGTCGTCGTGAAGGAGGTCACCCTCCTCTCGAGCGACTGGTACGTCCTCCGCACCACCCGCTTCGACTACCGGCACCGCGACGGCAGCTGGACCAGCGAGCAGCGCGAGACGTACGACCGGGGGAACGGCGCGGCGGTCCTGCTCTACGACGCCGACGCGCGCACCGTCGTCCTGATCCGGCAGTTCCGCTACCCCGCGTACGTGAACGGCGACCTCGACGGGATGCTCCTCGAAGTGCCCGCCGGTCTCCTGGACGAGGACGGGCCCGAGGAGGGCGCCCGCCGGGAGGCGTCCGAGGAGACCGGACTCGAGGTCGGCCGGCTCGAGCACGTGTTCGACGCGTTCATGAGCCCCGGCTCGGTCACCGAGAAGCTGCACTTCTACGCCGGCCGCTACCGCGCGGGCACCCGCAGCGGAGCGTTCGCGGGACTCGCTGACGAGGGCGAGGACATCGAGGTACTCGAGCTCTCGTTCGACGAGGCGCTGACCCAGATCGGCGTGCAGATCGTCGACGCGAAGACGATCATGCTCCTGCAGTGGGCGGCTCTGTCCGGCCCGTTCTCGCGCTGACGCGCGAGCGTCGCGGCTGCGAACGCGTCAGCGCGCGTACTCGGCGAGGGCGCGTCCGGTCAGCGTGTCCGCCGCCGCGAGCCCGACCGGAGTCCCCTCGAAGACGATCGTCCCTCCGTCGTGCCCGGCTCCGGGCCCCACGTCGATGATCCAGTCCGCGTGCGCCATCAGGGCGCGGTGGTGCTCGATCACCACGACCGAGTTCCCGGAGTCGACCAGCCGGTCGAGCAGTCCGAGCAGCGTGTCGACGTCCGCGAGGTGCAGGCCCGTGGTCGGCTCGTCGAGCAGGTAGACGGATCCGGACGAGGCCATGTTGATCGCGAGCTTGAGGCGCTGGCGCTCGCCCCCGGACAGCGTGTTCAACGGCTGTCCGAGCGTGAGGTAGCCGAGACCGACGTCGACGAGACGGGCGAGCACCGTGTGCGCCGGTCCGCTCGCGAAGAACTCCGCGGCGTCGACGATCGGCATCGAGAGCACCTCGTGGATGTTCCTCCCGCGGAGGCGGTACTCGAGCACCTCAGCGGTGAACCGCTTGCCGTCGCACTCCTCGCAGACCGACGAGACCGTCGCGGCGGGGCCCAGCTCGGTGAAGATCATCCCGGCCCCCTTGCAGACGGGGCAGGCGCCTGCCGAGTTCGCGCTGAAGAGCGCCGGTCTCACACCGTTCGCCTTCGCGAAGGCCGCCCGGATCGCGTCGAGGACCCCGGTGTAGGTCGCCGGATTGCTGCGCCGCGAGCCGCGGATCGGCGACTGGTCGGCCACCACCACGCCGGGCCGACCCGCGAGCGAGCCGTGCAGGAGCGACGACTTCCCCGACCCTGCGACTCCGGTGACGACGGTCAGCACGCCCAGCGGGACGTCCACGTCGACGCCGCGGAGGTTGTGCGTGGAGGCCCCGCGGATCTCCACCGCCCCGGTCGGACGGCGCACGGCCTCCTTCAGCGGGACGCGGTGACCGAGATGACGGCCCGTCAGGGTGTCGGACGTGCGCAGCTGCGCCACCGTCCCCTCGAACCGCAGCTCGCCGCCGTGCGCACCGGCCCTCGGACCGAGGTCGACCACGTGATCGGCGATCTCGATGATCTCCGGCTTGTGCTCGACCACCAGGACGGTGTTGCCCTTGTCCCGCAGGCGGCGCAGCAGCTCGATCATCCGCGAGACGTCGTGCGGATGCAGACCCGCCGTCGGCTCGTCGAAGACGTACGTGACGTCCGTGAGGCTCGATCCCAGATGCCGCACCATCTTGACCCGCTGCGCCTCACCGCCCGAGAGGGTGCCCGACTCCCGATCGAGCGACAGGTAGCCCAGCCCGACCTGGACGAGGGCGTCGAGCGTCCCGAGGAGGGTCTCGACGATAGGAGCGACGGACGGCGCCTGCAGCCCGCGGAGCCACGCGGCGAGGTCGGTCGCCTGCAGCGCGGCGCACTCGGCGATGTTCCGGCCCCCGATGCGCGACTCCAGTGCCGCGCGGGTGAGCCGGCCGCCTCCGCACTCGGGACAGGCGGCGAAGGTGGCCACCCGCTCGGCGAAGGCGCGGATGTGCGGCTGCGCCGCCTCCTTCGCCAGGTAGAGGCGGGTGACCTTCACCAGGAGGCCCTCGTAGGTCATCGTCATCCCGGCGATGGCCATCTTCGTGGCCGGACGGTAGAGGAACGCGTCCATCTGCTCGGGCGTGAAGTCGGCGATCGGCACATCGGCCGGATAGAGGCCCGACTCGGCGAGGCCCTTCCAGTACCAGCCGCCGACGACGAAGTTGGGGATCGCGTCGAGAGCGCCGCCCTCGAGCGACGTCGAGCGGTCGATCAGCGCGTCGAGGTCGATGCTCGACACCCGGCCCGTCCCCTCGCACCGCGGGCACATCCCCTCCGGCAGGTTGAAGGAGAACGCACCGCTCGTGCCCGCGTGCGGATCGCCGATCCGGCTGAAGAGGATCCGCAGCATCGTGTACGCGTCGGTCGCCGTGCCGACCGTGGACCGGCCGTTCGACCCCATCCGCTCCTGGTCGACGACGATCGTGGCCGACAGTCCGTCGAGCGACTCCACGTCCGGGCGAGCCGGCGACCCCATGAACTGCTGCACGAAGGCGGAGTAGGTCTCGTTGATGAGGCGCTGGGACTCGGCCGCGATGGTGCCGAAGACGAGCGACGACTTGCCGGAGCCCGAGACCCCGGTGAACACGGTGATCCTCCGCTTCGGAATGTCGACGTCGATCCCCCGGAGGTTGTTCTGGCGCGCACCGCGCACCCGGATGACGTCGTGGGGCGCGGCCGTGGTCATGCTGTCTCCGTCCAGAGCGGTGCCCGAATCCTAGAGGAGGCGCAAGGCGTCCACGCCGGAACGACGAACGGCCCTCCGGACTGCACCGGAGGGCCGTTCGGAGACCACGCGTCAGAGCGCGGCCGGCTCCGCCCGCGAGATCGCGATCATGTCCTCGCGGGGAACGACCTTCACCCGCGCACGGCCCTCGGGCTCGCCGAGCGCCATCTCGTGCTCGTCCAGCCGGTGCCAGCCGTCGAGATCCGTGTAGGCGATCTCCCGCTCCTCGAGCAGGGCGACCACGGCCGCCTCCTCGGGGTGCTCGGGCGTCCACCAGGACGCCTGGTCGTTGAGCACGTGCGCGACGGTCTCCATGGCGTCGGACTTGGTGTGCCCGATGAGGCCCACCGGTCCTCGCTTGATCCAGCCGGTCGCGTAGACGCCGTGGACCTGCTGGTCCTCGTCGTCCAGAACCTGGCCCTCGCGGTTCGGGATCACGCCGCGCATCTCGTCGAACGGGAGGCCGTCGAGCGGCGAGCCGAAGTAGCCGACCGCGCGGTACACGGCCTGCACCGGGACCTCGCGGATCTCACCCGTGCCGCGCACTCCGCCCTCGCCGTCCGGCTCGGTGCGCTCGTACCGGATCGCGCCGACCCGACCCGATCCGTCGTCCACGAACTCGAGCGGCTTCGCCCAGAAGTGCAGGTGGAGACGACGCGAGGCGCTCCCGACCTCGCGGGTGCGCCACTGGTTGAGCACCCGGTTGATGACCATGACCTGCTTGTTGGTCGCGATGGCGGCCTCCGAAGCGGGATCGAGGTCGAAGTCCTCGTCGGCGACGATCATGTCGACGTCGCGCAGCTCGCCCAGCTCGCGCAGCTCCAGCGGCGTGAACTTCACCTGAGCGGGACCGCGGCGCCCGAAGACGTGCACGTCGGTGACGGGAGAAGCCTTCAGCCCCTCGTAGACGTTCGGCGGGACCTCGGTGGGCAGGAGGTCCTCGGCGTGCTTCGCCAGCATCCGCGAGACGTCGAGCGCCACGTTGCCGTTGCCGATGACGGCGACGGAGGACGCCTCCAGCGGCCAGGTGCGCGACACGTCGGGGTGGCCGTCGAACCAGCTGACGAAGTCGGCCGCACCGTAGGAGCCCTCGAGCTCGACACCCGGGACGTCGAGCGGAGCGTCCCGGACGGCGCCGGTCGCGAAGATCACGGCGTGGTAGTGCCGCTTGAGATCCTCGAGCGTGATGTCGGTCCCGAAGTGCACGTTGCCGAAGATGCGGATGTCGCCCCGGTCGAGCACCTCCCGCAGCGCGGTGATGATCCCCTTGATGCGCGGGTGATCGGGCGCCACGCCGTAGCGGACCAGGCCGTAGGGCGCGGGCAGGTGCTCGAACAGATCGATCGAGACGTCGTACTTCTTCTCGGCCTTGATCATGAGGTCGGCGGCGTAGATGCCCGCGGGACCCGCGCCGACGATGGCCAGCCTGAGCTTGGTCATTGCGTTCCTCCTGCCGGGGCGCCGCAGCGCACAACCGGTCTCATTCCTGCGGCGCAGGGCGCGCCGCGACGATCGGGGTCAGCCGTTGCGCTCGACGACGGTGTCGGCGAAGCGCGTCAGCGCCTTGCGGACGGAGCCGTCGGGCAGCGGAGCGAGGGCGGCGACGGCCTCGTCGGCCCACCGGTGGGCCTCGGCGAGGGTCTGCGCGGTGACGTCGTGATCGCGCAGCTGAGCGATGGCGTCCGAGATGTCGGCGCTCTGCTCCTCCGTGTGCGCGATGGCGTCGTTCGAGCGGCTCACATAGCTCTCGATGCGGGCGAGGAGAGCCGCGGCGTCCCTGTCCGAGGAGGCGCGCTCGCGCAGGCGCAGGATCGGCAGCGTCGACACGCCGGCGCGGATGTCCGTGCCGGGGTTCTTGCCGGTCTCCTCCGGCTGGGGAGAGAGGTCGATGACGTCGTCGACGATCTGGAAGGCGACGCCGATCTTCTCGCCGAAGACGCGCATGGCCTCCTCGTACTCCTCCGGAGCCTCCGAGAACGCGACTCCCGTGCGGCCCGCCGCGGCGATCAGGGACCCGGTCTTGTCGGCCAGGACGGACAGGTAGTGCTCGACCGGGTCCTCGCCGTCGGTCGGGCCGACCGTCTCGTGCAGCTGCCCGAGGACGAGACGCTCGAACGTGTCGGCCTGGAGCCGGATCGCCTTGTCGCCGAGCTCGACCATCAGCTGGTTCGCGCGGGCGAAGAGCAGATCGCCCGTCAGGATGGCCACGTTGTTGCCCCACACGGTCTGCGCCGACGGGACGCCGCGGCGTTTCTCCGCCTCGTCCATGACGTCGTCGTGGTAGAGCGATGCGAGATGCGTGATCTCGATCGCCTGCGCACCGAGCAGGACCTGCGGCGTGTTGCCGCGGCCCAGCGACGCGGCCAGGAGGGTGAGCATCGGGCGCACGCGCTTGCCGCCCGCCTCGAGGAGGTACCGGGTGGAGACGTCGGCCACAGCGTCCGCGAAGGACAGCTGCCGGACGAGACCCTCCTCGACCTGCTCCAGACCCGCGTCGATCGTGCGGGCGAGAGCCCGGTCCGACGAGGAGGAGAAGATGCGCTCGGAGAGGCCGAGCTGCGCCGTCAGAGACGGGCTGCGACGGGCGACGGGCGCAGTGGCGTTCACAGGGAAACCCTAACGTCTCGGCCTGTGCGGACCCCGGTCGTCATCGGGTGGCTGCGATCGGCTTGACGCCGCGGTGCAGCGCCACGATGCCAGCGGTCAGATCGCGGTAGGCCACGCGCTCGAAGCCCGCCGCGCGGAGCCAGGCGGCGACGACGCTCTGCTCCGGCCAGGCCCGGATGGAATCGCCGAGATAGTCGTACGCAGAATTGTTCGACGACGCGAGGCGCACGACGGCGGGCATGACCGTCGACAGGTAGAAGTCGTACGCGGCGGCCAGCGGAGCGATCGGCGGAGTCGAGAACTCGCAGATCACGACCCGGCCGCCGGGCTTCAGCACACGCAGGAACTCGGCGAGCGCCGTCCTCGGCTCGGCCACGTTGCGCAGACCGAACGAGATGGTCACGGCGTCGAACGACTCGTCCTCGAACGGGAGGTCCATCGCGTCGGCCTGGACGAACTCGATCCGGTCGTTGCCCGCCTGACGGCGACGGCCGACGACGATCATCCCCGGGGAGAAGTCGGCTGCGACGACCTGGGCGCCCGACCGCGCCAGCGACGCGCTCGACGTTCCGGTGCCGGCCGCGATGTCGAGGATGCGCTCACCGGGAGCAGGGTTGACGGCGCGAGTCGTCGCGATCCGCCAGAGCCGGTCGTTCCCCACCGAGAGGAGTCCGTTCACCAGGTCGTAGGCGGGAGCCACGGTGTCGAACATCGAGGCGACCTCGTCGGGCCGTTTGGTGAGGTCTGCCTTCGTCACGATCCGCAAGTCTACGGCGAGACGCGGGACGGCGGCTGTGCATCCGCCGTCCCGCGCCCGGTCGGCGCGCTCCCCCCTGGGGAAGCGCCGGGACCGCCCCGCTCCGCCTCGCGCGGCGGCCCCGGACCGGATCACGGTAGCAACGGAGCCCTGCGCCCCGAGCCCCGCGGCATGGGACGTCCCACCTTCTGGCGCGGGCGTACCCTGCTGAGGTGACGCTCATCGGCGCTGGAACCCCCCTGCTGCGTGCGGAGACGACTCCACTGGACTCTCCGCAGTCGCTCCTCTCCCACTCCGACCCGAGGCGGCCCCTCCTCTGGCAGCGCGACGGCGCCGGCCTCAGCGGACGCGGCGAGGCCCTGCGCCTCGAGTTCTCGGGCCCGGAACGGCTGCGGGATGCGGCGGCGGCCTGGCGGCGGCTCTGCGACGCGGCGACGGTGGAGGACCGGGTCGGACTGCCCGGGACGGGGCTGGTCGCGTTCGGGACCTTCGCTTTCTCGAGCCGATCCGAGGCGGCGAGTGTGCTGATCGTGCCGCGCACCGTGATCGGGACGCGCGACGGCCGGTCATGGCTGACGCGGATCACGATCGGCGAGGCAGAGGGACCGGATACGCCGAGCGAGGAGCCGCTGGGGGCGGAGTACCACGTGCCGCTCTCGCCGGGTGCGCTGCCGCCGGACGGGTACCGCGCGGCGGTCGCTGCCGCGGTGGAGACGATCCGGGCGGGCGAGCTGTCCAAGGTCGTGATCGCGCGCGATCTGCAGGGGCGGCTCCCTCCGGGGGCGGACCTGCGTCGGATGCTGGGTGCGCTCACCGAGCGGTACCCGGACTGCTGGGGCTTCGCCGTGGACGGATTCCTCGGCGCCAGTCCGGAGACGCTGGTCGCGGTCGATCGGGGCGAGATCTCGGCGAGGGTGTTGGCCGGCACGGCCGCACGAGGCGAGGATCCCCTCGCCGACGCGGACGTGGAGGCCGCTCTGCTCGAGAGTCCGAAGGACCGCTCGGAGCACGCTTTCGCTCTCGCCAGTCTGGTCCGGGAACTTGAGCCCCACACACGGGAGCTGACGGCGGGCGCCGCCCCGTTCACGCTGCGCCTGCCGAATCTCTGGCACCTCGCGACGGACGTGCGAGGAATTCTGGGCGACTCCTCCAGCGCGCTCGATCTCGTCGATGCTCTTCACCCGACCGCGGCAGTGGCCGGCACTCCGACCGCCGACGCCCTTGCGCTCATCGAGCACCTGGAGCCCTTCGACCGCGGTCGGTACGCAGGACCCGTCGGCTGGATCGACGGCAACGGCGACGGCGAGTGGGCCGTCGGACTCCGCAGCGCCGAGGTCACGGCCGAGGGCGCGGTCACGGCCTGGGCGGGCGCCGGCATCGTGGCCGACAGCGTTCCCGAGTCCGAGCTCGCCGAGACCCGCATGAAGTTCCGCCCGATCACCGACGCGCTGGCATGACGCACGTCGGGAGTCGCTGAAGCCGTCGGCTACCCCGCCGGGTCGCTCTCGAGCCGGGGAGCACCCGGCCGTCGTCCTGCGCCCACCGGCGGACGCCCGGGCAGTGCCGGCGGCCGGGTCGTCACGCGACGGCCGGTCGGTGTGGTCCAGTCCGCTGTGCCGTCCGGATGGAGCAGATACGTCCAGCGGTCGCCGTGGCGCACGTGGTGGTGGGCGACGCACAGGGAGGCGAGGTTGTCGGGAGTCGTCTCTCCCCCGTTCCGCCATTCGACGCTGTGGTCGGTCTCCGTCGAGGACGCCGGCCGGGTGCAGCCCGGGAAGCGGCAGGTCTGGTCGCGGAGGCGGACCAGCAGCCTCATCCTCGGCGGCGGGAGGCGGTGGCGGCGCCCGACGGAGACGACCGCGCCGGTCTCCTCGTCGGTCAGCACGGGAGTGAAGGCGGCGTCGTCGTCGATGAGCGCTCGCACCGCCTCGGCGGGGATCGGCCCGTAGCCGTCGAGCTCGGCGGCCGCCTCGTCGTCACCTGCGGCGGTGCTCGCCGCCACGGTGACTCTCACCTCGGCCTGCAGCCCGGTCGAGGGCGCCGCGGCTCCCTCCGGAGTGGTCCCCGCCACGTCCCCGTGGCAGAGCAGGTCGGCCCACGCGTCGGCGCGGAGCTGCGCCAGCGTCCGCAGATCGCGGTCCCCTTCGGCGCCGTCCCGCAGATCCCTCGCGATGCGGTCGAGCCGCGCGAGCGCTCCGACGGCCTCGGGCGCGGGGACGTGCGCGCAGACCGTCGCCATGCCGTCGATCCCGGCTGTCATCCACACCCGGCGGTCCTCGCGGGCGCGAGCGTGCCGCTCAACGAGGGGCTCGTCGTGCAGCTCCTCCCGCACCCGCGCGAGGGCGTGGCGCAGCTGCCCCGGGGTCAGCGTCTCCGCGAGGTCGACGGCCCGGTCGTCGTAGGCCGCGCGCGCCGCTGCGGGGAGGGTCGCCGCGACGGAGCAGATGAGCTGGCCGGCTTCCCAGCGCATTCTGGCGTCGGCGAGCGCGGAGCGGGTCCGCGGCAGCTCCTCCATCAGGAGCGAGGCGTGCAGCAGCTCCCTGGCGGCGGTGCGCTCGGAGACCCCGAGGGCGACGGCGAACTCCGCTCGGATCGACCGTTCGACGAGGTCCGTCGCATCCTTGCTGTCCGCCGAGGAGCCTCGGGCGAACGCGTCGGGACAGGTCATCGCCGCGCAGTGTCCCGCGTGCAGCGCCTCCGCCGCGGACAGGAGCACCGGGGAGGCGCTCCTCGCGAGCGCCGCCGCCCGGTCGCCGAGGGCGAGGACCTCTCCTCGCACGGTCTCCGCATCAGCCATTCCTCCAGCGAAGCAGCAGCTGACGAGCTGCGGAGCTCGAACGAGGCGTCCCCGGGAGAACAGCGTCCGACGACGACCTGTGGAGGACCGTCCGACCGGACCCGCGCGGACTCAGCGCTCGAGCCGGATCTCCACGATGCCCGGCCCGTCACCCGGCGAGGTCAGCGCCTGCTCCAGCTCGCCGCGCGTCGCCGCACGACGGTGGCCCCACCCGTAGGCGCGCGCGAGAGCCTCCAGATCGGCGTTCTGCGGGGTGAACTGCACGCGGTCGAACGCATCGGGATGCGAGCTCGACGCGACCTCGAGTCCGTCGAAGATCGTGCCGCCCCCGTCGTTCACGACGACGAGCTGCACGCGCGGGCGTCGCTCTCCGGGCGGGAGGAGGAGGCCGCCGGCCTCGTGGAGCAGAGTGAGATCGCCGAGGACCGCCCGGGTGACTCCGCCGGCTCCCTGCTCGGTCGCCTGCGAAGCCACCGCGATCCCGAGAGCCGTCGAGATCGTGCCGTCGATGCCGGCGAGGCCGCGGTTCGCCAGGACGGATATCCGCTTGCCCGGCAGGGTCCCGTCGGCGACGCGGATCAGCCGCGACGCTCCGAACAGCAGCCGGTCGTGCGGCCAGGTGACCTTCCAGACCGCGGCGACGACGAAGTCGCGGGTGAGCGGTGCCCTGATCGCGGCGAGGGCGTTGCGCGCGTAGCCGCGGCGGTCCTCGACCGACATCGACCCGGCGTCGGGGACCTCGTCCAGCTCGTCGAGGTCGACCGTCAGGGCGCGGCTCGCGGACACCCAGGATCCGGCCCAGGCGCGCTCGCCGCGCTCGGGACGCGGCGATCCCTCGGGGCGGACCACGTCGACGCCTCCGACGCGGCGGGCGCGCCGGCCGGGGTTGTAGAACTGCTCGCGCACGGCGTCCACGACGATCACCTCGACGTCCTCGCGCCGCAGCAGCTCGGGGACCTCGCGGGAGAGCGTCGGGTGTCCGAGCACGATCGCCCGGCGGATGCGTCCGCCGAAGTCGGGCTCGCCGAGCAGGCGCCGCCAGGCGACGACGAGCTGCGGTCCGAAGCGTGCGCCGGAGGAGACCTCGGCCAGCAGCGGCCAGTCGCCGGCGCGAGCGATCTCCTCGGCCGCGGCGCCCGCCTTGTCCCCGGCGATGACGACCGTGAGCGGCTCACCAGGACCGGCGGTCACGACGGCACGCGGGATCCCGGATCCGACGGAGGGCGACGAGACCGGTTCGATCCGCTCCATGTCGGGCAGAGCGGAGGAGAGCGGATCGCGGAAGGAGAGGTTCAGGTGGACCGGCCCGCGCCGCGCCGCGGTGCCGGCACGATCGGCGAGCGCACGCGCGTCCTCGGGCCGGGAGGCGTCGTCCGGAGCAGCGACGTCCTCGAACAGCCGCACGGCACGCCCGTACAGCTCGCGCTGCTCGGCCGTCTGGTTCGAGCGGATGCCGCGCAGCTCGTCGGGCCGGTCGGCGGTCAGCACGATCATCGGCACGTCCGAGGCGTCCGCCTCGAGCACGGCCGGGTGCAGGTTCGCGGTCGCCGTGCCGGAGGTCGTGATCACGAGCGCCGGCATCCCGGATTCGAGGGCGAGGCCCAGCGCCAGGAACCCCGCGGAGCGCTCGTCGATCCGCACGTGCAGCCGGACGTCGCCGCGGGTCTCGAGCTCGGCCGCCACCAGGGCGAGCGCCTGCGAGCGGGAGCCCGGAGCGACGACGACGTCGCGGACGCCGAGCGCGACGAAGCGGGTGAGGAGGTCGACCGCGAATCGGGTGGAGGGGGCGACCGGCCGGTGCTCAGGCATCCCGGCGGCCGGGGCCGTCGGCCTCGCCCTGCTCGTCCATGTCGGCGAGGTCGCGCTCGAGCTGGGCGATGCGCTCGGCCTGCAGGCGCTCCTCCTCGGGGTCGCGCTCGGTGCGGAGGGTGCCGAGGAAGTCGGGGTCGTCGTCCGGAGCGGTGTAGCGGCGGCCGGCGGCGCGCTGCTTGCGGGGACGGCCGATCCAGAACCACAGTCCCGCACCGATGACCGGGAGGATCAGCACCACCAGGAGCCAGGACCACTTCGGGATCGCCCGCACGGCGTGACGGTTGCTCATCGCGACGTCGATCACGGTGTAGACCGTGAAGACGGCGAGGGCCACGAGCAGGCCGATGACGAGGCGGATCATGGACACGAGTCTACGTCCGGCACCCCCGTCGGGGAGGGTCCGCACGGACGCTGGACAGGAGGCTCCCACGGTGCTCACGGAAGCGCGTGCAGGGGCCGACGTACACTGTCCCGGTGAAACTGAGCCGCGCGGTCGTCGTCTACTCGCTCCTGCGCCTGGCGATGTTCGCCGGCGTCTTCGTGCTGGTGTACCTGCCGGCGCGCACCTTCGTCGACTCGGAGCTGACGGCCGCGGTCACCGCGGGCTTCGTCGCCGCGATCGCGAGCCTGTCCCTCTCCTACATCCTGCTGAGGAAGCCCCGCGAGCGCATCGCGGAGGCGATCTACGAGCGCCGCAAGGACGTCCCGCGCGCTCCGACCGACGACGACGTCGAGGACGCCGCGGTCGACGCGACCCGCGACGACCGCTGAGCCGGGCGATCCCGCCGGCGAGGGCCCCCCTCGGACGCGCTGACCCCGCTCGCACCAGGCCCGGCACGCAACAGCCGGTATCACCCGAATCCGGCCCACCCGAGCCCGCCTCGTGCGAGCCGCCGCTCTAGAACGCCAGCGCCGCCCCGAGGATGATCGCGTAGGCGAGCCCGCCCAGGCTTGTCAGCTGCAGCGCCAGGATGAGCTCCTTCGCCGTCTTCGCCGTCAGGGTGATCAGGATGGCCGGCAGGATCATCAGAAGCACGAAGAGCGTCAGCCACGCCAGCGGGTAGAACAGCGCGAGGATCACCGCGATGCCGAACGGGATCAGCACGAAACCCGTGTAGATCGCGCGGGACACGGCCGGTCCCGCGAGCACCGCGAGGGTCCGCTTGCCCGAGAGGCGGTCGGTCGGGATGTCGCGGATGTTGTTGACCATGAGCACGGCGCAGGCGAACAGGCCCGCCGCCACGGCGCCGAGCCACGACTCCTGGTTGGTGCGGCCGATCTGCACGAACGTGGTGCCGACGGTGGCGACCAGGCCGAAGAACACGAAGACGAAGAGCTCGCCGAGCCCGAGGTAGCCGTAGGGGCGGCGTCCGCCGGTGTAGAACCAGCCGGCCGCGATCGCCGCCGCGCCGACGATGAGGAACCACCACTGCCCCGAGAGGGCGGTGAGCACGAGGCCGGCGACGGCCGCGATCCCGAAGAAGACCAGGGCGACGGTGAGCACCTGGCGGGGCTTCGCCGCTCCGGAGCCGGTCAGCCGCGAGGGTCCGACGCGGTTGGCGTCGGTGCCGCGCACGCCGTCGGAGTAGTCGTTGGCGTAGTTGACGGCGATCTGCAGGGCGAGCGAGACGGCCAGGCAGAGCAGGGCGCGCACCCAGTGCCAGCCCTCGTCGACGACCTGGGTCGCTCCGGTGCCGATGAGCACGGGGGCGACGGCCAGCGGGAGGGTGCGGAGGCGGGCGCCGGCGATCCACTCGCGGGGACCGGCGGGCTTCACGACGACCGTTCGCGGGCTGCCCCCGGGGCGGCCGCTGGAGGACTTCTTCTTGCGACTCGTACTCGACACGGAGGGAATCCTACCCACCGGCCCGTCGACGCTCGGAGCCGGTCAGGCCTGCTCGGCGAGCACCTCGAGGGCGCGGCGGTCGGGCTTCCCGGAGGCGAGGAGGGGGATGCGGCCGACCGGCAGCACGGCCGCGGGAGCGGCGGCGCGCCCGAGGCGGTCGGCGATCAGGGCGCGCAGGTCGGTGAGCGCGGGAGCCTCCTCCGCCGTCACGACGACCGGGACCTCGCCCCACTGCTCGTCCGCCCGCCGCACGACGACCGCGTCGGGGACGGTCCCCTCGCGCAGCACGGCCTCGACGGCGTCGAGCGACACCTTCTCCCCGCCCGACACGATCACGCGGTCGAGCCGACCGGTCACCCGGAGGCGCCCGTCGACGATCGACCCCGCGTCTCCCGTGCGGTACCAGCGCTCCCCGTCGAGCTCGAGGAAGGCGGAGGCGCTGCGCTCGTGGTCGATCGCGCCGTCGGCGTCGAGGTAGCCCTCCGCGAGGGTCGGGCCGCCGAGCAGCACCTGCCCGTTCTCGACGCGCATCCGCACGTCGTGGAGCGGGACGCCGTCGTAGACGCAGCCGCCGGACGTCTCGCTCGATCCGTAGGTCAGGCGGATGCGCGCACCGAGGGCGGCGGCGCGGTCCCGCAACGGCTGCGGCGTCGCCTGGCCGCCGATCAGGAGCGCGTCGAACGAGCGGAGCGCCTCGGCCGCGGCGGGATCGCGCTCGGCGAGGTCCAGCAGCCGCGCGAGCTGCACGGGGACCAGCGAGGAGTAACGCCGCTCCCCTGCCGGCATCGTCCGAGCGAGAGCGAGGAAGGCCGCCGCGTCGAAGCCGCCGGCCGGGAGGACGACCGGGTCGGCCTCCGCGGTCAGCGAGCGGACGAGCACCTGCAGTCCCGCGACGTAGTGGGTCGGCAGACAGAGCAGCCAGCGTCCCGGCCCGCCCAGCTCGGCGAGGGTCGCGGAGGCGCTGGTGAGCAGGGCCGCTGTCGAGAGCGCGACCCGCTTCGGCGGCCCCGACGAGCCCGAGGTCTCGACGACGACGGCGACGCGCTGGGGCACGACGGCCCCATCGGAGGCGGTCGCGGCGCCGGGGGCGGAGACGCGGATCGCCGGGCCGCTGCCGTCCAGGGCCGCGCGCAGAGCGAGGAGGACGGCCTCGACCGTCGCGTCGACACCGGCGAGCGGGCGGGTCACCTGCGTGCCCTCCGGCTCAGAACTGCCACGGGAACGGCGACCAGTCGGGCTCGCGCTTCTCGAGGAAGGAGTCGCGTCCCTCGACGGCCTCGTCGGTACCGTAGGCGAGGCGCGTGGTCTCGCCCGCGAAGAGCTGCTGGCCCACGAGGCCGTCGTCCACGGCGTTGAACGCGTACTTCAGCATCCGGATGGCCGTGGGCGACTTGGTGAGGATCGTCTCGGCCCACTCCACCGCGGTCGTCTCGAGCTCGGCGTGCGGGACGACCGCGTTCACGGCACCCATCTCGTAGGCGCGCTGCGCGGAGTACTCCCGCGCGAGGAAGAACACCTCGCGCGCGGCCTTCTGCCCGATCTGGCGGGCGAAGTACGCCGAGCCGTAGCCCGCGTCGAAGGAGCCGACGTCGGCGTCCGTCTGCTTGAAGCGCCCGTGCTCGGCGGAGGCGAGGGTGAGGTCGCAGACCACGTGCAGCGAGTGCCCGCCTCCCGCGGCCCAGCCGGGGACGGCCGCGATGACGACCTTCGGCATGAAGCGGATGAGGCGCTGCACCTCGAGGATGTGCAGGCGGCCGTTCCGCGCGGAGTCGATGCCCTCGGCGGTCTCGCCGTCGGAGTACCGGTAGCCGTCGCGGCCGCGGATCCGCTGGTCTCCCCCCGAGCAGAACGCCCAGCCTCCGTCGCGCGGGCTCGGGCCGTTGCCGGTGAGGATGACGACACCGATGCGCGGGTTCGTCCGGGCGTCCTCGAGGGCGCGGAACAGCTCGTCGACCGTGCGCGGCCGGAACGCGTTGCGGACCTCGGGCCGGTCGAACGCGACCCGCGCGATGCGGCCGGAGCGGTCGTGGTGGTAGGTGATGTCCTCGAGTGCGTCGAAGCCGTCGACGGCCGCCCAGCGGTGGGCGTCGAACAGTTCGGAGACCTGCGTGCTCATGCCACGACCCTACTGATCCGGACTGCACGGCGACTCGACACCGCCCGGGCAGACGGAAGGGGACCCCGCTGACGCGGAGTCCCCTTGCCGGTGCTCGCCCCTACTTGGCGGCGGAGGTGGTGCGGTTCTCGGCTGACACCATCCAGGCGTACTGCTCGAGGCTCTGGATGATCGCGTGGAGGAGGTCCGCGCTGGTCGGGTCCTCCTCGTCCACCTGGTCGTGGACCTCGCGCATGGTGGCGGCGGTGTTCTCGAGGCGGATCGTGACCAGGTCGACGGTCTCGGCGGTGTCGATCTCGCCGTGCGGGTACTCGGGGAGGGTGGTGGTCGCGGCGACGGTGTCGCTGCGGCCGTCCGGGATCCCGTGGAGGGCGCGCATGCGCTCGGCGATGTCGTCGCTGAACTCGCGCGCGGCCTCGATGATCTCGTCGAGCTGCAGGTGGAGGTCGCGGAAGTTCTTGCCGACGACGTTCCAGTGGGCCTGCTTGCCCTGGACGTGGAGCTCGATCAGGTCGACGAGGACGATCTGGAGGCTGTCGAGCAGCTCCTTGGAGGCCTTGAAGCCCTTCTCGGCGTTCTGACGGCGGCTGGTCTTGGCACCGGAGCCCGCGGGGGCTTCGACGTGGCGTTCGAGGGTGGTGGTCATGGACCGTTCCTTTCTCTTGCAGTGCCGGGTGCGGTGTCCCGCCCCGAGTCTGGCTTCTTCGGCTGGACGGCGCCCGCACGCGCGGGGTGCGCGCGCTGGGCGGGGCCCGTGGTTGCGGGGATCAGATCGTGGCGACGGATCCGGAGTCGACGCGGTAGTTCGAGCCGTTCACGAACGAGGCGCGGTCGGAGCAGAGGAAGGCGATCACGGCTGCGACCTCCTCGGCCTCGCCCCGGCGCTTCAGCTCCATGTACGGCCGCTCCTCGTCGAGGAAGGACGAGATCGCCTCGTCGACCGAGGTGCCCCTCTGCTCGGCGCGCTTCGACATCATCGCGTCGGTCATCGGAGTGCGGATGAACGCGGGGGAGACCGTGTTCACGAGCAGGCCCTCCTGCGCGTAGGAGCGCGAGAGGCCCTTGGCGAAGGCGAGGACGCCCGCCTTCGCGGCGCAGTAGGGCAGTTCGTCGTCGTAGGGCTGCACGGCGTCCTCGGAGGCGGTGAGCACGAGCCGGCCCCAGCCTCCGGTGCGGAGGTCGGGGAGGAACTCGCGCACGAGCCGCACAGGCCCGAGCAGGTCGACCTCGAGCGTGCTGGTCCAGCCCTCGTCGTCGATCTCGTGGAACAGGCCCTGCGCCCCCGTGACTCCGGCGCACTGCACGAGGATGTCGATCGCGCCGACCGCTCCGGCCACGCGGCGGTGCAGCTCGGCGAGCTGCTCCGTGCTGGTGACGTCGGCGGCGAAGGCGTGCAGACGGCCCTCCGGAGCGTCGAGCCCGGCCGCGGCCCGGTCCAGCTCCGCCTGGTCCTTGTCGGTGATCACGACGGTCGCGCCCTCGGCGAGGAGGAGCTGCGCCGTGGCCAGGCCGATGCCGGAGTCGCCTCCGGTGACGAGGGCGGTGCGGCCGGTGATCCCGAGATCCATGCTGAGGTGCTCCTTGTGGGTGCGGTGCGAGGGGGTGGTACCGGTCTACGCCCCTCGGAGCCGGCCCTCAACGGGTTGCGCGGACGCCGTCGGCGGGGTTACGCGCGGCCGACCTTCTCCGGCGCCAGCTCCTCGATGGTGATGGCCGCGTTGATCAACGCGAGGTGGCTGAGCCCCTGCGGCAGGTTGCCCCAGAAGGCCAGGTCGTCGACCGCGATCATCTCGGACATGATCCCGACGTCGTTCGGGACCGTGGCGACGAGCTCGTCCATCAGGGCGACCGACTCGTCGTGCCGACCGACGCAGGCCAGGGCGGAGGCGAGCCAGAACGAGCAGGCCACGAACGGGTGCTCCTCGCCCTCCATGCCGGAGTAGCGGAACAGCAGCGCGCCGCGGCCGAGCTCCTTCACCAGGGCGTCGATGGTGGAGATCATCCGCTCGCCGCGCTCGTAGCCGCTGGGCGCGTGCAGGAGCACCGAGGCGTCCAGCTCCTCGCTGCCCGGGTACATCACGTAGGAGCCGAGCTCCGCGGACCAGCAGTGCTCCTCGATCCACTCCCGGATGCGGTCGCGCTCGAAGCGCCATCGGTCGGGGCTGCCCGCGACCTGGCCGAGCTCCGCCAGGTGCACGGCCGCGTCGAGCGCCTGCCAGCAGCCCATCTTCGAGGAGGTGTAGTGCTGCTCCTCCTCCAGCTCCCACATTCCTGCATCGCGGTTCCGCCACAGGTCGCAGGTGGTGTCGGCGACGCGGGCGAGGAGCCGACCGGTCTGGATGTCGAGGACGTTGCCCTCGTCGACGTAGATGCGGCAGATGTCGAAGAGGTCGCCGAAGACGCCCAGCTGCAGCTGGCTCTGCGCTGCGTTGCCGGCGACGACCGGGCCGATGCCGGCGTAGCCCGGGACGTCGAACTCCTCCAGGACGGTCGGCATGGAGCCGTCGAGTCCGTAGAAGATGTGCAGGTCCGGCCCGTGCTCCTTGATCGTGCGGAGGAGCCAGGACAGCGCGGCGTGCGTCTCCTCGCGCAGGCCGAAGCGCACCAGCGCGTGCATCGTGTACGCGGCGTCGCGCACCCAGGCGAAGCGGTAGTCCCAGTTCTTGCCACCGTTGGGCGACTCCGGGAGCGACGTGGTCGCGGCCGCGGCGATGGCTCCCGTGGGCGAGTAGATCAGCAGCTTGAGCGCGAGGGCGCTGCGCTGGACGGCCTCGGACCACGGGCCGTCGTAGGAGAACTCCTCCGACCAGTCCTGCCAGCTGCGGATGGTGCGGTCGATGCCGCGGTCGACGTTCTTCGCGACCGGGAAGTGCAGCGGCTCGTCGTGCGTGGCCGACACGACCAGGACGTGCCGCACGGCGTCCTTCCCCGCGGTCACGACGAAGGAGCCCGTCAGCTCGTCGCCGGCGCCGGAGGGCGCGTCGTCGCCGTCGGGCCCGTGCTCCTGCCCGGTGACGCCGATGGTGATGTCTCCGGCGCGGATGAGCGAGCGGCCGTCGGCGTTCTGGATCCACGGGGAGAACCGGCCGAGTCCCGTTCCGGGACGCACGGCCCACCGCATCCGCACCTCGCCGTCGACACCGTCCACGCGGCGCGCGAGCTCGGCCCACGGGAGGCGGCCCGCGATCCCGGTGACGAGCGCGTCCGTCACGCGGACGGTGCCCGACTCGGTGGTGAAGGTGGTCTCGAGGACGTTCGTGTCGCGGATGTAGGCGCGCGAGACCTCGGCGGGCTCCTCGGGGGCGAGCTCGACGCAGCCGCCGGACTCGGCGTCGATCAGGGCGGCGAAGGCGGGGGTGGAGCCGAGGTCCGGGACGGGCATCCAGTCGACGCTGCCGTCCTTCGCGATCAGGGCGACCGTGCGACCGTCTCCGATCGCGGCGTAGTCGCGCAGGGGCCTGGTCGAGCGGGGTGCAGCCATCCCCTCACCGTAGGGCGCGGGCGGTGCACCGATTCGGGCTTGCGGGCGGACGGGCTTGCTTGTAGCGCCCGGTCAGGTCGTGGCGACTCCGCCGTACTCCTCGAGGCGGTCGGTGAACTCGCCGCGGTCCTCGTCCTGGAGGACCCCGTTCGCGTACCCCGCCAGGAACGCGCCCTGCGGGTCCGGCGAGAGGCCGACTCCGTCGAGCATGTCGGCGACCAGGCCGGTCGGATCGGCGTCGAGGTCGACGAGGCCCAGCTCGATCGCGGGCACGAGGTCGGCGGAGGAGCGGGCGGTGACGATCCAGAGCGCGGCCGAGGCCTCCTCGTCCGAGAGGTCGCCGTCGAGCTCGTAGCCCGCCTCCGACCACTCCTCGGGGGTGTCGGCCACCTCGACGTCGTCGAAGCCGAGGGGCGAGAGCGCTGCGGTGAAGCGGTCGACCGCCGCCTGCCTGTCGGCGTCGGTCGAGACGTCGGCGGCGGCGTACTCGGTCGCCGAGATGTAGTCGTAGAGGAGGGAGGGCCCGCCGTAGGCGTTCTGCGACTGCTCGTAGTACTCGTCGTCGGCCGAGGTCCACTCCTCGGGGACGGCGCCCTCGACGGCCGCGACGGCCTTCTCGGCACTCGCGCGCACGTCCTCCGCGGACGGCTGGCCGAGGATCGTCGCGGCGTCGCCGTCCTGGTAGCCGGGGTAGTCGTAGAGCGGATCGGACGGGTCCCCGCTGCCGAACGGGTCGTCCGTCGGGTCGCCGAACGGCTCGGCCGGAGCGCTCGTCGACGCGCTGCCTGCGGCGGAGTCGAGCGCGCCGCCCACTCCGACGGCGACGAGCGTGCCGAGCACGCCGGTGTAGACGACGCCCACGAGGAGGCTCGTGCCCAGCGCGATCCAGGCGCCCCTGCCGAGCGGGCGGTGGGAGGGGACGGAGCCCTGCGTCGGGCCCGGGGCGGGCGCGGGCGGCGGGCTCATCGGCATCTGGCTCATCGCACTCCTCCGGACTCCAACGGCAGCCTCGTCAGTCTGGCACCTCGGCGGCGCTCGGAGGTGGGACCCCGGGGGCTTGCGCGCGCGTCGCCGACCTCCTGCGCCCGGGTGGCCGCCGCGTCGCCCCGGCCGGTGGACAATGGCCGGATGGACGACGTCGTGCCCGCCTCCCCGCTCCCCTCCCTCGGCGAGATCGACGCGGGACTCCGCGTCGTCGCTCTGCCGCTCCGCACCCGCTTCCGCGGCGTCGACAACCGCGAGATCGCGCTCGTGCGCGGCCCCGAGGGCTGGACCGAGTTCTCGCCCTTCCTCGAGTACGGCGCGGAGGAGTCGGCGGCGTGGCTCCGGGCGGCGATCGACTACGGCTGGAGCGAGCAGCCGGCACCGCTGCGCGACCGCATCCCGGTGAACGCGACCATCCCGGCCGTCGCACCGCACGAGGTCGCCGCCGTGCTCGCGAGCTACCACGGCTGCCGCACGGCGAAGGTGAAGGTCGCCGAGCGCGGCCAGACGCTGGCCGACGACGTGGCCCGGGTCGTCGAGGTCCGCCGCCTGCTCGGTCCGGAGGGCCGGATCCGCGTGGACGCGAACGGCGGCTGGAACCTCGACGAGGCCGAGCACGCCGTCCACGCCCTCGCGGAGTCCGACCTCGAGTACGTCGAGCAGCCGTGCGCGAGCGTCGACGAGCTGGCGGAGCTGCGCTACCGGGTGAAGTACATGGGCATCCCGATCGCCGCCGACGAGAGCGTCCGCAAGGCCGCCGATCCGCTCGCCGTCGCCCGGGCCGGAGCCGCGGACCTGCTGGTCGTGAAGGCCCAGCCGCTCGGCGGGACACGCCGGGCGCTGGCGCTCGTCGCCGAGGCGGGGCTGCCGGCGGTGGTCTCGAGCGCGATCGACAGCTCGGTCGGACTCGCCATGGGCGCCGCCCTGGCCGCGGCGCTCCCCGAGCTGCCCTTCGACTGCGGACTCGGCACCGCGTCCCTCCTCGCCGCGGACGTCACGGAGCGGCCGCTGCGGCCGGTCGACGGCAGCATCCCCGTCGGCCGCGTGGAGGTCTCGGAGGAGCTCCTCTCCCGTCACGCCGTGTCGCCGGAGCGGCTCGCCTGGTGGCGGGCGCGGCTCCGCGACTCCTACGCGCTGCTCTGATCGTCGGCGGCGGGCGCCGCGTCCGAGGAGCGGCAGAATGGGAGCGTCGGCCGCCGGTGCCCGACGCGTCCCCCACCCTCGAGCATCGGAGCACCGTGAGCGCATCGACCGTCCCCGTCTTCCTCGACTGCGACACCGGCATCGACGACTCGCTCGCCCTGGCGTACCTCCTCCGCTCGCCCCGGGCCCGCCTCGTCGGGATCAGCACGGTCAGCGGCAACACCGACGCCCGCCGGGCCGCCGTCAACAGCCTCGGCCTGCTCGCGCTGGCAGGCCGCGACGACGTGCCGGTCGCCGTGGGGGCGCACCACTTCCTCGAGGAGGACTACGCCGGCGGATCTCCGCACGTGCACGGCGACGACGGCATCGGCGGGGTCGCGCTGCCCGAGGGCGGCGAGCCGGTCGACGAGGATCCGGCCGACCTCCTCCTCCGTCTCGCTCGTGAGCACGAGGGCGAGCTGCGGCTGGTCGCGATCGGCCCGCTGACGAATCTCGCGCTCGCCCTCCGTGCGCACCCGGAGATCGCGTCCCTCGTCCACTCGGTGACCGTGATGGGCGGAGCCGCGCTGGTCCCCGGCAACGTGACCGCCGTGGCGGAGGCCAACATCTGGCACGACCCTGCGGCCGCCGCCGAGGTCGTCGCGGCCGACTGGGATCTCACGCTCGTGCCCCTGGACGTGACCATGCGGCACCTGCTGACGGAGGAGGACCGCGCCGTCCTGCTCGCGTCGCCCGATCCCCTCGCGCAGGCCATCGGGCAGGCGCTCGACTTCTACTTCGACTTCTACGTCGGCCACTTCGGCGAGCGGACCGCCGCCATGCACGACCCCATGGCCGCCGCGATCGCCGTCGACGCCGTCGCCCTCACCTCCGCCCCGCGCGTCCACGTCACTGTCGACGCCACCCACGGCCCCGGCCGCGGCCAGACCGTCGCCGACCTCCGCGGCATCTACCGCGGCGTCCACCCCTCCGACGCCCGCACCCGCGTCGTCCTCGCCCTCGACGCCCCTTTCGCCCCCCACCTCATCGACGTCGTCACCGCCGTCTGACCCGCGCGGGGCCACCCGAAGTCCGTCCGTGCCCCCGGCCGCGACACGCCCGTTCCTCGATCAGCACGCGCCGACCCGGCGCTTCCGTACGCGGGAACTCGACAGGCTCGCTCCGAGCGTTCGTGTCAGGGGTTCTCGATACTCGCGCTGCTCACTACTCGATCAGCATGTCCCGTCGACCGCCGTCCCCCCGCCCTCCCGCGAAGCGCAGCTCCCCAGAACCCGACCGCGCAGCGGAGCGCTCCCCCACGGCGACCGCTCCCCCACGGCGATCGCGAAGCGGAGCCCACCCACCTCGGCGACCGCGAAGCGGAGCCCACGCAGACCCGACCGCGAAGCGGAGCCCACCCACCACCGCGACCGCGAAGCGGAGCACTCCCCCACGGCGACCGCGAAGCGGAGCCGTCCCCAGTGCGCGTCCTGGTGGGCGGTCGGCGGGGCCTGGTGGGGTCGATCGCAAGGCGGAGGCGTCGGGCGTAGCGGCGCTACGTTCGTCGCCGACAACGCCGCGAGCGGCCCCGCCAGGCCCCGCCGACCCGATCGCAAGGCGGAGGGGTCGGGCGTAGCGGAGCTACGTTCGTCGCCGACAACGCCGCGAGCGGCCCCGCCAGGCCCCGCCGATCACATGCCGGTGTCGAGGCCGGAGTAGGCGTGGAGTCCCTTGAAGAACACGTTGACGACGCCGAAGTTGAACATGACGGCGGCGAAGCCGACGATGGCGAGCCAGGCGGAGGGGGTGCCGCGCCAGCCGCGGGTGGCGCGGGCGTGGATGTAGCCGGCGTAGATGGTCCAGATGATGAAGGTCCAGACCTCCTTGGTGTCCCAGCCCCAGTAGCGGCCCCAGGCCTTCTCGGCCCAGACTGCGCCGGCGATGAGCGTGAAGGTCCAGAGGATGAAGCCGAGGATCGTGACGCGGTAGGCGAGGTTCTCGAGGGTGAGGGAGCTGGGCAGGGTGCGCAGGAAGCGGAGGACCGAGCGGGGGCTGTCGCCGGAGGATTCGCGGCGGGCCTGGAGGAGCTGGGTGACCGAGAGCGCGAAGCCGAGGGCGAAGAACGCGGTACCGAGGATCGCGACGAGCACGTGGATGACCAGCCAGTAGGACTGGAGTGCCGGCGGGAGCGGGACGACGGCGACGTAGTAGTTGACGGTCGCGATGCCGAGGAGCACCAGGACGAGGCCGGTGATGAACGCTCCGAGGAAGCGGAGGTCCCAGCGCAGCTGGACGGCGAGGAAGACGCCGATGATGATGAGCGTCCCGGTCATCGAGAACTCGTACATGTTCGCCCAGGGGACGCGGCCGGCGGCGACGCCGCGGAGGACGGTCGCGGCGAGGTGCAGCACGAAGCCGAGGAGCGTGAGCGAGAACCCGATGCGCATGGTCTTCGAGCGGGCGGGAGCGCGGTAGACCTCGTCCTCGACGCGGCTGCCGATGCGGGAGAGCGTCGCGGTGCGTCCGGAGCCTGCGGCGGCGACGGTGGCCTTGCCGCTGGCCGCGCGGTCGGCGGCGGCCGCGGAGGCGACGCGCTCCGCCTCCTGCACGACCTCGATCGACTCGCCGTCGGCCAGGGAGGCGCGGCGGGCGAGGTCGATCGCGAAGAAGACGAACGCCATGGCGTAGATGCCCATGGCGGAGGAGAGGCACAGCACCGAGTACTGCGAGAGGGTCGCGATCACCTCCTCAGGGTAATCGCTCGCCGCCCCGCCCGCCCCTTCGCGCTTGCACAGACTCGGCCCCTGCCCAGCCGGGCGGCGCCTGTGGAGGGGCCTCCGGGGCGTCCGGGAGGCGGGTCAGTCGAGCGGGGCGTGCCGGTCGGCGATCGTCCGCACGGCGCGCACCAGCTGGGGGTCCTCGCCGCGGGCGAGTCCCGCGTACTCGAGGAGGAGGCCGCCGTCGTCCTGGGCGGTCGCCTTCACCCACACGCGGCGCCGCGGGACGAACAGCGAGGTGAGGAGTCCGGCGAGCACGAGGATCGCGAAGAGCAGCACCCAGCCCTGGGTCGCGTCGTGGTGGATGTCGAACGAGGCGAAGCGCTTGACGCTGTCGGTGCCGATCCGCGTCGGGTCGGCGCCCGTGTTGTCGAAGGTCACGCTGCCGAGCCCGTTCGGGAGCTCGGCCGTGTCGCCGGGCTTGAGGGTGATCGGCGCGACGCCGGTGGTGCCGCCGGTGAGCCGGGTCAGCGAGTCGGTGTTGAGCACGTAGACCGATGTGGGCACTCCCCCGTCGAGGCCGAGGTCGCCCGCGAAGACGTTCAGCGAGAGCACGGGGTACTGCAGGTCGGGGAAGATCGAGGTCGACGCCCCGGAGGCCAGCGTGTCCTGCGTCGGGTAGAAGAAGCCGGTGAGGCCCAGCTGCTCCGAGAGCCCGTCCGGCACCTTCACGACGCCGACGGAGGTCAGGTTCGCGTCCTGCGGGAGGAACGGCACCGAGTCGGTGAAGATCGCCCGGCCGGAGGGATCCCGGACCGTGATCGTCGGGGCGTAGCCGTTGCCGAGGAGGTAGACGTTCGTGCCGCCGATCGCCAGCGGGTCGTTGACCTTGATCGTGCGGTCCTCGGTGCCCCCGCCGCGCTCGGAGGTCGTGACGTTCGCGGTGAAGTCGACGGGCTGGCCGAGCGCCGACTGGTTCTGCTCCTCGTACTTCACGTCGAGGCTGTCGAGGGTCAGCTGGTACGGGTCGAGCTGGCTGCTGTCGAAGAAACGACCGGGGTTGAAGGAGTCGTAGGCCGCGAGGTTGTTCGCGAACCCCTGGGAGCCCTCGACCAGCACGCGCTGCCCGCTGTAGCCGAACCCGCCGCCCACTCCGACGGCGACGAGGATGCCGACCAGGGCGGAGTGGAAGACCAGGTTGCCGGTCTCGCGGAGGTAGCCGCGCTCGGCCGAGACGCTCGACCAGCGGCCGCGCCGGTCGTCGTAGCGCTCGACGCGGTAGCCCGCCCGGCGCAGGACGGAGTGGGCGGAGGCGACGGCCTCCTCCTCCGTCGCGCACTCGACCTCGCGGACGGTGTAGCCGGCGAGGCGCTGCAGGCGTGCCGGGGTGCGCGGCGGCCGCGACCGCATGGCCTGGAAGTGGTGGCGCGTGCGCGGGACGATGCAGCCGATCAGGGAGATGAACAGCAGCAGGTAGATGCTCGAGAACCAGGCGGAGGTGTAGGTGTCGAACGCCTGCACCTTGTCGAGCAGGGGTGCGAGGTCGGGGTTGTCGACGAAGTACTGGGTCACGCCGTTGGGGTCGGAGGAGCGCTGCGGCACGAGCGATCCGGGGACCGCCGCGATCGCCAGCAGCAGCAGGAGGAACAGCGCCGTGCGCATGCTGGTGAGCTGGCGCCACATCCAGCGGAGCCAGCCGGTGAACCCGAGCGCCGGCTGCGTGACGGTGCCGTCGGAGTCGTAGTGGTCGGCGGGGCGGAAGGAGGCGTCCGTCCTCCGCTGCGCGGCCTCGTCGGGGCGGCGCGTGCTCTCCTCGGGCTCAGATCGCCGGCTGGAAGCCATCGATCACCGCCGAGAGGGATCCGTAGACGAGGGTGTTCCAGATGCCCGTGACCATCAGGACTCCGATCAGGACGAGGGCGGCGCCGCCGAGGATGTTGACCACGCGGATGTGGCGCTTCACGAAGGCGAGCGTGCTGGTCACCCAGCTGAAGCCGAAGGCGACGAGGAGGAAGGGGATGCCGAGTCCGAGGCAGTAGACCAGGGCGAGGAGGGCGCCGCGCCAGGGCGAGCCCACGCCGTAGCTGAGGGCGAGGATCGAGCTCAGCGTCGGGCCGAGGCAGGGCGTCCAGCCGACGCCGAAGACGATGCCGAGCAGCGGCGCTCCGATCAGCCCGGTGGCGGGACGGATCCCGGGCCGGAGCGTGCGCTGGAGGAACGAGAACTGGCCGATGAAGACGAGCCCCATCGCGATCACGACGAGCCCGAGGACGCGGGTGATCAGGTCGGTGTACTGGCGCAGCCAGAAGCCGACCGTGCCCGCCGCCGCACCGTAGAGGACGAACACCAGCGAGAATCCGAGCACGAAGAGGAGGACGCCCAGCACGACCCGGCGGCGTCCGCGGGCCGCACGCTCGTCGGCGTCGGTGAATCCGCCGACGTAGGCGAGGTAGCCGGGCACCAGCGGGAGCACGCAGGGCGACGCGAAGGACACGAGCCCGGCCAGGAGCGCGATCGGCACGGCCAGCAGGAGCTGACCGCTGACGACGATGTCGCCCACGCCGCTACTGCCCCTCGGCGAGCGTGTCGCCCACGAGGGTCGAGAGGATCGACGCCTCCTGGAGCTGGCCGAGGATGCGCGACGCGACGCGCCCCTCCCTGTCGAGGACGAGCGTCGTGGGCACGGCGTTCGGCGGGACGGTGCCGGTGAAGGCGAGCTGCACCGACGAGTCGGTGTCGACGATGGAGGGGTAGCCGAGCCCGAAGGTCTCGGCGAAGGCGGCCGCGGTGGGGGCCTGGTCGCGCACGTTGACGCCGACGAACGACACGCCCTTGTCGGCGAACTCCGTGTTCACCGTCTCGAGGTCCGCGGCCTCAGCGCGGCACGGGGCGCAGCTGGCGTACCAGAAGTTGACGACGACGACCTGCCCGGCGAGGTCGGCGGAGTCGATGGTGGCGCCGGTCTCGTCGGTGCCGGAGAAGACGATGGGGTCGTCCCGGTCGGCGGCGGCGATCTCGGTGACGGTGCCGTCCCCCGAGATGTAGCCCTTGTTGCTGCCATTGCGGTACTGGTCGGCGAGCGGATCCTCGGAGCAGCCCGTCAGCGCGAGCGCGGCGGCCAGCGCGAGGACGCCCGCGGCGCGGAGCCGCCCCGTCCGGCGCATCAGACCGCTCCCACGTCTGTGGCCAGGCCCTGCAGGCCGGCGGCCGGGTCGGAGTAGCCGACCTCGACGAATCCGTCGCCGCGGCGCTCGAGGGTCGTGATGCTCGAGAGGGCGCAGCGGCGCTTGCGCGGATCGTGGAAGAGGCGCTCGCCGGCGAGGGCGCGGTGGACCGTCCAGATGGGGAGCTGGTGGCTGACGATCGCAGCGTCGCCCTCCTCCGTGCTCTCCCACGCCGACTCGATCGCCGCGTACATCCGCGCCGAGATGGAGAGGTACGGCTCGCCCCAGCTGGGCTCGAAGGGGTTGCGGAGCCACGGCCAGTGCTTGGGGTTCCGCAGGGCGGAGCTGCGCGCGGCGAGGGACTTCCCCTCGAAGCGGTTGCTCGGCTCGATCACCCGCTCATCGGTGCGGATCTCGAGCTCGAACGCCTGCGAGATCGGCTGCGCGGACTCCTGCGTGCGCTGGAGCGGCGACGCGATCAGCGCCGTGACGTGGCGCCGGCGCTCGAGCAGGTCGTCGGCGGCGGAGCGGGCCATGCGGTGGCCCAGATCCGAGAGCCGGAAGTTCGGGAGTCGTCCGTAGAGGACCCGGTCGGGGTTGAACACCTCGCCGTGCCGCACGAGATGGATCTGATCGGCAACCACGAGCGTCAAGTGTACGGAACGCGGCGTGGGGGAACGCCGGGAAAGGGTCGCCTGAGCCGGACCTGAGCGGAGCCTCAGCGGCGCGCCGAGACCGCCGCCGACAGCCGCCGCACGAGCGGTCCGGGCAGGTGCCGTACCACGGCCATCGGGACCCCGAAGCGCACCGACGGCACCGAGACGACGGAGCCGCGCGCGACGTCGCGGAGGAACTCCTCCACCACCGCGTCCGCGTCGAGCCAGAGGAAGGAGGGGATGGAGGAGGTGTCCATCGCCGCCCGCTCGTGGAACTCGGTGCGCACCCAGCCCGGGCAGAGCGCGGCCGAGCGGACGCCGGTGCCGCGCAGCTCGACGGCCAGCGACTGCGCGAAGGCGGTCGCCCACGCCTTCACCGCGGAGTAGGGGCCGAGGTGCACGAAGCCCGCGACGCTCGAGACCGTGAGGATCGCGCCGCGGCCGCGGGTGGTCATCGCCTCGGCCGCCGCGCCCGAGAGCACGGCGACCGAGCGCACCATCACCTCGAAGGCGCGGTCCTGGGCGGCGACGTCCGGCTCGGCGAAGGTCCCGTCGATCCCGAAGCCGGCGTTGTTGACGAGGACGCGGACGGGCCGGGCCGGATCGACGAGCCGCGCGCGCACGCGCTCGACCTGCTCGCGGTCGCCGAGGTCGGCGGGCAGGACCTCGACCGCCGCGGCGCCGAGGCCGCGCAGCCCGGCCGCCGCCTCCTGGAGGCGCTGCTCGCTGCGGGCGACGAGGACGAGGCTCCAGCCGCGGCGCGCGAACGCCCGGGCGAAGGCGAGGCCGATGCCGGAGGACGCGCCGGTGATCAGTGCGGTGCTCATGCTCCGACGCTACCCGTCGCCGCCCGGCGGCCCCCGAGTAGACTCCCCTACCGTGACCGACGAGACCCGCCTCCCCCGAACCACTGTCAAGAAGCTCGCCGCGCTCGAGGACGGACCCGTCCGCGTGTCCGGCTGGGTCGAGACCGTGCGCGACCAGAAGAAGGTGCAGTTCGTCGTCCTGCGCGACGAGTCGGGTGCCGTGCAGCTGGTGAACCCGGCCGTGCGCGAGGCCGTCGAGGGCGACGACGCGTCGGCTGCGCGCCTCGCGATCACCGAGGAGATCTCCGGCCTCGCCCAGGGCTCCTTCATCACCGTCACCGGCGCGCTCAAGCACGACGAGCGCGTGAAGCTCGGCGGCATCGAGGTCAAGCTCGAGACGCTCGAGGTCGTCGCCGCATCGATCCCGGAGGCGCCGATCGCGCCCGACTCCGGCATCGACAAGCGCATGGACTGGCGCTTCCTCGACCTGCGCCGTCCCGAGCAGAACCTCATCGCCCGTGTGCAGACCACGTTCGAGCACGCGCTGCGCACGTACTGGATCGAGCACGACTTCATCGAGATCCACACCCCGAAGCTCATGGCGAGCGCCTCGGAGTCGCGGGCCGAGCTCTTCGAGGTCGAGTACTTCGAGACGAAGGCCTACCTGGCGCAGAGCCCCCAGTTCTTCAAGCAGATGGCGCAGCCCGCCGGCTTCGGCAAGGTCTTCGAGGTCGGCCCCGCCTTCCGCGCCGACCCGAGCTTCACCTCGCGTCACGCGACCGAGTTCACGAGCGTCGACGCCGAGGTGTCCTGGATCGACTCGCACGAGGACGTCATGGAGCTGCACGAGCAGCTGATGGTCGCCGGCCTCACCGCCGTCGTCGAGAAGCACGGCGCCGAGGTCAAGGCGCTCTTCGACATCGACCTGACCGTCCCGACCACGCCGTTCCCGCGCATCCCGCTCGCCGAGGCCAAGCGCATCGTCGCCGAGCGCGGCTACGAGGTGCCCCGCGCCGACGACGACATGGACCCCGAGGGCGAGCGCCGCATCGCGGCCTACGTGCAGGAGGAGTTCGGGCACGACTTCGTGTTCCTCACCGACTACGCGTCGAGCATCCGGCCGTTCTACCACATGCGCCGCGAGGGCGACGGGACGATCACCAACAGCTACGACCTCATCTACAACGGCGTCGAGATCTCGACCGGAGCGCAGCGCGAGCACCGCGTCGACGTCCTCGTCGAGCAGGCCCGCGAGAAGGGCCTCGACCCGGAGGAGCTCGAGTTCTACCTCGACTTCTTCCGCTACGGCGTCCCGCCGCACGGCGGCTTCGGCATGGGCCTCTCGCGCGTGATCATGTTGATGCTGAACCAGGCGAACCTCCGCGAGGTCACCTACCTGTTCCGCGGCCCGACCCGCCTGCTGCCCTAGGCGCGCACCACGGTCGCGGGAACCCCGGACCATCGAGACCGCCGCGGACGGCGGTTCCCCTCGACGGGCCGGGGTTTCCTCGCGCCAGCGGCTAGGGAGCCGGCAGCACCACGAGGTCGAGGTAGTCGGCCAGGCACGCCACCATGTCCACCGCGTCGCGCTCGAGCAGCCACTGCAGCTGCACGCCGTCCCAGAGCGCGATGATCGACGCCGCCACCCGCTCCGGATCAGACCCCTCGCGCAGGCGCCCGGCGGCCTGGAGCTCGCGCAGCTCGGCCGCGTACTCGCTGCGGAGCCGGCGGAACCGCGCGGCGAAGAAGTCGCGCCCCGGGTGCTCCTGCGTCGTCGACTCGCCGCAGAGCACGGCGTACAGCTCGATCACTCCGGGCGCCGTCTCGTTGTAGCGGGTCTGCCGCAGGATGCCGGCGACCAGCCCCTCCTCCGGGTCCGGCGGCGAGGAACCGTCGCCCGTGATCAGGTCGCGGTGCTCGAGGACCGCGAAGAGCAGGTCGGTCTTCGACGGGAAGTAGTGCAGGAGGCTCGTCTGGCTGAGCCCGACGCGGTCGGCGACCTCCTGGAGGGAGCCGCGGGCGTAGCCCCGTGCAGCGAAGACCTGGTGGGCGGCCTCGATGATGGCGCGGCGGCGCTCGGCCGACTTCGCGTACGGGCCGCGTCGCCTCGTCGCCTCCGCCATGGACCCCTCCTCAGCACTGGAGGCGCCTCGCCGTGCCCCTCGAACGGCCAGCGTAGCGGCGGCGGAGGAGCAGTCCCGCCAATTTCGAGTACCTACTCGAATTCGTGGTAGCGTCCCGATCATCGCCGGGTGAGACTCCCCGGCTCTCCACCACGACGAAGTGAGGGAAGATGCATCCGTTCACCCGGAGACAGCTCATCGCCGCCGGTCTCGGCACCGCGGCACTCGGGAGCCTGACGGCCTGCGCGACACCGGGCACCGTCTCGGTCAACACGGCGCCGACGATCGCCCCGGCCAACGGCCCGGTCCGCCTGCAGTACTGGGGCTGGCTGAAGGACCTGCAGAAGGTCTGCGACGTCTGGAACGCCTCGCATCCCGAGATCCAGGTCGAGGCCGTCTGGATCCCTGGCGGCAACGCGGGCGGGTACCAGAAGCTCTACTCGGCCCTCGCCGCGGGCGGCGGGCCCGACCTCGGCCAGGTCGAGATCCGCTCCGTCCCCGAGTTCATGCTCGTCAACGGCCTCGTCGACCTCACCCGGTACGGCGTCGAGCAGTACCGCGACCTGTACGACCCCACTCTCTGGGGCCAGGTCAGCTACACCGGCGGCGTCTACGGCATCCCGCAGGACAGCGGCCCGATGGCGCTCTTCTACCAGCCCGAGGTGTTCGGGAAGGTGGGTGCGGAGCCGCCGACGACCTGGGACGACTGGGCCGCGGTGGCGACGGAGCTGCGCGGAGCCGGCTCCTACATCGACTGCTTCCCGCTCGCCGACGCCTCGGTCTTCGCCGCGTTCGCGACGCAGGCCGGCGCGCAGTGGCTGCGCCCGGAGGAGGACGGCTGGGTCATCGACATGACCGACGACGCCACGACGCGCGTCGCCTCCTTCTTCGACACGGCCATCGACCAGGACCTGGTGCAGACCGGCTACGGCGCCTACTCCCCCGCGTGGTTCGCGGCCGCGGCGAAGGGCGGCATCGCCTCCTGCGCCACCGGCAGCTGGGGCGACGCCCTGATCGAGGGGGTCAGCGGAGGCGCGGGCAAGTGGCGCGCGGCTCCCATGCCCGTCTGGGGCGACACCGGCTTCGGCTCGAGCTTCCTCGGCGGATCGACCGCGGCGGTGTTCTCGAGCAGCAAGCACCCGGAGGAGGCGATCGAGTTCGCCGTCTGGATGACCACCACGCAGGAGGGCATCGACGCGATGATCGCCAACAGCGGCATCGGCTGGTCTCCCGCGGTCGGCGAGATCGGCACGGCCCGCAAGGGTCCGAGCGAATTCTTCAGCGGGCAGAACTACAACGAGGACGTCCTCGTGCCCGCATCGAAGGAGCAGAACCCGGACTGGTCCTGGTGGCCCGTCACGCAGCAGTCCTTCAACATCCTCAGCGACGGCTTCCGGAAGAAGGCGTCGGGGCTCTCGCTCGTGGACGCGGTCGCCGAGGCGGAGCAGCAGATCATCACGGTCTTCGAGAACAAGGGCCTGAGCATCAGGAGGGCCTCCGCATGACCACCACGATCTCCCCCGCCGCCGCCGCGGTCGCGGCCACCACGCGGACGCCGGGCGCGCCCCGGCGCAGCCGCGCGGTCGCCCGCGCCCCATGGATCCTCCTCGGACCCTTCCTGGCCCTGTTCGTCCTCACGTTCATCGTCCCGATCGTCGTCGCCGTCGGCTCCAGCTTCACGAAGGTGACGCGCTCCGGCCTCTTCGGCGAGGCCGGGGTCACCAGCGGGTTCGCGGGCTTCGACAACTACGCGCAGGCCCTCGCCGACGGCAACTTCATCGCCTCCATCGGGCGGATGTTCCTCTTCGGCATCGTCCAGGTCCCGGTGATGATCGCCCTCTGCACCGTCCTCGCGCTGATGCTCGAGTCGGCGTCGGCGAAGTTCCCCGGCTTCTTCCGGGCGGCCTACTTCCTCCCCTACGGAGTGCCCGGAGTGATCGCGACGATCCTGTGGTCGTTCCTCTACGTGCCCGGCCTCAGCCCGCTCATCGACGCGGCGAACGTGGTCGGGCTCCAGCCCGACTTCCTCGGTGCGGACACCGTGCTCTGGTCGATCGCGAACATCTCGCTCTGGAGCTACACCGGCTACAACATGCTGATCATCGTCGCCCAGCTCAAGGCGATCCCGGTCGAGCTCTACGAGGCGGCGAAGGTCGACGGCGCCTCCACCTGGCGCGTCGCCCGCAGCATCCAGCTGCCGCTCATCCGCCCCGCGCTGGTGCTGACGACGATCTTCTCGATCATCGGCACGCTCCAGCTGTTCGCCGAGGCGCAGGTGCTGAAGACGGTCGCTCCGGCGATCGACAGCCAGTACACGCCGAACCTCAGCGCGTACACCACGGCCTTCGCCTACAACGACTACAACGTCGCCGCCGCCCAGGCCGTCCTGATCGCGCTGGTCGCGTTCCTGCTCTCCTTCACGTTCCTCTCGATCTCGAACAGGAGGTCGTCATGAGCCGCACCGAGACCCCGCCGACCACGACCACCGGAGTCGTCACCGCCGACCGCCCCGTGAAGGCCGGACGCGGGCCCGACCGCTCGGCCGGCCGCAACCGCGCCTCGACCATCATCGTCACCGCGATCCTCGTCGTCGTGGCGGTCTACTTCCTCATCCCCGTCTACTGGGTCGTCGTCGCGGCGACCAAGACGACCGAGGACCTCTTCGCCACCTACGGCTTCTGGTTCGCCCCGACGTTCGCGCTCTGGGACAACCTGACGCAGGTGCTGACCTACGGCGACGGCATCTTCGTCCGCTGGTTCCTCAACTCCGTCCTCTACGCCGGAGTGGGCGCCCTGCTCGCGACCTACCTCGCCGCGGCGGGCGGCTACGCGCTGGCCAAGTACGAGTTCCGCGGCAGCAGGCTCGTGTTCGGGACGATCCTCGCGGGCGTCCTGGTGCCGGGCACCGCGACCGCTCTGCCGCTGTTCCTGCTCTTCAGCCAGATGGGCATCGCGAACACCTACTGGAGCGTGCTGATCCCCTCGCTCGTCTCGCCGTTCGGGCTGTTCCTCTGCCGGATCTACGCTCAGGCGACCGTGGACACCGCGATCATCGAGGCGGCGCGCATCGACGGCGCCGGGGAGCTGCGGATCTTCCACACGCTCGGGCTGCGCATCCTGACTCCCGCGCTGGTCACCGTGTTCCTCTTCCAGCTGGTCGGGATCTGGAACAACTACTTCCTGCCCCTGGTGATGCTCTCGGACACGAACCTGTTCCCGATCACACTGGGACTGAACAACTGGCTCGGACAGGTCGACCGCCTGCCCGAGTTCTACGAGCTGACGACCGGCGGCGTCCTGCTGTCGATCATCCCGCTCGCCATCGCCATGATCGTGCTGCAGCGCTTCTGGCGCGGCGGCCTGACGGAAGGCTCCGTGAAGTGACGACTCCCCCGACGACCTCCCACTACCTGACGGACACCGGACCGGGCTCCGGCCGCCGCCGGGCCCCCCGCTCGTGGCTGCACACCGACGCCCCGGCGCTCCCGCTGGACGGGGAGTGGCGCTTCCGCCTGCTCCCCGCCGCTCCGGGGACCCCGGGCGGCGCCGGCGTGCTGCCGGAGGGCGAGGGCGTGGACGCCGTCGGGGACGAGTCGTTCGACGACTCCGGCTGGGACCTGATGCCGGTGCCCTCGCACTGGGTGCTGCAGGGCGACGGGTGCTACGGACTGCCGGTCTACACGAACGTGCAGTTCCCGTTCCCGACCGAGCCGCCGTTCGTGCCGGACGCGAACCCGACGGGCGACTACCGCCGCACTGTCGTGGTCCCGGAGGAGTGGGACTCCGCCGAGGCGGTCGTCCTGCGCTTCGACGGGGTCGAGTCCCGCTACCGCGTCTGGGTCAACGGCGTCGAGATCGGGATCGGCTCCGGCAGCCGGCTCGCGCAGGAGTTCGACGTCACCGGCGTCGTCCGCCCGGGCGAGAACCTCGTCGTGGTCCGCGTGCACCAGTGGTCGGCCTCGAGCTACGTGGAGGACCAGGACCAGTGGTGGCTGCCGGGGATCTTCCGCTCGGTGCACCTGCTCGCGCGCCCCGTCGGCGGGATCGAGGACGTGTGGCTGCGCTCCTCCTTCGCCGGCGGCGCGGGCCGCATCGAGGCGGAGGTGACCGCCGCGGCCGACGCGTTCCCGCTGACGCTGCGCGTGCCCGGGCTCGGGATCGAGACGGTCTGGGCCTCGGCGGAGGAGATCGCCGCGATCGAGGTCCCCGAGGTCGAGCCGTGGTCGGCGGAGGCTCCGCGCCTCTACGACGCGACGCTCGCCTCCGCCGGCGAGACGGTCTCGCTGCGGCTCGGCTTCCGCACGGTCGAGATCCGCGGCGACCGCTTCCTGGTCAACGGCGAGCGCGTCGTCTTCCATGGAGTCAACCGCCACGAGACGCACCCCGACCGCGGTCGAGCGTTCGACGAGGACTCCACCCGCGAGGACCTCGCGATGATGAAGCGCTTCAACGTGAACGCCATCCGCACCAGCCACTACCCGCCGCATCCCCGTCTGCTCGACCTCGCCGACGAGCTCGGCTTCTGGGTGGTCCTCGAGTGCGATCTCGAGACCCACGGCTTCGAGCGGGTCGGCTGGGCGGGCAACCCCAGCGACGACCCCGCCTGGCGAGAGGCCTACCTCGACCGCATCGAGCGGACCGTCGAGCGCGACAAGAACCACCCGAGCATCGTGCTCTGGTCCCTCGGCAACGAGGCGGGCACCGGCGCGAACCTCGCCGCGATGTCCGCCTGGGTGCACGGCCGCGACCCCGAGCGCCCCGTCCACTACGAGGGCGACTACACCGGCGCGTACACCGACGTGTACTCGCGGATGTACTCCTCGATCCCCGAGACCGAGCGGATCGGCACCGACGGCTCGCTCACTCCGCTGCTCGGCTGCTCCCCCGGCGAGTCCGCTCGGCAGCGCTCCAAGCCCTTCCTGCTCTGCGAGTACGTGCACGCGATGGGCAACGGCCCGGGAGCGATCGACCAGTACGAGGACCTCGTCGACCGCTTCCCGCGGCTGCACGGCGGCTTCGTCTGGGAGTGGCGCGACCACGGCCTGCGGGCGCGCACGCCGGAGGGCGTCGAGTACTACGCGTACGGCGGCGACTTCGGCGAGGTGGTGCACGACGGCAACTTCGTGATGGACGGCATGGTGCTCTCCGACGGCACGCCCAGCCCGGGCCTGTTCGAGTGGAAGCAGATCGTCGCTCCGGTGCGCCTCACGGTCCGCGGCGACGGCGTCGTCATCGAGAATCGCCGGCACGACGCCTCCACCGCCGATCTGCGCTTCGCGTGGCGGGTCGAGCGGGACGGGCGGGTCACCGCGGAGGGAGTGCTCGACGCCCCGGTCATCGCGGCCGGCGACGCCGTGCACGTGGAGCTCCCCCCGCTCGAGGTGCGCCCCGGCGGCGAGACCTGGCTCACCGTCGACGCGGTCCTCGACGCCTCGACCGCCTGGGCGGAGGAGGGCCACGTGCTCTCCACCGGTCAGCACCTCCTCGCCGTGCCGTCGGCGGTGCCCGCGTGGACCCGCGCCGTCCGCGCCGCTCCGCCCCTCGAGGGCGGCGCGCTCGGAGTCGCGCGATTCCGCGACGGCCGGCTCGCCTCCCTCGCCGGCCTGCCCGTCGACGGACCGCGCGCCGAGCTCTGGCGCGCCCCGACCGACAACGACGAGGGCGCGGGCTTCCCCGGCTACGTCACCGGCGACCCGTACGACGGCGACGGCCGCGGGATGCCGGCCCCCTCCTCCGCCGCCCGCTGGCGCGAGGCCGGACTCGACCGCCTGGTCGGCCGCGTGCAGGAGGTTGACGCCTCCGCCGGGCTCCGCCGCGTGACCCGCTTCTCGGCCGCGGATCTCGATGCGGGACTCCTGATGGAGGAGCGCTGGAGCGTCGACGGGGAGAGCACGGTCCTCCGCGTCGACCTCGTGCCGACCCGGGGCTGGGACTCCGTCTGGCCGCGGCTGGGCATCCGGATCGACCTGCCCGCGTCGATCGACGGCGCGGAGTGGTTCGGCACCGGCCCGCTCGAGTCCTACCCCGACAGCCTCCGCGCCGCGCGGGTGGGGCGCTTCACGGCGGACATGGACCGGCTGACGACTCCGTACGCCCGCCCGCAGGAGAGCGGTCACCGCAGCAGCGTGCGCGAGCTGACGCTGACGGAGGCGGGCTCGCCCCGGCTCCGCATCGAAGCCGCGCGCGACCTGCACGGACGCCTCCCCGGCTTCACCCTGGCGAGGCACACGCCGCAGGAGATCACGGCCGCCGCGCACCCGCACGAGCTGCCGGCGTCGGAGCGCGCGGTCCTCGTGATCGACGCCGCCCAGCACGGCCTGGGCTCCCGTGCGTGCGGTCCGGACGTGTGGCCCGACTTCCAGCTGCGGCCGGAGGCACGGACGATCCTCCTCCGCTTCACCGCGGCCGGCTGAGCGCCGGAAGAGGACGAGGGAAGGCCCGCGGGATCGCGTCCCGCGGGCCTTCCCTCGTCCTCGGGACGCGTCAGTCGCTCTGCGTGCGCGGCAGCGGTCCGCCGATGAAGAGGTCCGTGTTCATGCGCCGGCGGCGCATCACGACCAGGACGGCCGCGCAGGCGACGAGCGACGCGGCGACCGCACCGCCGCCGATCATCAGCGCGGTGGTCGGCGTGATGCCGGCCGGTCCCGCCGAGGCGGCCGTGCTGATGAAGGCGGTGCGCGCGGCGCTGATCGCGGTGCCGCAGACCTGCTGCGCCTCCCACGGTGCGGCCGTGGTGTCGCTGTCACGGTAGGAGACGGTCACGGCTGCCGTGCGGTGCGACTCGCGACCGAAGGCGACGACGCAGTAGACGGAGGGGTCGGGGTCGGCGACGACCGCGTCGCCCAGCGCCAGCTCGGCCCAGCCGATCGAGTCGGACTGCACGGCGACGTCGCCGGCGGCCAGGTCGGCGCGGGCTCCGGAGGTCTCGAATGCGCCCACGGCGACCTCCTCGTCGGCGTCGAAGCCCCAGACGGCGCCGCGGGGCGCCTCTGTGCTGCCGTCGCCGAGCTCGCGCGGCTCGAGCAGGAGGCCGTTGCCGGTGGAGGGCGCGAGCCGGAAGACGACCTTGGCGGCGGAGCCCTGGTCGCCCGTGAGGTCGACCGTGAAGGCGCCCGACTTGGTGATCAGCGCGGTCGGCACGGTCGCGGTGCCGCTCCCCGCCTCGAGGGTCAGCGGGGTCTTGGTGCCGTTCGGGTCGCGGAGGACCGCGGAGACGGCCTCTCCGCTGGCGAAGCCGGTGTACGAGAAGCCGACGCCGTAGAAGCGGGCGAGCTCGACGGTGAGCGCCTCCGGCTGCACGGCGAGCTCGCGGGTGAGGAAGACGTCCGCGGTCGCGGCACCGGCCGCCGGCTTCGCGCCCTCGGTCGAGGTGCCGAGCTCGGTGCGTCCGGGGGCCGACGCCGCCGGAGTGACGGCGCCCGCACCGGAGGAGCCGGCGGTGCCGGACGTGGTGGTGCCGGTTGTGGTGCCGCCGCCGGAGGTGCCGCCGGGCGTCGCTCCGCCGGTGGTGCCGCCGCCGGAGCCGGAGCCGCCGGAGGACGATCCGCCGCCGGTGGAGGGCTGACCGCCGCCGGAGCCGCCCTGCTGGCCGCCGCCGGTCGAGCCGCCGCCGGTGGATCCGCCGCCGGTGGAGGGCTGGCTCGGCTGCTGGGGCGCGGGGTCGACCGGTGCCGGATCGACCGGCGCGGGGTCCACGGGCGCGGGGTCGACGGGCGCGGGCTGCTCGGGTTCTGCCGGCTCCTCGGGCACTCCGGGAACGGAGGGCTCCTCGGGGACGCCGGGAACGGGGTCGGAGCCGCCGTCGCCCGGCTGCTCGGGATCCTCCGGCACGCCGGGGATGGTCGTCGCGGCCGGCTGCTCGACCGTGGTCGAGACCGTCGAGGCGGAGGGTGCCGCGACGGCCGCTCCGGGGAGGGCCAGGCCGAGCACGAGCGCCGCGAGAGCGGCGGCGGGCAGGGCGAGTCGGCGGGATGACGGCATGGCGGTTCCTTCCTCCACGGGCGACGATCTGCGTCCGCGCACGGAGGAGCGCACTCCCCCCTCACGAGGGTAAGGGCGAGAGGCGAGCTATCGCGAGCCGTCCCGTCCCCCGTCAGAGGGACGTCGCGGTCGTGCTTCCGTCCGGACGGCCCGGTCGAAGCTCACCCGCGATCGAGGAGGGCCCGCCGGAGCCGCGCGGGATCGACCCGCCAGAAGGTGTGCACGCGCCCGTCGATCAGCACCACCGGGATCTCCTCGACGAAGCGCTCGTGCAGCTCGGGATCGTCGAGGATCGACACCTCCGAGACGGCGACCGACGCCTCGCCGCCCAGATCGGCGACCACCTGCTCGACCACGGTCCGCGCGTCGTCGCAGAGATGACAGCCCGGCTTGCCCACGAGCGTCAGCTCCACGTCCACCATGCGGTCAGTGTACGGCGGCCCCGGCGACGGGCGCCGAGACGGCGAGCGCCGCCGGGATCATCTCCTGAACGCAGACGAGCGCCCGACCCCGGAAGGGCGGACGCTCGAGTGGGAAGAGGCGCGAGCCTACTTCTTGTTGCGACGCTGGTGGCGAGTCTTGCGAAGCAGCTTGCGGTGCTTCTTCTTCGCCATACGCTTGCGACGCTTCTTGATGACAGAACCCACGAAGACCTCACAACGTTCAGGGGGTCGACCGCCCGACGGGCGGCCGCTTACGAAAAACTGGCTCCCGCGAGCTTACACGACCCGGGGCTCCACCGTTTCCGGCTCCTCGGCGCCCCTCACTTGCGGATGCGCAGCGCCTCCGCCACCTTCGTCGCTCCCTCGCTGACGCCCCGCTGGATGTCCTGCACCACGGTGCTGACCTGGTGGGTGCGCTCGGCGAGCGCCCGACCCAGCGACTCCGCCCGGGCCGCGGTCGGAGCGTCGAGCAGGGCGCCGGCCGCCTCGTCCTCGGCGAGGAAGGGCAGCAGCCAGTCCTCGACCTCCGCCAGCGGCGCGTACTCGAGCGCGTAGAAGCGGTGCTGTCCGCTCTCGCGCACCGTGACGAGGCCGGTCTCGCGCAGCACCTTGAGGTGCTTCGAGACGGTCGGCTGGCTCAGCTCGAGGCGCGCCACGATCCGCGACACGCTCATGCCCTCGGCCGAGCCGTCCCGCCGCTGCTCGAGCAGCAGGGCGAGGATGTCCCGGCGGGTCCCGTCCGCGATCACCCCGAAGATGTCAGCCATGCGCCCAGGCTAGTCAGCGCCCCGGGGGCCCGGCACCGAGCGGGTAGCATGGCCGCGATCGAGTGGAGGATCCGCCGTGGTGGTTCGGCAGCAGTTCCGCAGCCCCGTGGGCGTCTCGCCCGTCTCCCCCTGGTCGGGGTTCGAGCGGGCCCGCGACCTCATCGACGACTTCGCCGGACGCTCGCCGTCCCGCTTCGCGATCCTCATCTTCTCGGCGCTCGTGCTCGTCTTCACCCTGCTGTTCTCGCTGCCGGTGTCGAGCACCACGGGCACCGTCACTCCGCTGCACGACGCCTTCTTCACCGCGATGTCGGTGATCTGCGTGACCGGCCTCGCGACGGTCGACATGGCGACGCACTGGTCGGCGTTCGGCCACTCGATCATCTTCGTCGGCGTGAACATCGGCGCTCTGGGAGTGCTGACGCTCGCCTCGATCATGGGCCTGGCGATCTCGCGCCGCCTCGGGCTCCGGGCGAAGCTCATGGTCGCCAGCGACTCGAATCCGCTGCGGATCCACTCCGGCCCCGTCGCCGAGGGCCAGGCCGTGCGCCTGGGCGAGATCGGCGGACTGCTCGCCACCGTCGCGATCAGCGCCGCCGCGATCGAGATCATCGTCGCGCTGCTGCTGTTCCCGCGGATGCTGATCGACGGGATCCCGATCGGCGAGGCCGTCTGGCACTCCTTCTACTACTCCGCGATGGCGTTCACGAACACCGGCTTCGCCCCGAACGCCGCGGGACTCACCCCGTTCGAGGACGACTACTGGTTCCTCGGCATCCTGATGCTCGGCGTCTTCCTCGGCTCGATCGGCTTCCCCGTCATCTACGCCTTCTCCCGCGGCTGGCGGCGCCCGCGCAAGTGGTCGGTGCACGTGAAGCTGACGCTGGTCACCTCCGTGATCCTGCTCGTCGCCGGGGCCGTCCTCTACATCGTGCTCGAGTTCGACAATCCGAGGACCTTCGGCAGCCTCGATGCGGGAGACACCGTCTTCCAGTCCTTCTTCCTCTCGACGATGACGCGGTCGGGCGGCTTCTCGACGATCTCGGTCCCCGACCTCAACGGCTCGAGCCTGCTCGTGACGGACATGCTGATGTTCATCGGCGGAGGATCGGCCTCCACGGCCGGCGGGATCAAGGTCACGACCCTCGCGATCCTGTTCTTGGCCGCCTTCGCCGAGGCCCGCGGCAACAACGACATGGAGGCCTTCGGCCGCCGGATCCCGAACGACGTCCTGCGCCTGGCCGTCTCGGTCGTGCTGTGGGGCGCGACGACGGTCGCCGTGTCGAGCGTCCTGATCCTGCACATCACCAAGGCCTCGCTCGACCACGTGCTCTTCGACGTGATCTCGGCCTTCGCGACCTCCGGGCTCTCGACGGGGCTCACCGCAAAGCTGCCGCCGTCCGGGGTCTACATCCTCGCGCTGACGATGTTCATGGGCCGCGTTGGTACCGTGACTCTCGCCGCCGCGCTCGCCGCGAGCCAGCGGAGGCAGTTGTTCAGACGACCGGAAGAGAGGCCCATCGTTGGTTGACCGCATCAGGTACGACGCCCCGGTGCTGGTGATCGGCCTCGGGCGCTTCGGAGCCGCCACGGCCGGCCAGCTCGACCGCCTCGACCGCGAGGTCCTCGCCATCGACGCCGACGCCGGTCTCGTGCAGAAGTGGTCGGAGCGGGTCACCCACGCGGTGCAGGCCGACGCCCGCTCGCTCGACGCCCTCGCGCAGATCGGCGCGCAGGACTTCCAGGTCGCCGTCGTCGCGGTCGGCTCCTCCATCGAGGCGTCCGTGCTGATCACTGCGAACCTCGTCGACCTCAAGATCCCGCAGATCTGGGCGAAGGCGATCTCGCGCTCGCACGGCAAGATCCTCGAGCGGATCGGCGCGAACCACGTGATCTACCCCGAGGCGGAGGCGGGCGAGCGCGTCGCGCACCTGGTCTCGGGCCGCATGCTCGACTTCATCGAGTTCGACGACGACTTCGTGCTCGCGAAGATGTACCCGCCCAAGCCGATCCGGGGGCTGACGCTCACGGAGTCGGGCGTGCGCCGCAAGCACCGCGTGACCGTCGTCGGCGTCAAGAGCCCGGGCAAGCCCTTCACCTACGCGACCGAGCAGACCGTCGTCTCGAACCACGACCTCATCGTGGTCAGCGGCACCCCCAGCGACATCGAGCGCTTCGCGGCCCTCGGCTCCTGACCCGCGCCCCCTCCCTCCTCCTCCTCTGCGGGATGCCGCTCCGGTACGCCCGCTCCGGGGTGTCGCGTACCCGAGCGGCATCTCGCGGAGAGGAGGGCGGAGTCAGGAGGCGGCGAGCTCGCGGGCGCGGGCCAGCGCGGCGTCGGTCGCCCGCGTGAAGAGGGCGGCGAGGTCGGCCTCCTGCAGGACCGCGACGGCCCGCTCGGTGGTGCCCTTCGGGCTCGTGACCCGCCGGCGCAGCTCCGCGGGCTCCTCGCCGGAGTCCGCGAGCAGCTCGGCGGCGCCGCGGAACGTGCCGACCACCATCGTCGACGCCTGCTCCGGAGTGAAGCCCTTCGCGACAGCGGCCGCGATGAGCTCCTCGATCAGCAGGAACACGTAGGCGGGCCCCGAACCGGAGATCGTCGAGAGCGCGTCGAGCTGCGACTCCGGCACCTCGACCACCTCGCCGACCGTCTCGAACAGGCGGCGCACGAGCGCCAGGTCCTCGTCGCCGGACCGCGTGCCCGCGCTGAGGCCGGTGACGGCGCGGCCCACGACCGCGGGAGTGTTCGGCATCGAGCGGAGCACGGCGACGGACGCGGGCAGGTGCCGCTCGAACGTGGCCGCGGTCACGCCGGCGGCGACGGAGACGACGACCGCGCCCGGGGCGAGCGCGTCGGCGATCTCGTCGAGCAGGTCCGGCACCATGTGCGGCTTGACGGCCACGAGCACGATCGCCGCGCCCTCGACCGCACGCCGGTTGGCCTCCGGGTCGTCCGCGGTGGCGAAGGCGGTGACCACCGGGTGGCCGTCCCACGCGGCGGCCTTCGCGGAGTCGCGGTTGGTCACCCGCACGCCCCCCTCGACGCGCACGCCGGGAGCCAGCAGGCCCTGGAGGATCGCGCCCCCCATCGAGCCGAGGCCGAGGACGGCGATGGACGGGAGCAGGACGGGCGCATCGGTCACGCCGCTCATCCTACGAAGAGCCCGCGGCAAGGGGGTCCGGGTGCGGTCCGGCGCCTCGTAGGATGGCCCGACCATCCAGCGGCGAGCCCGAGGAGACCACGTGAGCGCATCCGGAGGCGGCACCGCGATCATCGCGGCGCTCGCGGCCAACCTCGGCATCGCCCTGACGAAGTTCGTCGCCTGGTTCTTCTCCGGATCCGCCTCCATGCTCGCCGAGGGCGTGCACTCACTCGCCGACTCCGGCAATCAGCTGCTCCTGCTGCTCGGCGGCCGCAAGTCGCGGAAGGCCGCCGACGAGGAGCACCCGTTCGGCTACGGGCGCGAGCGCTACGTCTACGCCTTCGTGGTGTCGATCATCCTGTTCTCCGTCGGCGGCGTCTTCTCGCTCTACGAGGGCATCGAGAAGATCGCCGAGCCGCACGAGCTCGAGAACGCCTGGCTGCCGATCCTGGTCCTCGTGATCTCGATCTGCCTCGAGGGCTACTCGCTGCGCACCGGAGTGAAGGAGTCGAACCGGGTCCGCGGCTCGCAGTCCTGGTTCCAGTTCATCCGCCGGGCGAAGGCGCCGGAGCTGCCGGTCGTGCTCCTCGAGGACGTCGCCGCGCTCACCGGCCTGACGTTCGCGCTGCTCGGAGTCGGGCTGACCGTGATAACCGGCGACTCGATCTACGACGCGATCGGAACGATCATGATCGGCACCCTGCTGATCGTGGTGGCGATCGTGCTGGGCGTCGAGACGAAGAGCCTGCTGGTCGGCGAGGGGGCGACCCCCGCCGACGCCGCCTCGATCCGCGCCGCGCTCGAGGCCGGGCGCGACGTCGAGCGCGTCATCCACATGCGCACCCTCTACCTCGGACCGGACGAGATCCTCGTGGCCGCGAAGCTCGCCTTCCCGGCCGCCGAGACCCTCGAGCACGTGGCCGCCGGGATCGACGCCGCGGAGAAGCGGATCCGCGAGGCCGTCCCCGCCGCCACCACGATCTACCTCGAGCCCGACGTCGACCGTGGACGCGCAGGATCGGCGGCGACCCGTCCGGCCGTGACGGAGACGGCCGCTGCCGCCGCTCCGCCCGCCGCCTCCCCGCCGGCCGCGCCGCACGGGAGCGCCTGAGATGCGCCGGGCCCTGGCGATCGTCAACGAGCGCGGTGCCGGGCTCGGCGCGCTCGAGCCGATGCTGACCGAGCGGGGGTTCGCCGTCGACGCCGTCGCAGGGACGGACCTCGACGCGATCGACATCCTCGCCCCCGACCTCGTCGTCACGCTCGGCTCCAGCGCCGGCGTCTACGAGACCTCGCGGCACCCCTTCATCAGCCCCGAGATCGCGCTCCTGCAGGACCGGATGCACCACCGCCGTCCCACGCTCGGCGTCTGCTTCGGAGCGCAGCTGATCGCGACCGCCCTGGGCGAGTCCGTCCATCCCGGATCGGCCCGCGAGGTCGGCTTCCGCCCGGTCGTGCTCACGGAGGAGGGCGCCGGCTCCCCGCTCCGGCACCTCGCCGGCGTCGACGTGATGCAGTGGCACGGCGACACCTTCGCGCTGCCGAGCGGAGCGGCGCTGCTGGCGTCGTCGCCGGCGGGCGAGGTGCAGGCGTTCGCCGTGGAGGACTGGCTCCTCGGCGTGCAGTTCCACCCCGAGCTGACCGGCACGATGGCCGCGCAGTGGCTCGAGGGCGACGGGGAGTGGGCAGGAGCGGCGGGCTACGACGCCGCCGTGCTCGCCGACGACGTCGCGGCGGAGCGCTTCGAGCGGATGCACGCGGCGACGCGGCTCGCGCTGGCGGAGTGGCTGGGCGCTCCGAGCTGAGGGGTTCGGCGCCGTTCGGCGTCAGCGGCGGTCGGCGAAGAAGTCCAGCAGGAGCCGCGAGCACTCCGCGGCGCGGACCCCGGGGTACACCTCGACCACGTGGTTGTGCCGGCGGTCGCGGAGGAGGTCGTGCACGGATCCGGAGGCGCCCGCCTTCTCGTCCCACGCACCGAAGACGACGCGGTCGATCCGCGCCGCCAGGATCGCTCCGGCGCAGAGCACGCACGGCTCGAGCGTGACCACCAGCGTGCAGCCCTCGAGATGCCAGTCGCCGCGGGCCTCGGCCGCCGCGCGGATCGCGACCACCTCGGCGTGCGCCGTCGGATCCCGCCGCAGCTCGCGCTCGTTGCGCCCGAGCCCGAGCACGACCCCCTCCGAGTCGAGGACCACCGCGCCCACGGGGACGTCGCCCCAACCCGCGGCCCGCCGCGCCTCGTCGAGCGCCAGGCCCATCCACTCCTCGGAGCGGCGGGGGACCCGGAGATCGCTGTCGCGCATCGCTCCCCCTCCTGCGGCGGCCCGCTGCGGCCGGTGGGGCGCCGCTCCGGCCAGTAGATTGAGCTTATGCGCGTCCACGTAGCCGACCACCCGCTGATCACCCACAAGCTCACCGTGCTGCGTGACAAGCGCACCCCCTCCCCCACCTTCCGGCAGCTCGCCGAGGAGCTGATGACGCTCCTCGCCTACGAGGCCACCCGCGGCGTCCGCACCCGCACCGTCACCATCGAGACCCCCGTGACGCAGACCACCGGCCTCGCGCTCAGCGACCCGCAGCCGCTGGTCGTCCCGATCCTCCGGGCCGGCCTCGGGATGCTCGAGGGCATGGTCAAGCTCATCCCGACCGCCGAGGTCGGCTTCCTGGGCATGGCGCGCAACGAGGAGACGCTCGAGCCGACCACGTACGCGGAGCGCCTGCCCGACGACCTGTCGAACCGCCAGTGCTTCGTCCTCGACCCGATGCTCGCGACCGGCGGCTCGCTCGTCGCGGCCATCCAGTTCCTCTTCGACCGGGGAGCGGTCGACGTCACCGCCGTCTGCCTGCTCGCCGCCCCCGAGGGCCTGGCCGCCGTCGAGAAGGCCTTCGGCGACCGCGATGTGACCATCGTCCTCGGCTCCCTCGACGAGAGGCTCAACGAGCTCGGCTACATCGTCCCCGGCCTCGGCGACGCGGGCGACCGCCTCTACGGCCTCGCGGGCTGAGCCGGCCGGCTCCCGGACGAGCGGGCCCCGCGTCGGGCCCTGGAACAGGGAGCCCCGCTGAGCCGTGCCGGTCGGCCGGCGCAGCGAGGGTCTCGACGACCCCCGCCGCGGCCGTCCGGCACCGCCGTCCTGCTGATCGAGCAGCCCGCTCAGCGGGCGCATCGAGAATCCCGACACGGCTCGCGCCTCCTCCCGAGCACCGGAACCACCCGCGACGCGCCGTCCATCCCCACGGAAGTGTTGACGCACCGCACCGGCCTCCGCTTTACTGACGGACATGACTGACACCCTGCACGCCCCGACCTCCCTCGAGGCCATCGGGAATGCCGGCATGATGATGGCCGGTGGCCCCGTCATGTGCTGTCGAATGTGTGCATGAGGAACTGACCTCGCCGGATCCCCGCACCGCCTCCGCCCGCTGATCGTCACGATCGGCTGAGCGTCCGAGGCGCGGATGATCCCCTGGATGCCCCGCATCCGACTCTGCCGCCACCGCGCACCGCGGGCCGGCTCGATCGCGCACACCCGGATCCGCTCCCTCGGACACTCGTCCCGGATCCGACCAGCCAAGGACTCGTCATGACCCTCCTCCACACCCGCACCGTCCCCGCTGCCACCACCACCGAGGCGCCCCGCCTCCAGCCGGTCGCCGACGGAGCGCCCGCAGCTCCCCGTCTCCGCGCCGTGCCCCAGGGCACCGAGGCCCGCGGCTTCGCCCTCTACGTCGGCATCGACGAGGCCAAGGCCCGCGCCGCCGGAGTCGACCTCGGCCGCCTGGTCGAGGAGCTCAAGCGCGTCACGGCGCAGCTCGCCCCCGACGCCGAGACGTACGCCTCCGTCGCCCTCGCCCCGCAGGGCGCCGGCGGCCGCGACGTGGACGTGGTCCGCCTCGCGCTGCAGGACCCGGCCGCCGTCGCCAAGCGCCGCTCCGACGCCGAGCCCGACCCCGACCGCGCACCCGGCGGCGTCGTCATCGACATCTCCCGCAAGCGCGTCATCCTCGACGAGGAGACCACCCCCCTCACCTACAAGGAGTTCGAGCTCCTCCAGTACCTCGTGCTCCGCGAGGGCCGCACCATCGAGCGCGCCGAGCTCATCGCCTCGCTCTGGGGCGCCGCGGACGACGACGCACCGAACGAGCGCACCATCGACGTCCACGTCCGCCGCCTCCGCGCCAAGCTCGGCCGCTACGAGGAGATCGTGCGCACCGTCCGCGGAGTCGGCTACCGCTTCGACCGCCACGCCGACGTCGCCATCCGCTACGCGTCGACGCCGTCGCCGGATCTGTTCTGAACTGTGAGGAGAGCGCTTGCGCTCTCCTCACCGCGGTCGGCTTCGCGAGGGGTCGCGATTCGGAGAGCGGGTCGCGACCGGCTAGCGGGAAACGCTGACACGCGTTCCCCGCGTTCGCCTCGAGGGCGGAACGTCCTCTCGACCTCGACGGATGTGCGCGACCGCTCCTCAGACGTGGAGGGCTGCTCGACGGCCCGCTGCGTGGTCGAAGCCGTGGCGGGGCGGGTCGCGCCTCGCGGGGCAGGACGACGGGGCCGGGCCGCGTCGTCCTGCCC